>JAYTQV010000101.1:0-4975 GCA_043746515.1 Actinomycetes bacterium | reverse complement strand
ATATTCATTGGACATCCGACGATAGGCGGCTGCATCCTTCTTACTAAAACGAGAAATTTCTTCGATAGTCTTTTCAATATCTAGATACATCGTAAATTGTTTACCGTCAGGGAAAGCAACATGGGCGACAGGGTCTGGCTCAAAATATTTGAGACCATATTTACTAATCAACCCAAGTTCATCTTGAAGCAGTAGAGGATTAGAACGAATTAAAGTGTGGCCAGTAGAACAAGTATCAATGAGGAACCCGGGGTCGAGTAATTCTTCAGAGGCAGCACCTCCTCCTGGAATGTGCCGAGCATCCAGAAGTATCGTGCTAAATCCAGCCTTGGCCAGGTAACAAGCTGTAATTAGGCTGTTATGACCAGCACCCGCAACAACAATATCCGCTTCCATCTGTACACCACCTTTACCGTAATTTTGTCACAGCAAACGATTGCACACAAGGGATTTCGATGAAAGAATGCTTGGCGGAGGCAGCAAAATGAAGGCAATTGTAATAAACGAATACGGCGGTCCGGAGTGCCTGGAATATAGCGATGCCCCAATGCCCGAACCTGGCGATGGTGAAGTATTGATCAAATCACGTTTTATCGGAGTCAATTTCACGGATATTCGAAATCGAGTTGGTGACGGTGATGGCAAAGTTCCGATGATTATTGGAGTGGAAGCTTCTGGCGAGGTCGTGAAGTTAGGCACAGGCTGCATGAAATTTAAAGTTGGTGATTTTGTTACATCCTTTACTCGGGGACATGCATATGCCGAATATGTGACAGCGCTAGAAAAATTTACGGAGAAGATTTCAGAAGACTTTGCAAAGAGGCCAGAGTCTGCCGGAATACTCGTCACGGTTCCTTTGGCGCTTAATATTGTAGAACGAGCGGGTCGTATTCGCCCTGGTGAAACTGTAATGGTTCACGCCGCTTCTGGTGGAGTCGGATCAATTGTTGGGCAACTAGTCAAACAGATTAATGGAACTCGACTTTTTGGAACGATTAGTAGTATTTCTAAAGAGGCTTATGCAAAACAAAATGGATATGACGAACTTATGAGTTACGAGAATTTTTCAGATCATGCAATGGAATTAACAGGTGGTAATGGCATCGATGCCATCTTAGATCCAATAGGCGGTGAAGTTCAGAAGCGATCATTAGAAATAGTTGCGCCTTTTGGACGTTTAGTTTCTTATAGTAATATTTCTCGTGCTTCGCAGGAATTGCCATCGGCTCTCTGGCTTCGTAGTAGATGCATTGGTTTTGTAGGAATATCAAATGGTTCACTTTCAGACCATAGTCCAGCGCTGCTAGCGGAAAGCTTAAGTCATTCTGTAGCGCTAGTTGAAAACGGGACATTAAAAATTGATGTCACTGAAATTTTTCCTCTTGCGCAAGCCGCTAAAGTGCATGAAATTTTTGAAGGCCGAACCGCAATAGGTAAATTTATCTTGGAGGTCTAAATGCTTCGGAAAATAGCAATTTATGGCCTTTTTTGCCTCATTATTCTTTCAATAGTAGGAGTCGCCGTTATACGACTTACACAGAGTCCAAAAAACAAGCCTTTGGTTATGGGGAGTCAAACATTTAGAGGTCCTGTTGTAAAAACAATTTATAGCAGCCTCCAAGTTGAAGTGGTGGTCAGGAACAAGCACATAATCGATGTAATCCCTTTAGTGCTTCCGAATTCTGATGCTCGTTCAATAGCCCTTGCACGGGTGTCTGTGCCGATATTGCGTCTAGAAGCCATCAGCCAAAATTCTGCCAAAATACATGCTGTCTCTGGGGCAAGCGTTACAAGTAGTGCTTATATGCGTTCATTGCAAGGCGCGTTAGCTCAGGCAGGTTTATGAGAAAAGAAACGCAACGTTGGGAGGTCGGACCCGTTGCTTTCTTGGTTGCGGGCTTACTCTTCATGGAGAACTTGGATGCGGCGGTTATTCCGACTGCTGCCCCAACTATCGCACGTCAGTTTCATATTCTTTCCGGACAAGTTGGTGTCTGCGTTACTGCTTACCTCACAGCAGTTGTTGTACTGATTCCAGTAAGTGCTTGGTTTGTTGAAAAATGGGGAGCCAGACCTGTTCTCTTCACCAGCATCATTATCTTTACCAGTGCATCATTACTATGTGCAATTAGCACATCTCTGACCGAACTCACATGTATGCGAGTGCTTCAAGGTGCTGGCGGGGCAATGATGGTTCCAGTTGGTCGACTAGTCGTTCTGAGAGCAACCGACAAGGCGAACATGATCCGCGCAATTTCATATTTAACGTGGCCTGCTCTCACTGCGCCAATTATCGCCCCTGCCCTATCTGGATTGATTATCGCTCACTTTTCTTGGCCTTGGATCTTCGCGATTAATCTCCCTATAGGAATTGTCGAACTATTGGTGGCAATCAAGCTGGTTCCAAATACGGGTCATACTAAGGTGGAAAAACTTGACTGGCTTGGGTTTGCTGGAGCATCGATTTCTCTTGGGTCAATTGTGATTGGGGCAGCTGCTTTTGGTAATCCACATGTGAATGCTTTAGAAACCTGCCTGTTATTAGGAATAGGCATTGGCATTGGAATTCCAACTGTGCGTCATATGTTTAAGGTGCCTGTACCTCTAGTTGGTTTAAATGCATTGCATGTTCGGACTTTTAGATTTGCCAATACAGCGGGTGCGGCATTTCGTATTGGCATCAATGCAGTACCGTTTTTATTGCCTCTTATGTTTCAGGATAAATTTGGATGGTCGCCAGTGCGAGCTGGAAGCGTAGTACTTTTCCTTTTTATCGGTAACTTTCTCTTCAAACCTTTAACGACGCCTTTGCTGAAACGACTTTCCTTCCGTTACATATTGATAATCGCAACTAGTTTGTCAGCCTTGAGTATTCTTTTGATTTCAACCCTTAAAGCGTCAACACCATTGATTCTGATATGGATTCTACTTTTGTGCAGTGGGTCGGTCAGATCTTTAGGTTATACCTGTTATAACACCATTACCTTTGCAGATATCGAGCAACCAAAGATGCAGCAAGCTAATAGTCTGGCGAGCATGATTCAACAACTGACACAAGTCTTTGCAGTAGCCATTGCGGTTCTAGCGTTGAAATTTGGAACGGCATTATTTGGGAAGGCGGATCAATTTTCCGTAGCCTTTATTGTTTTAGCTTTCTTAGTTCTTTGTGCACTGTTTGGTTCGATTCGACTGCCACAAAAGGCTGGAGATTCAATACGAGTTAAAGGGAGTGATGTGTAATGGAACCATTGGCAGATGCATTGAAGTCAGCAGAGCGTGAGAACATGTTGATCGATTGGGATGTCCCCATAACCATGGACGACGGCCTTGTACTCCGAGCAGATGTTTATAGGCCATTGCAGGACGGCCCCTTTCCCGTGATTGCTAGCTATGGCCCGTATGCAAAAGGTTTGACCTTCGCTGCTGGCTATCCACGGCAATGGGAACGCTTGAATGCTCGGTACCCAAAGGATTTAGAGGGAAGCACTGGCAAATATGCTGCGTGGGAGTTGGTTGACCCTGAGCACTGGACTGCATTTGGCTATGCCGTCGTAAGAATAGATTCGCGCGGCGCTGGTCGATCCCCAGGCTTTATTGATGTTTGGAGTAAACGAGAAGCACAAGATTATTACGATTGTATTGAATGGATCGCAGCACAAGATTGGTCAAATGGAAAAGTTGGATTGGCGGGAATTTCTTACTACGCAAAGAATCAGTGGCAAGTAGCAGAACTTAATCCACCTCATTTAGCGGCCATTTGCCCTTGGGAAGGAGCCAATGATTATTTCCGCGATATGACACATCACGGCGGAATTCACAATGCCTTCTTACCCGATTGGTATCAACGTATGTCAACAATTCAGTATGGTTTGGGTTCTAGAGGATTCAAAAATCCCGAAAGTGGCTTATGGGCGTGCGGAGATGAAGATTTAACCGACGATGAGTTATATGCAAATCGCTGCGACTTGGCAAAACAAATTATCGAACACCCCTTTGATGATGATTGGCATTTTGCGCATTCTAGCCAACCAGAGAAAATCAAAGTCCCTACACTTTCTGCTGCTAACTGGGGCGGCCTCGGAAATCATCAGCGCGGAAATTTATATGCTTGGACTGCGACGGGCTCTGACAAAAAATGGTTAGAGGTGCACAACGGAACACATTGGTCTGGATTTTATACGGAGTATGGTCGAACTTTGCAGAAGCGCTTCTTCGATTACTTCCTTAAAGGTGAAGGAGATTGGCAACAACAACCATTGGTCTTTTTGAATATTCGACAGGTCGATGGAACTGTAAAATTGCGTGCTGAAAATGAATGGCCACTTGCCCGAACTGAATGGTTACGAAAATATCTGAACCCTAGTAATAAGTCGATCAATGATTCTGCGCCACAAAATTCTGAAAGTTTTACATATAGCGCTATGGGTGAAGGAATTACTTTTTATGCCGCCCCATTGGCGCAGTCGACTGAAATTACTGGACCCGTTAGCGCGAAGATATGGATTTCTTCATCCACCTCGGACGCAGATCTGTTTCTGATTTTGAGAGCATTTAGCGAAGAGGGTAAAGAGATTCTTTTCGAAGGTGCTAATGATCCAAAAACTCCCTTGTCACAAGGTTGGTTGCGTGCTTCTCATCGAGGGATTGATGGCACACAATCAAAACCGTGGGCTCCATACCACCCACACAAGAGAGCTGAACCTTTAGTTCCTGGTCAGATATATGAATTAGAGATAGAAATTTGGGCTACTTGTTTAGCACTTCCAGCAGGGTATCGACTAGCTCTCACAGTAAAGGGTTGCGATTTTGATCATGGTCTAGAACCTGTTGAAATGGGGGGTCGCATCATGAAAGGCAGCGGTCCGTTTAGACATGATCATCCGGAAGATCGTCCAGCGGCAATATTTGATAACCAAGTGACGATTTACGCTGGAGGCCAACACCCATCGTCCATACTGTTACCTGTGGTTCCTGC
>JAYTQV010000100.1:0-8205 GCA_043746515.1 Actinomycetes bacterium | reverse complement strand
AATTGCCTCTAAAGTCTTATCATCTGCGCGCAACAGTCGTTCAAAACGTTTTGTTGATTTCTTCCTCTTGGCTGCGGTGGCACTTCCCGGAATCGTTTTTGCGATCGGTTATATCTTTACCTATAACCTTAAATTCATCAACGACATAGGTCTGCACATTTACGGAACCTCTTTCTTGCTGGCCTTGGCATATACGGCAAATGCTCTGCCATCGACCTCCAGATCTCTGGTTGGCAACATGGGGCAGATTCAAGAATCCATGATGGATTGCGCACGGGTGCATGGAAGCGGACCTGTTAAAGCGTGGATCGATGTAACGATGCCATTAATCGCTAGGCCGCTTTTGATTGCTTGGCTGCTTACCTTCTCTGGGACCTTGCTTGAACTTCCGATTTCTGAGTTGCTTTATGCACCGGGTAGTCCACCGGTTGCAGTTGGAATTGAGCTATCTCTTGCTGGCTTTGATTATGGCGGGGGAACATCTATCGAAGTCCTCTCGATCGTGTGGGCGCTAGTGGTCGTTGGAATTGCATTCTTTTTATTTAATCGCTTTGCCCCGCTCGGATGGAAGAGGTTAGGAAACCTACGATGAACCAGAACGCAACTGAGAACGCTTATCGTGTTGAGATCAAGGGTGCGAGCAAGCAGTACGGTGCTCTCAAAGCTCTAAACAATTTTGATCTCACCATCGAACCAGGGACTTTCACAGTTCTCCTGGGTCCCTCAGGTTCTGGCAAATCCACCCTCATTAGATCTATTGCAGGGATAGAACGATTGGATTCGGGTTCCATTACATTTGGAGATCGCGTCGTAGCAAACAACGGATTTCACATGGCACCAGAGAAGCGTGATCTAGCGATGGTTTTTCAGGACTACGCACTTTGGCCACATATGACTTCTTTCGAAAACGTCGCCTACGCTTTGAAGCGTCGCAACGTGGATGTGAGTGAGTCAACTCGTCGGGTCAACGAAGCGCTGGAACGAGTAGGACTATCAACTAAAGGTCCAAACTATCCGTTTCAATTGTCGGGTGGAGAGCAGCAACGGGTCGCGCTCGCTCGTGCGATTGTCGGACGCCCGTCGTTGCTCCTCTTTGATGAGCCGCTATCTAATTTGGATGCGGATTTGCGGGAACGTTTACGCGTGGAGATAGCTACTCTTACTCGTGAAATCGGAGCAACGGCTTGTTATATCACCCACGATCAATCAGAGGCGTTCGCACTAGCAGATCAGATTGGAGTGCTGCGTGCCGGTGAATTGCAACAAATTGCGTCACCGGAGGAAATTTATCGCCAACCCATCAACCGATTCGTGGCGGCGTTCACCGGCATATCTGGAAGCTTCTTGGGTAGGGTAATCGAATCAGATTATCATCACGTGAAAGTGCAACTGGGTAGTCAAAGACTTGAATGTCATACCCCCAGTGAGTTAAAAGTGGGGGAGAGCGCCGAAGTTTTGATTCGTCCGAGCGCGACCAGCCTCAGCGAGAGCCAGTCAAATTCGCTACCTGCAATTGTCTTAGATGTTGCCTACCGGGGACGCGGGTATGAACACGTGGTGGAATGCGAATTTGGGATCATTTCTAGCGTTTTTGCCCAGAATTCCACTCCACGTGGTTCTAGAGTTGAGATCTATATTGATCCGCATAATTGCTTAGCCTTCCCCAGTGAAAAGCAGGCAGAACGTATCGCGGCATTTCCCGAATTAATAATCAGTAAGTAACCTATCAATGGGAGAATAAGCACATGCAAGGTACATCCATAGCCCTCTTTATCTCGGTCTTCTTCGCCTGTTCGGTAGAGGCAGTCGAAGCGGTGACAATTGTGCTTGCCGCAGGTACGGCACGTGATTGGAAGTCAGCCTGGCGAGGAGTAATTGCTGGGCTCTTAACTCTGGCACTTATCATCGCTGCATTTGGTCCGGCTATCTCTCATTTACCGATTTCGTTTTTACGAATAGTAGTTGGTGGGCTCCTCTTAGTCTTTGGGCTTACCTGGCTTCGTAAAGCAATTTTACGATCCAGTGGTTACAAGGCACTTCATGACGAAGAGAAGATCTTTCAAGAGGAGATTGCGGCTGCGCGACTTGCCGCGAAGGAGACTCGCCATGGGGTCGCCGACTGGTATGCATTCACTCTCTCATATAAGGGTGTGCTACTCGAAGGGTTAGAAGTTGCATTTATCGTTCTTACATTTGGAACTATCCAGAAGCGTGTAGGACTGGCGTCTATAGCTGCCTTAGCGGCAGTTGCAGTCGTTATTGCTGCGGGCTTTGCACTTCGCGCACCTCTGGCCAAAGTACCTGAGAACACCATGAAGTTTGGTGTTGGAATCTTATTGACAGCATTTGGAATTTTTTGGGGCGCTGAAGGATCTGCCGGGGCTAGCAAGAAGTGGCCTGGAGACAATTGGGCAGTCCTCGGTCTAGTCGCTGGAGTTGCAATCTTCTCCTTTGTGTTAGTTCAAGTGCTTAAAGCCAATCGAGTTAAGCCGCGTGTTGCAGTCACAGTAACGCCGGTAGCGCAGAGCGTTGCGCCTTCGAAACAGGCACGTAGCAAGGTCACCAAGAATGTGGTTGCGTTTGGAGAGTTCTGGGTTGACTTTATTGTTGGAGATGATTGGCGAATTGCCGCCGGGATAGTGATCTCATTTATCCTTACGGCGCTCATAAAAGTACCTGTTTTTACCTGGGGTACGGTTCCAGTTTTTGTTGCAGTCTTTTTGGCTTATAGCCTTTCGCGCGTTGTGCGGAGCGCACGGTAGTTACAAACACCTCTCGCATCATTGCAGCGCAGGGAACTAGGGCGTTTGCATATGGCTTTACCGCTATTTTGTTAGGACACCTGCTTGCTCGTGGTGGTACATCAACGTTAGAGGTTGGACTCGTATTAAGTTCAATCGTTTTAGGTTCAGCGCTAGCCTCGCTCCTTCTGATGCGTTATGGAGTCCGTGTCGGACAGGTCCAGGCTTACAAATTTTTCTATCTTCTTCTGGCAATGTCGGGAGTGGTGATTGCTTTGCATCCAGCGCCGTGGACAATCGCGCTGATCGGACTGACAGGAGTTCTCTCCACTGACGCGAATGAGAATGGACCAGCAACAACACTGGAACAATCAATGTTGGCAGGGGATAATCACAGTAGTAAGTTTGTAAAAATCTTTGGTCGATATAATGGGGTTGCCGCAAGTTGTGGTGCGATGGGGGCCCTGATCCAAGGATGGCTTAGTCACCTGCATAGTTTTAGTAATACCTATATCGGTTTTTACCTTTTAGTACCTCTGGGAGTGATCGGCTGGAAGTTGGCAGATTCGCTCAATTTCCCACGACCTGCCGATGCTGCCGATGCTGCCGATGCTGCCGATGCTGCTGGTACAACTACTACAACTGGAACTGGAAAACAAAACCGAGGTTTAAAAAATTCGTCAGCCCGCAGATCCATAATCCAGCTTTCAACTCTCTTCGCCTTTGACTCTGCAGCGGGGGGCTTGACCACCTCTGCGTGGCTCTCCTATTACCTTACAATGCGATATCACACGTCGGCTTCGCTCTTGGGGTACCTGTTCTTCTCATTTGCGATTTTAAGCGCTCTGAGCATGTTTATTGCTCCACTTGTAGCCTCGAGGATTGGTTTGGTTCTCACCATGGTTACTACTCATTTAGCAAGCAACTGCTTCTTCATCATCGCAGCATTGTGTGGAAATTTAACCTTGGCAATATTTTTTTTGATGCTACGGGCATCGTTATCTCAAATGGATATACCGACAAGGCAAGCCTTAATTATGGTAGTTGTCCCGCAAGAGGATCGAATGGCAGCTGCAGCGATCACAAATGCTGCTCGATACTCATTACGCCCAGTTGCGCCGACGATAAGTGCTGGACTTCAGCATCTTGCATTGGGGGCGCCTTTGGTGGCGGCTGGATCGGTAAAATTAATATATGACTTTGCGATCCTGCTCTGGGCTAAGAAAGGTAAATACCTCACCCGCAATCTTCATGGGTGAGGTATTTACTTGTGCAGGGGAGAAAGGGCGTAGCAGTTATCCTCGAATGTGTTTAGTGAACCAGGAGTTCACCTGACCTTCCAATGGACCCCAAAAATATGGATCGATTGATTGGTAGGCGGTAGGCAACGTGCCGGCACCAGCAAGTGATGAAACACCGGGGATGACTGGCCAATAGAGAGAATCTCCCTGCGGATCTCCAGTCTTCATAATTGCTTGTCCTGCAGGTGAAAGTACATAGTCGATGAACTTTTTCGCTTCGGCTTGAACTATGGCAGATGCACCTTTATCAATACCGATCACACTAGGAAGCAGTGTTGATTTAGCAAGATAAGCAACTTTAGGAGTGAATCCAGCCACCGGTGACTTCGCGAGCTTTAGGATTTCGCCTTGAGCAGCTGAAGACTGAATCAAACCCATGTTGATAACTCCGGTTTCAAGAGCATGCAAGGTATCTCCATTAGTGTTATTCACTACTAGGCCGTTTGCTTTGAGCTTGCTCAAGAAACTCTCACCAGCTGCAACTGATTTTCCACCAAATTGATTCATGAGGCCGGCGATGAATGGGTAAGTTGGTCCCGATTGGTTGGGATCATTCATTCCGATTTGACCTTTATATATTGGTTTCAACAGGTCGCCATAGCTCTTTGGAACTGTCGTGACTTTGGACGAGTTGTAGATTAAAGCTGCCATAGACGTCAATCCTGTAGGAATATAAGAATGATCCGCAGGTAGTACTGACTTGCCAGCGGCAGTGAAATTTGCCTTTGGTGAGTAAGGAAGAAGTTGACCCTGTTTATCTAGAGCAGCGAATGCCGTTGAGCCATCGACCCAGAGCACTCCAAACTGTGGATTGCTCTTCTCGGCAGATACCTTGGCTAGCAGGGGTCCTGTGCTGTCGTCATGGACAAGAGTCTTAATTCCCGTTGCCTTTGTAAATGCATCTGCTGCAACCTGGTCGTAACCCTCTGCAGCATAAATAATGAGTGGAGTTTTTGTCGTTGCTGCTTGAGAAGGTGCGATAAAAGAAGCTCCAAATAACATAGTTACAATTGAAATACCAGCGATGGCGCCCGCTGGCTTAGTAATCCCTATTTTCATGCAATCCCTCTCTCGATGTGAAATGTGATGAACCAACAGGGTCATTTCACAATATCTACAAGAACATAGAAGAGAAGTAGCGCGAACAAAACTGAAAATTAACGTGAACAGCAGGTTCAGAAAGCGGTTAAGAGATTGATTTCTGTGAACTGATTGGAAAAGGACTGGCTGGAGGTGAAGTATTTTGCGGGGAAGGCGTTGGTCCGGATGTCGTAGGTACCAGCATGGGAATCTCCTGACTCCAGTTAAACCATTTCAAAACTAGAGGGAGTTCAGATTGCACGAAGATGTAACTGTGACCACCGGCGATGTTGTTGCTGAGTAGGTAACTTGCTTTCACTGTTTTTAATTTTGTAGCCCATGCTGCGGCTTGCCCTCGAATCAATTGCGTGTAATCTTGATTGGATTCCCCTAGGAACCAACGCACCTGCTTAGCACTCTTTAAGTAATTGGCTGGTGTTTGGTATTTATGTTTGGAATCAGTCTCGGGCCCATTATCGAAGGCATTTGTTAGATCATCAATCACGAAGTAACCAGCTAATGTAACTACCTGCCCAAAGAGTTCTGGATGATGAAGTCCAATTATCGCTGCTCCATAACCTCCCATTGAAAATCCGAGGATCGCGCGGTTTTGGCGGGTTCTCAAATGGCCAGCTTCGACTGTATGAATCACGTTTGTTGTGAGCCACGTTTCAATTTTTGCTCTTCCGTCGTATGAATCTGCCCATTCCGAATCCGAATGAGTTAACGCATTTCCATCTGGAAAGACCGCGATGAATGGGTCTGCTCCCTTAGCAAAGGCTGTGAGCATTGCAGTTTCTACTCCCGCAATAAGCCCATTGGGGGTACCGGGCCAGCCATGAAGCATGTAGACAACAGGAAGAAGAGCGACATCCTGAGAAGGAACTGAGGGGGTGAGCACGTAGACGCTACGAATGGGGAAATCTTTCTCCGGGCTTTTCACTTTGAGCAAAACAATCGAGGCCTTAACTGCCAGCGCATGAGTAATCGGAACCTGGGAGATTTCTGTCATGCAGAGGCTGACAGCCACTATGAGAATTCCGCGCCAGAACTTCATTTCGCGATACTAGTGGCACTTATTGTGAGAATTAGGTGGATAATGGTGGATATGAAGCGGTCGAAAAAGTCGAAATTGGTTCTGACTATTACCAGTCTTCTCTCCATCGCCACCATCGCTAGTGTCTCCTCTGCGGTAGCGGATACAGCGACTCCTTCTCCCTCTTCATCAATTTCAAGCCCCACAAAACATTCTTCGCCTCAGGCCGGCCGAAACAATCTACGTAATGCTGCGCGTGAAGCGGCGCGTACTGCATTCAACTTTGCGCTGAAGCAAGCCCAGAATGGTCGCGACTTAGCATTTGCTGATGCCAACGCCAACTTGTTACAGTCCATACAAGTGGCAGGCAAAGATAAAAATGCAAAATTGGCTGCTCGGAGTGAATATAAATCAGCGGCAAAAGGAATTATTTCGGCTTTTAAGCAAGCGGTGGCTACGGCAAATCAAAATTATAAGGCAGCTCTCGCTCTCATTAAATAATTAATTTAGTGCAAAGAAATTAACCAATCATCTCCGCGCCTTGCATCTGGAATTCATGGATACATCCCTTGTTCGTCTCAACACTGGCGCAGGTATCACATAACAGTATGAGTGAATGACAAGAGATTTTTGCACAGTTATAAAATTGTTTAGTTGCTTCATCACATTTTTCGCACTTTCCTAGAACTGGAGTGTGATCAGAAAAATCAAGGGTCATTCGTTTGTCAAAGGTGTAGAGAGACCCTTGCCAGAGCGCATCATCCCCATATTTCTGGGCATAACGAACAATGCCGCCTTCAATCTGATAAACCTCTTTAAATCCTTGTTCAATCAACACCGATGACAAAATCTCGCAACGAATTCCACCCGTGCAGTAAGTAACAATCGGATTCTCTTTCAGGTAGTCATATTTTCCAGATTTGATCTCTGATACGAAGTCGCGAGTGTGTGAAACATTTGGCACTAATGCATTCTTGAACTTGCCGATTTTAGCTTCATAGCTATTGCGTCCATCGAAGAAAAAAACTTCTTTACCACGTTCTGCTACTAACCTATTTACTTCATGAGGTTTCAGGTGCTTTCCACCATTAACTACGCCTGATTCATTGACCAGGACATTTACTGGCCTCCCAAATTCGACAAGCTCTTCTTTGACTTTAACTTTTAGGCGGGGGAAATCATTACCAGTCCCCTCAGACCATTTGAAGTCAATCTCTTTGAAACCTTCATATTTCTTGGTTGCACTCACATATTTTTTGAGATCTGACATATTTCCACCGAGTGTTCCGTTGATTCCATGTTTTGAAATTAAAACGCGCCCTTTTAGGTTTAACTCTTGCGCGAGTGTGAACTGCCAGAGTCGGATAGCTTCTGGATCAGTCAACGGTGTAAAGGCATAGTACAAAATGACTTTTTGAAGCTCCACGTACGCATTCTATGGTTAAATTTTACCTATGACACAGCCCCTGTGGGATCTTCGTTTGATTTCTATATTGGTCTCAAGGAAATCAAAGAAGTGCTTGCGTAAGCGCTCCAGATGAGAAGTAAACGCCAGACTTTCTGGGAGAGGATTTGGGCTTCCACGATTGTGCTGTATACCTTTGCTGCAACTTTTATTGTCTGGAAGGCGTTGCACAAGTATGGGGTAAATCCCTATCTCTTCTTCATTTTTGACCTCATTACCTCATGGTTCTACGGTGTAGCCTCCGCTCGTTTGGTTGTTGCAATTATTCAAAAACGTTGGAGTGAGACTCAGAAGTGGGGATGGCTATCTGCAATTAATTTTATGTTGCCTCAGATTTATATTTTGGTTTCCGCCCGGCACGTTCCACGTGATGTTTACCTTATTATCTACGGAGTCATAGGAGTCTTGGTGGTCTTTGCTCTTGTCGGAATCGGTGGACAAATTCGTGGCATGCGCCGAGAGCAAGGTAAGGGAGAGGTTTAAATGAAAAACTGGAGTGGCAACGTACTTTTCGACCCTAGGAGTGTGGTTAGCCCGACTTCGGTGTTAGAGATTAAAACTGCCCTTGAAACTGCGAGCAAG
>JAYTQV010000099.1:0-65493 GCA_043746515.1 Actinomycetes bacterium | reverse complement strand
AGCGACGATAATCTAATTTCTTAGGCTGGCCATCCTCGAAAACAACCATCGAAGCCACCATATGTTTGCCTTGGATGTTAGAGATATCAAAGCACTCGATTCGCAGAGGCAAATCTGGCAGAGAGAGCGCTTCACGAATCTCCTCCAATGCCTGTCCTGTGACCGCAACGTCATTGGACCGTTTCGATAAGTATTGAATAAGGGCTTGCTGAGCATTTCGTGCCACCGTCTGCATCATTTCAAATTTTTCACCACGTTGCGGTACGGTGATGGTTACCCTGCTACTCGAGAGATTACTCAACCATTCTCGCAGCGACTCCGTATCGAAGGCCAGTCGGTCAATTAAAATTTCTGCTGGAACCTTACTCTCCATATAAATTTTTGCTACAGCTGCAGTCATTACATCCTCACCCTCTAGCACATCGGATAGATCGATGATCCATGCGCGAGAAGCAATGATCCGCCCGGCGCGAATAGAAAAGAGCGAGGCAGCCGCATGGGTCACCTCTTCATGAATAGCAATCAGATCTGCAGAGAAATTATTGTTAAGAGAAGTTTCTGTAAATTCTGTGGTCTTCTCGAGCGCATTGAGTTGATCCCGAAGTTTTGCTGCTAACTCGAACTCCTCGCTCGTCGCAGCTCGCTCCATATCAACTCGCAGCGACTCGGCTATATCCGTGGGGTTTCTATCGAGATATGAGATCAAATTCTTGGCTAACGACGTGTGCTCTTCTTGGGAGATCCAACTCACGCAGGGCGCTGAACATTTACCGATATCACCTAAGAGACACTGGCGTTGGGTAGCTACCGCTCTATTAAAGTTAGGTTGAGTGCACGCACGAACAGGAAAGATTTTTTGAAGAACTTCTACCGTTCCTCGCAGAGCCCAAGAATTTGTAAAAGGACCAAAATAACGATTCCCTTTGATATGTTTTTGCCGGGAGACAAAGAGCCTTGGATATTGCTCGGAGAGCGAGACGGCCAGATATGGATAAGTCTTATCATCCTTAAACTGCACATTGAACTGCGGATTAAAAGATTTAATCCAAGTAAATTCCAGCGCCAACGCCTCAATCTCAGTGCCAACGATCGTCCAATCCACCCGCACGGCAGTGTGAACCATGCGATAAGTTTTGGTAGCCAAATTGGAACCGAAATATGAATTAAGGCGATTCTTCAAGTTCTTCGCTTTGCCTACGTAAATCACTCGATCGTTGCCATCATAAAATCGATAGACACCAGGGTCGGTGGGAATATTAGTGGGGCGATAATCCGCGGGATTGGCCACAGTTAATGGAACACTTCCGCCAAGAATTTACCGGTGTAACTTGAAGAATTCTTGGCAACCTGTTCTGGAGTTCCTTCAGCAACGATCGTTCCACCGCCAGCGCCACCCTCGGGACCCATATCAATCACCCAGTCTGCTGATTTGATGACATCCAAATTATGTTCGATCACTACCACGGTATTTCCAGAGTCAACAAGTCGATTGAGAACGAGTAGTAACTTTCGTACATCTTCAAAGTGCAACCCAGTAGTCGGTTCATCGAGAACATAGATAGTTCGTCCCGTTGACCTTCGTTGCAATTCGGTAGATAGCTTTACTCGTTGAGCCTCACCTCCAGAGAGAGTCGGAGCCGATTGACCGAGTCGTACATAACCAAGGCCTACCTCATTAAGAGTTTTCAGGTATCTAGAAATTGCGGGAACAGACTCAAAAAAGTGAGCTGCTTCCTCGATGGGCATGTCGAGTACTTGTGCAATGGTTTTACCCTTGTAGTGGACCTCCAAAGTTTCGCGGTTGTAACGCGCTCCATGGCATACCTCACAGGGCACATAGACATCCGGTAGGAAATTCATCTCAATCGTTATGGTTCCGTCTCCTGCACAATTCTCGCAGCGCCCACCCTTGACGTTGAATGAGAATCGTCCCTGCAGGTAACCCCGAATCTTGGCTTCTGTTGTCTCAGCAAAAAGAGCGCGTATCTTGTCAAAAACCCCTGTATAAGTTGCCGGGTTGGAACGTGGCGTACGACCGATGGGAGATTGATCGACATGCACCACTTTGTCGAGGAGATCAATTCCCGTGATAGTCCGGTGTCGGCCAGGTACGATGCGGGCCCCGTTCAATTTATTGGCAAGGACCGAATAGAGAACATCGTTCACCAGCGTAGATTTTCCTGACCCACTTACCCCAGTCACTGCGACAAAAAGCCCAAGTGGGAAGGAAACACTAATTCCCTTGAGATTGTTCTCCTTTGCTTCTTTAACAATCAACTCGCGTTTTGATTGCCGGACCCTACGATCTGCTGGAATGGGAATTAATCTCCGACCTGCCAAGTAGTCACCCGTAATTGAGTCGGGTGCGTTGATGAGCGCTTGGTAATCACCCGAAGAAACTACTTTGCCACCATGTTCTCCGGCCCCCGGACCAATATCTACGATCCAATCCGCAATTCGAATCGTATCCTCGTCATGCTCCACAACAATCAGAGTATTGCCGAGGTCGCGCAGGCGAGTAAGGGTATCGATCAGCCGACGATTATCGCGTTGATGAAGTCCAATACTTGGTTCATCTAGCACATAGAGAACCCCTGTAAGTCCTGAACCAATCTGCGTAGCTAATCTAATTCTTTGGGCTTCTCCGCCAGAGAGTGTTGCTGCTGGTCGCTCCAGTGAAAGGTAATCCAAACCCACATCTAGAAGAAAGCCGAGACGAGCATGCACCTCTTTAAGTACTCGATCTGCAATCTTCTTCTCGCGAGCATTGAGCGAGATCTTCTTTAAAAATCCCGCGCAATCGCCAATAGACAACTCACAGATCTCCCAAATATTTTTGCCACCGAGAGTAACCGCTAAAACTTCTGGCTTTAGCCTGGCACCTTTACAGACAGGACAAGGCGTTTCACGCATGTATGCTTCATATTTTTCACGGCTATAGTCAGAATCCGTCTCCGAATGTTTGCGCTCAATAAATCCTAAGACCCCTTCAAAGCCAGTCGAATAATTTCGAACTCGTCCATACCTATTTTTGTACTTAACGTGCACTTCATACTCAGAACCGTGAAGCACAGCTTGCTTAGCTTTTGTGGTTAATTTACTCCAGGGCTTCTCCATCGAAAAACCTAATTCGTCGGCAAGACCCTGAAGTAACCGGGCAAAATATTCTGAGGAATGTCCACCAGCCCATGGCGCAATGGCACCTTCACTCAACGAGAGAGAGTCATCGGGAACTACGAGGTCTTGATCGACTTCAAGACGAGTACCTATTCCTGTGCACTCTGGGCAGGCACCAAATGGCGAATTGAATGAGAAAGAACGAGGTTCCATCTCCTCGAAGGAGAGCCCACAATCATGACAGGCCATATGTTCGCTGAAAGTGCGTTCCTTCTCTGGATCAGAATCTTTAGCATCGACGAAATCCAGCACCACCACGCCGCTGGCTAATTTGAGAGCAGTTTCGATGGAATCTGTTACGCGCGATTTAGATTCCTTCTTAACGACTAAACGATCAACGACGACTTCAATTGTATGCTTCTCTTGCTTTTTCAGTTTGGGAACTCCATTGAGGGGGTGGACAGTTCCATCCACCCGCACGCGGGAAAACCCCTGAGTGGTGAAATCCACAAAGAGATCGACGAACTCTCCTTTGCGCTCCCTAATTACTGGTGCCAGGACCTGAAACCTGGTTCCCTCTGGCAAATCCAAGATTTGATCCACAATATTCTGTGGTGTTTGTCGTGAAATTGATTTGCCACAGTTGGGACAATGAGGGCGGCCAGCTCTAGCAAATAGCAGTCTGAGATAGTCATACACCTCAGTAATGGTTCCCACCGTTGATCGGGGATTGCGGTTGGTAGATTTTTGATCAATAGAAACTGCCGGCGAGAGTCCTTCAATGAAATCTACATCGGGCTTATCCATCTGACCTAGGAATTGCCGTGCGTAGGCAGATAAGGACTCTACATATCTACGTTGTCCTTCGGCAAAAATCGTGTCAAATGCCAAAGAGGACTTACCAG
Organism: Actinomycetes bacterium; assembly: GCA_043746515.1. GTDB lineage: Bacteria > Actinomycetota > Actinomycetes > Nanopelagicales > Nanopelagicaceae > PALSA-747. Next base: position 61,471 of record JAYTQV010000099.1, on the reverse strand, counting down.
AACCAGAAAGACCAGTAAAAACGATGAGCGCATTTCGAGGAAGGTCAAGCGATACATCTTTGAGATTATGTTCACGAGCTCCACGAATAATTAGACGATCAGTGCTCACACACCCGCCTCTTCCATGCCTCGTAATTCGCGCTTAAGATCCCGCACCTCATCCCTTAACCTAGCTGCCAATTCAAATTGCAGTTCGGCAGCTGCTGATTTCATCTGATCAGTGAGGGATTCTATGAGAGCGAGAAGTTCTTGTCGTGGTAGAGATACGCCAGATAATCTCTCGCGCTTTATTGCAGGGGTTTGATTGGCTTTATTTTTAGAGCCTTGAGTCAAACTATGACTATCCTCCGCCTCTTTGGTAATCAAGTCGGTAATATCTGCGATTTTCTTGCGCAGCGGAGTGGGATCAATCCCATTCTCTAAGTTATAGGCCACTTGCTTAGCACGCCGACGATTTGTTTCATCAATTGCCTGTGCCATTGCGGCCGTAACGCTATCTGCATACATATGAACTTCTCCGGAAACATTTCGGGCAGCTCGACCAATTGTTTGAATCAGCGAGGTAGCTGAACGCAAAAAACCTTGCTTATCAGCATCGAGAATTGCTACCAAAGAGACTTCGGGAAGATCCAAGCCTTCTCGCAGCAGATTGATTCCAATTAAGACGTCATACTCACCTGATCGCAACTCACGTAAGAGCTCTACTCGGCGTAAGGTATCAACTTCCGAGTGCAGATAGCGGACCCGTATGCCAAGTTCAAGCAGGTAATCAGTCAGATCCTCTGACATTTTCTTAGTAAGTGTTGTCACCAATACCCGTTCATTGCGTTGCGCCCGCAAGCGAATCTCAAAAACCAAATCGTCGATCTGTCCCTTGATTGGCTTGAGGATGATGGCTGGATCAATCAGCCCAGTCGGGCGGATAACTTGCTCAACTACATCTCCATCAACCTTTGCCATCTCATACTTGCCAGGAGTAGCGGAAAGATAGAGTGTCTGACCTTTGCGGGTGAGAAATTCATCAAAGCGCAGAGGCCGATTATCTAAGGCGCTGGGAAGCCTAAATCCATGCTCCACAAGCGTGCGCTTACGTGAAGCATCCCCCTCATGCATCGCTCCAATTTGAGGGACGGTGACATGTGATTCATCGATCACAACGAGAAAATCTTCGGGAAAGTAGTCAAGTAAACAGTTAGGCGGAGAGCCAGCCTGGCGTCCATCGATATGGCGAGAGTAATTTTCGATTCCACTGCAAAAACCCAGTTGCTGCATCATCTCTATATCAAAGGTAGTTCGCATACGTAACCGCTGTGCCTCCAGCAATTTTCCAGACATTTCAAATTTAAGAACCGCGCTCTCCATCTCTTCACTAATTTCTGCGATGGCGCGCTTCATGGTCTCATCACCGGCGGAGTAATGGGAGGCTGGAAAGATATACATCTCGGACTCATCATTAAAGATCTCACCCGTGAGGGGATGCAAAGTCATAATCTTCTCGATCTCGTCGCCAAACATCTCGATACGAATCGCATGTTCTTCATACATGGGGATAATTTCGATGGTATCTCCCCGAACTCGAAAGGTCCCGCGTTCGAAGGCCATATCGTTGCGCTTATATTGAATATCAACGAAACGCCGTAAAAGTTGATTGCGTTCGACAGAGTCACCGACTCGCAAGCGAATCATCCGGTCCACATACTCTTGCGGGGTCCCGAGACCATATATACATGAAACTGTCGCAACTACGACAACGTCGCGACGAGTCAAAAGTGAGTTGGTGGCAGAGTGCCGCAGCCGCTCCACCTCTTGATTAACTGAGGAATCTTTCTCAATAAATGTATCCGATTGTGGAACGTAAGCTTCGGGTTGGTAATAATCGTAGTAAGAGACAAAATACTCGACTGCGTTGTTGGGAAGGAGTTCTTTGAACTCATTAGCCAGCTGAGCGGCCAAGGTCTTATTTGGCGCCAGAACCAAAGTAGGCCTCTGCAATTTTTCAATCAACCAAGCTGTGGTGGCGGATTTTCCCGTACCCGTAGCTCCGAGTAGTACCACATCTTGTTCTCCGGCGTTTATGCGTTGGGCTAGATCTGCGATGGCGGTGGGTTGATCTCCTGAAGGTACGTAATCACTGATGACCTCGAAGGGCTTTACCTTCCGCTGCAAGTCTGTAACGGGTCGCATCACAGGCCCGCTCTGGCGGGAAAGAGCCGACCATCGTAAAGATTCTCAACTTGCCGGAGTAACTCATCTTCAGTGCCATCATTTCTTAACACGGCATCTGCAATCGCCTCTCGTTGGGCATCTGTTGCCTGTGCCGACATTCTCTGATCCACTTGATAACCCTTCATGCCACGTTGCAGAAGTCTGCCCCGTCGAGTATCTACTCTGGCACTGACAGTCACAACAAAATCAAAAGGGTAGGAACTTTGGCTCTCCACCAGCAATGGGATCTGACATACGAGAATCGCTTCGGGTGCAAGCGACGCCACTACATCGTCGAATACTTCTCGAATCTTGGGGTGAACAATCGCCTCTAAGTCTTTGCGTGCAATCGCATCGTTAAAGATAATCTCTGCGAGGTGCGAACGATCAAGGCCTCCCTCTCGTAGCACCCCATCCCCAAAGCGAAGCAGCACCTCATCAAACCCCGGAGTGCCACGCTCAACGACTTGACGAGCCAGTTGATCAAAATCAATAATGTCGGCCCCACACCCAGCAAAATACTCTGCGGCAAGAGATTTTCCCGATCCAATTCCACCGGTTAAGGCAACGAGAAGCATCCGGTAAGCCTACCCATGGAGATTTGAACCAGCATAATGAGGGCTCAAGGTGAAGAAATGCTGTTTCGTCAGGAGAAATGTGAAAGGCCCCGACACATTGTCAGGGCCTTCAACGATATATCTTGGAAATTATTCAGCGACCTCTACTTCTAGATCTTCTGGAACCGCTGCGGCATCAGCTGCCTTGGCCTCCGCCTTCTGCTTCTTGTGAGCTAAGAAACGAGATTGAGCCTCAGCGTACTGACGCTCCCACTCTTCACGTTGCGTTTCAAAACCGGGACGCCACTCTTGGGAATCTGCATCAAAGCCCTCTGGGTAGATGAAGTTACCTTCAGCATCGTAACGAGCAGGCATTCCATATTGAGTTGGATCGAATGCTTCGATCTCCACTTCGTGACCCTCGTTCGCTTGCTTCAGCGAGAGAGAGATGCGGCGGCGCTCGAGATCGATGTCGATGATTTTAACAAAGAGTTCATCGCCAACTTGCACAACCTGCTCAGGAATCTCAACGTGACGTTCTGCCAACTCAGAGATATGTACCAAGCCTTCGATCCCTTCGAAGACGCGGATAAAGGCACCGAATGGAACGAGCTTAGTGACCTCACCTGGGACAACTTGATTGATGGTGTGAGTGCGAGCAAATGCCTGCCAAGGATCTTCTTGTGTTGCTTTCAGGGAGAGCGAAACACGCTCACGTTCGAAATCAACTTCCAGAACTTCTACAGTGACTTCATCGCCAACTTCGACGACCTCACTTGGATGATCAATATGTTTCCAAGACAACTCAGAAACGTGTACTAAACCATCTACTCCACCAAGATCAACGAAGGCCCCAAAATTCACAATAGAGGAGACAACTCCGGTACGAACCTGACCCTTAGTGAGTTGGTTGAGGAAGGTGGTACGAGACTCAGATTGAGTCTGCTCCAGATACGCACGACGTGAGAGAACAACGTTGTTACGGTTCTTATCCAATTCTATAATTCGGCAATCAACTTGCTTACCAATATATGGCGTGAGGTCACGAACGCGACGCATCTCAACGAGCGAGGCAGGTAGGAAGCCACGAAGGCCGATATCAACAATCAATCCACCTTTAACGACTTCGATAACCAGACCGCTTACGACCTCATCGCGCTCTTTCTTACCTTCGATCTCGCCCCAGGCACGCTCATATTGAGCACGCTTCTTGGAGAGGATCAAGCGACCTTCTTTATCTTCTTTCTGAAGAACCAGGGCCTCAACACGATCGCCGAGTTTGACGATCTCTGATGGATCGATGTCGTGCCGGATTGAGAGCTCGCGCGAAGGAATAACTCCTTCGGTCTTATATCCAATATCTAGGAGAACCTCTTCGCGGTCAATCTGGACCACTATTCCAGAGACCAGATCTCCATCATTGAAGTTCTTTATTGTGCCTTCGATTGCGGCTAAAAAGTCTTCTGCACTGCCAATGTCATTTACTGCGTGAATGGTGCTCAATTTGCTCCGTAGGAATAGAAAGTAGTTGGTGGCTAATTTCGCACGGCGTGCGAAAGGCTAAGGGTACGCAGGGCTACTAACAGGGTCAAACTGGACTTTCTCCCCCAATTTTCGCGCTTTCAGTCGGGGTAGACTAGACAATGTGCATGCTTATTGGGAGGTTTTAAGAAACCCACGTGCGCTAGCGATGATGCTGGCTGCCTTCCCCGCACGTCTAGCCTATGGAATGGTTGGACTGGATATCTATTTTAAAGTCCATGATGACACCCATTCAATCGCGCTGGCAGGACTTGCCGCAGGCGCCAATGGAATAGTCGGGTCTCTCAGCACGGGAGTCCGTGCAGCCGTGATCGATCGGCTTGGACTCCAAATCCCGTTACGATTCTTTGTTCCCGCTTATGCCATTTCACTCGGAGTCTTTGATTCCTTCCACGGCGCCAAACTACTCATCATCTTTGCTGGTGTACTGGGGTTAACTGCTCCCCCAATAAATCTTGCCGTCAGACCAATGTGGCGAACTGCTGTACCCGAAGCGCAATATCGAACTGCAATCGCTATCGATACCGCCTCCATGAATCTTGGAGTGGTTCTCGGTCCAACCCTGGCAACCGCCCTCGCTCTATCTGGACACCCGGCTAGCGGCCTCATCACCACTGCCTGCCTCATATTCATCGGCGGCATATCTCTCTCCTCCTTGAAATTCACTAAGCAATGGCGACCTGAGAGACCAAAGAAAGGCGGTCAAACACTCTTAAAAACTCCAGGATTTCGCTTGCTGATGGCCGAAGGTGTGTTGATTGGATTTGGGACTGGAAATTTTCAAATCGCTATTCCCGCGATTAGTTCCTTACATCATCAACCACGATTCGCCGGACTAGCTTTTGGCACCACCGCTGCATTTTCCATAATTGGAAGTTTGGTAGCTGGATCGTTAGGCAAGCACATCGCGCCCGTCCGTGGCTTTAGGATTATTTATTTCTTCTGGTTTCTTGCCACAGTCCCTTTAGCCTTTGTAAATCCTGGTTGGTCATTGCTTCTGGTGCTCTCCCTCTTTGGTTTCATAGGTGGCGCAGAGCAGGTCTTTTATTTGGAACAACTGGAAGTCATACGACCTCAAGGTAGCGCTGCTACCGCGATCGGTTGGATTTGGACTACCGAGGGATCTTTTGCGGCGCTTGGTCAATCCAGTGGCGGATACTTTTCACAGCATTTTTCAGCGCACTTTTGTTTTGCAATTACAACCGTCATGTTTGGAATTGGATTCGTCCTCATTAATTTAGGTCAACGTTGGATGAAACCCTTTGATCGAAATATTCTTGCAAATCAATGAGCTGCAAGATCCCAACTCAAACCCACTCCAAGATTGACGCTTAGAGGGAGTGATAATTTACTGGCCCCTTCCATCTCGCGTCGAACCAATTCTGAAAGCACACTCTCCTCATTGTGGGCAATTTCAAAAATTAACTCATCATGAACTTGCAAAAGCAACCGAGATTTGAGTCTCTCTTCTCTCAGAGACTGAGCAACTTTAAGCATTGCAACTTTGATTATGTCAGCGGCCGAACCTTGAATAGGAGCATTGAGGGCCATGCGCTCAGCAACTTCGCGTCTTTGTCGGTTATCACTCGTTAAATCTGGGAGATAACGCCGTCTGCCCAAAATTGTTTCTGTGTACCCCTTGGAACGCGCCTCCTCAACAACCGATTTAAGATAATCCTGAATTCCTCCAAAGCGTTTGAAATATTGATACATCAATTCTTGCGCCTCATTTGGTGTGAGATTGAGTTGTTGAGAAAGTCCATAAGCGGATAATCCGTAAGCTAATCCATATGACATTGCTTTAATTTGACGACGCATCTCAGGATCAACCTTCTCAACGGGAACTCCAAAGACTTGTGAACCCACCGTGCTGTGCAAGTCTTCTCCGCTCTTAAATGCTGCAATGAGCGCTTCGTCTTGTGATAGATGAGCCATGATTCGCATCTCTATTTGGCTGTAGTCTGCAGTCAGAAGCGCTTTAAAGGGAGGCTCCGCAACGAAACAATCACGTATTTGACGACCTTCCTCAGTACGTACTGGAATATTCTGTAAATTTGGATCAGTTGAGGAGAGTCGACCAGTGGCTGCTACTGTCTGCTGAAAAGTGGAGTGGATACGACCGTCACCGGCAATGCTGAGGAGCAAACCCTCCACGGTCGTGAGCAATTTACTTGTCTCTCTAATGCGCAATAAGTGAGCCAAGATCGGATGCTCTGTCTTGGCGGCGAGCCACTCTAGACTCTCAGCATCCGTTGAAAATCCCGTCTTGATCTTCTTAGTTCTTGGAAGGTTTAATTCATCGAATAGCAGAAGCTGTAATTGTTTTGGGGATCCGATGTTGAATTCATAACCAGCCACTTCATGTGCAGCTTTTGTCTCTCTTGCAACTTCTACCGTAAAGAAATTACGAAGTCCTTCAAGTTTCTTTTTATCAACGGCAATTCCAACAGCCTCTAAATCCGCAAGCTCGAACATCGTCGGCATCTCTAAATTCGAGTAAAGGTCGAGCAACTCTCGAGAGCGCATCTCCTCTTTCAACACTGAAACTAGCTCGAAAATTGCTCCCGATAATTCCGGATTGTGGGTGGCAAAAAGATCTTCCGAGGATGCTGAGATTGATTTCTCTAAGAATCGTTCGGCAAGATCTGATAATTCAAGATTCCGACCTCCCGGATTGATGAGGTAGGCGGCTAATTCAGTATCGAAAGTTATACCTGCAATCCTCTCGTGGCGTAAATATCGCTTCGCTCCATGTAACCACTTAGGCAGGCTTTCATCCGAGAGCCACTTCCCCGCTGGTTCATCTACCGTGAATACTTGATCAGGTGATAGCGCGATAGTAAAACCACCATCTTTAAAAGGATTGGGAGAGAAGAGAGCGATTGGTTCCATTCGACCCTTCAACTTAGATTCCAGATCGGCAGCAGAGATGGCACCAAATTCCCGACTGGCTTTAAGTGCGGGTTTCTCCCCCTTTACCAAAGCATGGATGCGCTCTTTGAGCGCCTTTATCTCTAGTGTGGATAGCAACATATCCACACTAGAGATATCAGGTCCACTCCACTGCAACCCCGCAAGTGAAGTATCTATATCGAGATCATGGCGTAGAGAGGTAAGTTCACGATTGAGGAGAACGGTGCGGAGATTATCGCGCAGCGATTGCCCGACCTTTCCGGAGATACCATCAATCGCCTCCACGAGTTTGGGGAGCGAGCCATAATCAGCTATCCATTTTGTAGCTGTTTTTTCACCGACTCCAGGAACTGACGGTAAGTTATCGCTCGGATCTCCGCGTAACGCCGCAAAGTCTGGATACTGTTCAGGCGTAAGCCCATACTTCTCAAAGACCGCCGCAGGAGTCATTCGATACATTTCCGTGACACCTTTCTTCGGATAGAGAACGGTGATCTTCTCTGTAATTAATTGAAAAGAGTCACGATCTCCCGAGCAAATGAGTACCTCACATCCTTCCTGCACCGCCCTAGTGGAGAGAGTTGCCAAAATATCGTCAGCTTCGAATCCCTCCATAGCAAAAAAAGGAATTCCTAGAGCTTCAACTAATTCGTTTATATAAGAAAGTTGCGATCTAAACTCATCGGGAGTCGCCGCCCGCGTAGCCTTATACTCAGGAAAAATCTCAGTTCTAAATGTCCTTCTCGATACATCAAATGCAACCGCGATATGAGTGGGGTTCTCTTGGGATATCAAATTAATCAACATCGAGCCAAAACCATATATCGCGTTGGTCGGTTGACCTTTACTGCTTCGAAAGTTATCGACGGGCAGCGCATAGAAGGCGCGATAAGCCATTGAGTGGCCATCAATGAGCAGTAATCGTTTCATTCCCAGAATTCTAGAGTGAAAGAGCATCTCCGCATTAAGATGATGCAATGACTGACTACCTTAAGCTGATTCAAGAGCGCGGAATTGGTGCACTCGATCACAAGATGGGGATTGAGATAATCGAGGCTTCCCCGGAGCGCATCGTAGGCACAATGCCAGTTGAAACCAATACGCAAGCCTTCGGACTTTTACATGGTGGTGCCAACGTAGTTCTGGCAGAACTCCTCGGCTCTCTTGGAGCATGGATGCATGCCGGGGGCACTAAACGCACCGTCGGAGTAGATATCAATGCCACCCACCACAAGTCAGCCCGAAGTGGAATAGTCACCGGAGTCGCTACGCCAGTATCTCTCGGTCGAACTCTCGCTTGCTATCAGATTGTCATTCGAAATGAAGCAGGAGAACGTACCTGCACAGCTCGAATCACCAGTCTAATTCTTAGTGAATAAAAAGCTGAAGAACTAGCCGCCTAAATATGCTTTGGTGACCGCCGGGTCCGAGATAAGGTCTTTGGCATCCCCGCTCAACTTAATATTCCCCGACTCCAATACATACGCACGGTTAGCAACGCTCAGCGCAGCTAGGGCATTTTGCTCAACTAACAAAATTGTTGTTCCTTGAGCGTTGATCTTGGTAATCGTTTCAAAAATCATATCAACCAAGACCGGGGCTAATCCCATAGAGGGTTCATCCAAGAGCAAAAGTGAAGGGTTACCCATGAGCGCGCGACCGACAGCCAACATCTGCTGTTCGCCACCACTCATAGTTCCTGCTTTTTGATGAATTCTCTCCGCCAACCTGGGGAATAGTTCTAGAACTCGCTCTCGATCAGTTGCAATTCCCTCTTTATCATTGCGAAGAAATGCACCGAGATCGAGATTTTCTGAAACGCTCATACGTGGAAAAATGCGACGTCCTTCAGGAGACTGACAGATTCCCTTAGCAACGATCTCATGACCTTCTTTGCCGTCAATGCGTTCTCCCTCAAAGGTAATAGAGCCGCCTTTAAGTTTAAGGAGTCCAGAGATAGCCCGTAGAGTTGTTGATTTTCCAGCTCCATTTGATCCAATAAGAGTAACTATCTCACCCCTATTTACCTCAAGTGAGATGCCCTTTATTGCTTTAATGTTCCCGTAGGCGACTTCTAGTTTATCTACTTTTAGCATTAGTGATTAACCTCCGCAGATTTACCGAGATAGGCCTCAATGACGCGAGGATGAGATTTGATTTCAGCAGGTGATCCTTCGGCAATCTTCGCTCCTCGGTCCAAGACGGTGATACGTTCGGAGACTTTCATAACAACGGACATGTCATGTTCAATGAGAAGAATTGCAAGATTCTTCTCGTCGCGCACTTTATATACAAAGTCCACAAAGACCGCTGACTCTTGTGGATTCATTCCAGCCGTTGGCTCATCCAGCAGCAAAACTTTTGGTCGCAGAGCCAATGCGCGTGCGACTTCCAATCTGCGCTGATCTCCATATGAGAGGTTTCGCGCGAATTCGGTGGCAGTTTTTCCAATACCAACGAACTCTAAGAGCGCCTTCGCTTCAATTCTGGCTTCCTTCTCTTCACGCCGTTGTTGGGGAGTCCCAACAATCGTTCCAATGATTCCCGCCTTAAGGTGAGAATGCATAGCAACCATCACGTTTTCTTCCGCAGTCATCAAACCAAAGAGGCGAATATTTTGAAAGGTCCGAGCCACACCCTTTTCAGCAATCTTATGTGGAACGATTCCAGTTATATCTTCCTGGTTGTAAATGACGAAACCAGAAGTTGGTTTGTACAAGCCGGTCAGCACATTAAAGAAAGTGGTCTTACCAGCACCATTTGGGCCAATCAAACTTACAACACTACTTTCTGGAATATCGAAAGAGACATCGTCAACTGCTTTTAAACCGCCAAATTCAACAGAAATATTCTTGGCTTCTAAAACGGGGGCTGAATCTAGCGCCATTACAACGCCTCCTCTTCGCTAACAAAATTGTGAGGCTCTTCATTGCCATCGCTCGCATCCGTTTCATGCATAATCAACTTCAATCGAGATTCAGGCAAAATACCCTCTCGCCTAAATAACATCATCAAGATGAGTAGACCACCAAAGATTAAGAAGGTATACGAAGGAAAGTTGATGTTGGTCTTAAAAGTGCTATTGATCTCATTACCTATTGCGGGTAAGCCCGTTGAATTGACCCATGCGATCAAAAGCGCTCCAATTATAACTCCCCATACATTGCCCATTCCGCCCAGAACAACCATGGCAAGCAAAATTATGGATATTGAGAATTGGAATCTTTCCGCAAATATTCCATTGACGTGCGTTGCGTAAGCGACTCCCGCAAGACCACCAGAGATGGCTCCCACTGCGTACGCAGCCAATTTGGTGCGCATCAATGGAATACCCATCATGCTAGCAGCGAGCTCATCCTCACGAATTGCCAACCACGCCCGACCAAGGCGGCCACTGCGTAAGCGCAGAGAGATAAAGACCATCAGCGCAGCCATAGCTACAAAGATCATGTACTTGTAATTGAGGTCGAAAGGTCCCAGTCGTTTGCCAAAAATTCCAATACTATCGACTGGAGATATGCCTTTTGTTCCATTAGAGAGATTAAACCCACGTATATTCTCACCATTGACGAATATCTGGGGAATAATCTCACCAAAGCCCAGAGTTACGATCGCGAGATAATCACTCTTCAAGCGCAGAGTTGGAGCACCGATAATAAGCCCAAAGAAGGCACAGATCAGGGCACCGATAAGGAGGACTAACCAAAAAGATATGTGGATTCCGGGAATCGTGTTCTTCGTCTCGGATCCAAAATGAATATTCCACTGATTGAAAAATCCAGACATGAACCATCCAGCTGTATATCCGCCGATTGCCCAAAACGCTACGAAACCGAGATCGAGTAGGCCTGCATATCCAACTACGATATTTAGCCCCAGTGCTGCGATAACCCAGACCAAAGCCTCATTGAGAGCTGAGGGTGGAAACCAAGTTTGAATCTGGTCCTGAAAACCTTGAGCGGTATGAGGAACGATATAAGTATAAAAAATATAGATAAGAATGGCCAACGCGAGGAATCCAATAGACCAGGTACGTTGAGTAAAAGGAGTTCGCTGTTTTTTTGCAGTTTTTGCCTTACGCGAGATGATACTCATTGTTTACACCTTCTCCATGGTTGGCTTACCGAGCAAGCCGGTCGGCTTAAATACCATCAAAAGAATCAAGATCGAGAAAACCACAGTATTTGACCACTGCTGCCCCAACCCAATGGGTAGGCCATCGTTTAGCCCTTGAATGAGCCCAATGATGACTGCACCTAAAACTGCTCCCTGCAAATTTCCAATCCCACCCATGACCGCTGCGGTGAAAGCGATGAGCCCGAGTTGGAATCCGAGGTTGTAAGAAGTTAGGCCACGGGTTTGCTCAAAGAGCAACCCAGCAGCACCAGCGAGAGCGCCACCCAAGGCAAAGGTAAAGGAGATAGTGCGATTCACATTAATACCCATGAGGCGGGAGGCATCTTGATCCTGAGCAGTCGCACGCATTGCCTTGCCCTGCCTAGTTTGAGTCACAATATACGTGAGTCCAAGTAGTACTGGGATGGTCACGGCAAAAGAGATGATGGTTGTATACGGAAGTTTCACTCCAAAAATTGAAGCATGGCCACTGGGTAGAAGGCTAGGCCAAGTTTTTTGGCCAGATCCATTCCAACGCAGACCCACAAATTGCAGAATAAATGACATACCTACAGCGGTGATGAGCGGCGCAAGTTTTGGAGCGCGACGCAGTTTGCGGTAGGCAAATCTTTCGATAACAACATTTATGAGTGCGCAGAAGGCCATCACGGCAACCAGGCAGAGCGCAAGTACTCCCCAGCCAGCACCAGACGGATGAGTTTGACCAAACCATAGAGTGATGAAATGGGCGGAGAAAAGCCCCCCAAGCATAAAGAGATCGCCGTGAGCGAAGTTGATTAATTCAATAATGCCGTAGACCAAGGTGTATCCGAGTGCAATCAAAGCGTACAAGATTCCATTGCTGAGACCGGTAAAAGTTACTTCAACAAATTGAGTAGGGGATTTAATAAAGTTAATCAGCAACCAAAATAGTGCGCCAGCAATAGCTACGATTGCGAAGGAACGTTCGATGTATCGCCTACGCAATTGGCGAGTCTTATATGTAACGCCTGCCACTGATTTCTCCTCCAGATGGATGTGGGTATGTGCAGAATTAGATGGGACTTGTCTCCAAGTCCCATCTAATTTCTAATTCATTGGATTACAAAGCTAGTAGAAAAAGTTCTACTACTTTACTGTCCAAGCTTTCAGTGTTGTCTCTGCACCATTGACGATCTGCTCAACCGTGATGTCCTTAGCAGTGGTGTCACCAGTCAAAGTACTGATGTGAAGAGCTTTACCAAGAACTGACTGCGCGGCTGGAATTGTGATTCCAGTTCCGCTGAAGACCGCCTCAGTAACACCCTTACGGGTTCCATCTGACTTAGCAATTGCGGCCAAGATAACCTGGAGCGCTGCCACGCCGTAGATTGGGTAAGAACCAACTGGATCCTTCTTGTAAGTCTTCTTATAGAGAGCCAAGAACTTCGCACCAGCACCCTTAGGGGCATTCTTGACGAGAAGTTGATTAGAAAGACCTGCGAAGGTGAGGTAAGCACCAGCAGCATTTGGATCTGCGTTAAATTGTGGGTAGCCAGTAAATCCGTCTGGAGCCATCAACTTAACCGCAGTGTTATCTCCAAGAACAGCAACCTTATCTTTGAGGAGTTGGCCACCATTGTTGTCATAGATTCCACCGAAGTAGACCATGTCTGGCTTTAGCGGAGCGATTTTCTGGAAGAGAGCGGTGTAGTCGCTCTGAGTTGCATCCCAACCCTGGCCAGCAGGTCCGCTTGAAAGAACGTTGAGACCTTGCTTCTTCGCTTCTGTTGTGAATGCCTGTGCAACACCTTGACCATAAGTCTGAGTGTCGTTCAAAACATAAACGCTCTTGATGCCAATAGATTTAGCGAATTGAGCGGCAGCTGAACCTTGGTTGTCATCTGTGGTGCAGACACGTGCATAGTTGCGCACACCAGCAGGGTAGTAAACATCTGGCTCTCCTGGATTCCATGACTTAGTAAGTCCTGGATTGGTGTTAGCTTGAGAAACCATCAACATCGGACCCTTTGGATCTTGGTTCAAAATCGGAACCTCAATTTTGGCGCAACCTGAGTTGTATGTACCGATAACAGCAATCTCTGCCTTGTTTGCTACGTGTGCTTGCGCATTCTGCGCACATTGTCCAGCATCCCATGCTCCAGCTGTAGCTGTGGCATCGTCATAATACTTAAGATTGATCTTGTACTTACCAATTTTTCCGCCGATCGACTTGAGGTAAAGAGCGATCGCTTTATTAGTTGAATCATTTGAGTCGAATGAAGACCCTTGTAGAGGCACGTCTGTTGAGATTACAAGTGTCTTAGTCGCTGCGGCTTGCGCTGGTATTGCTGCTGCAACTAATGCAGAGGCGACCATTGAAGCGGCGGCAACGACACTGACTACGCGAGTGAGTTTTGTCATTGTTACCTTCCTGTTTTCTTGTCTCCCGGGACAGGGAAGAGTGAAGGCTACCCGTGAGTGAACACCACATCAAGACTTATCGCCACAAAACGGGCACTTCTTTTTATAAAGTCACAATTCGGGATATTGAGGTTATTGAAAGATTAGGAGTTGAGGGGTCGAAAGACGGAAATTAGTGGTCTGGAACCGCATCCGGGGAGATCACGGCCATAGCGACATCCTTCATGGAGATACGCCGATCCATAGCCGTGCGTTGGATCCAACTAAATGACTCAGGCTCGGAAAGATTAAGTGTTTGCATCAATATTCCCTTAGCCCGATCAATAATTTTGCGAGTTTCAAGTCTCTCCTGCAGGTTGGACACCTCTCCCTGCAAGGCCTTCTGCTCCCGATGACGGCTCACCGCTATCTCAATTGCAGGAACGAGGTCGGAGATACTAAAGGGCTTGACCACATAGGCCATAGCTCCAGCATCGCGAGCACGCTCAACGAGTTCACGCTGGCTAAATGCAGTCAACATGAGGACGGGTGAGATCTCAATAATCTGCTCGGCTGCAGTGATGCCATCCATTTCGGGCATTTTCACGTCTAAAATTGCGATATCAGGTACGTGTTCTTTAGCGAAGGCAATAGCCTCCAGACCGTTGGTTGCTTCAGCAACAACCTGATATCCCGCCTCAGTCAACATCTCAACGAGATCTAGGCGGATAATTGCTTCATCTTCGGCCACCAAAATACGCAGCGGTGCGCTTGGGGCAGTGCTTTTCGCTTCGACGACTTTCGCTTCATGCTTTGTCATGTGCCTCGAGTCGGATTTGAACCGACACTGTGCGGATTTTGAGTCCGCCCTCTCTACCGTTGGAGTACCGAGGCTCTCTCACACTCACCTCTCGCTTCGTGAGGGTGAAAGTATAACCGTTAGCGGGTTAGCTCCTGTAGGCGGGGGCGACCCCGTCGATTGCATCTCCTACGATATGGACCCGAAGCGCATTGGTAGATCCTGGAATTCCCGGAGGAGCGCCAGCGATAATGACAACAGGTTCACCTTTTTTAACTCGCCCAGATTCGATAAGAAGTGCGTCCACTTGCTTGACCATGGCATCTGTATTGCTCACCACTGGAATAATCAAAGATTCGATACCCCATGAGAGAGCAAGTTGGTTGTAAACAGGTATTTCTGGAGTAAGCGCCAGGATGGGGATTGCGGATCGAAGTCTGGAGAGCCGACGCGCGGAATCGCCACTTTGGGTGAAAGCCACAAGGTACTTGGCTCTGACAATCTCTCCGACCTCTCTGGCTGCCTTAGTAATCGCACCACCCTTTGTCGCAGGGTTGTGTTTGAGAGGGGCAATCTGATCGAGCATTGCCTCTTCAGTTCGAGCGATGATTCGAGCCATCGTAGAAACGGCTTCAATAGCAAAAACCCCGACTGAGGTCTCCCCACTCAACATGAGGGCATCTGCGCCATCAAGTACAGCATTGGCACAATCCGTTGCCTCGGCGCGAGTTGGGCTGGAGTTTGCAATCATGGAGTCAAGCATTTGGGTGGCGACAATGACCGGCTTGGCTGCGATGCGAGAGAGGGCGATGCAGCGCTTTTGAACCAGCGGCACCTCTTCAATAGGCATTTCAACGCCTAGATCTCCTCGCGCAACCATGATTCCATCGAAAGCGGCCACGATCTCCTCTAGATTATCGACCGCCTGCGGCTTCTCAATTTTTGCGATTACGGGGCGATAGATCCCCTCCTCCTCCATGATGCGATGAACATCATCAATATCTTTCGCGCTACGGACAAATGAAAGGGCTATGAAATCTGCTCCCGCCCGCAAGCCCCAGCGCAAATCATCCATATCTTTTTCAGATAATGCAGGAACTGAAACAGCTACTCCTGGGAGATTGATACCTTTATTGTTGCTAACAAATCCTGGCTGTATAACTTTGGTCACGACTTCAGGACCTTTGACTTCGACGACTTCCACGGTAACTTTTCCGTCGTCAATCAGAATACGATCCCCCGGGTTGCAATCTCCCGCTAATCCTTTGTAAGTAGTTCCACACTTTTCTTTTGTTCCTTCAACCTCTTCGGTCGTAATTGTAAAAATATCTCCACGGGCCAATTCATGCGGACCGTCCTTGAATCTGGCCAAGCGAATTTTTGGACCTTGCAAGTCAACGAGGATAGCAATCGGACGTCCAGTGGCGGCGGCACCTTCGCGAACTAGATTAAATCGATTCTGATGCTCTTCATACCCCCCGTGTGAAAGGTTTAGTCTGGCCATATTCATTCCAGCAGCAATGAGCTCCGCAACTTTTTCGGGAGATTCCACTGCAGGACCCATCGTGCATACTATTTTCGCTCTTCGCATGTATTTAGCCTAAGCCATCTCGTCGGGGAATCGTAAAGATTCCATTTTTTATACAGTTAATGATCTCGAGGTAGGAAGTATTGGAGAAGGAAGCCCAGTTTCACCTAATAAATATTGATCTACTGCTGCCGCAGCGCTTCGACCTTCAGCAATTGCCCA
This sequence comes from Actinomycetes bacterium, assembly GCA_043746515.1. GTDB lineage: Bacteria > Actinomycetota > Actinomycetes > Nanopelagicales > Nanopelagicaceae > PALSA-747. The sequence continues at coordinate 45,207 of JAYTQV010000099.1, read as the reverse complement.
AACAATCAAAGATTGACCACGGCCAGCATCCCCGCAGACGAAGATGCCCGGTTTGCTTGTCTCAAATTTCTCATTGCGCTGGATATTTCCCCGCTCATCTAACGCAACGTCAAGTTGCGTGATCATCTCTGATTTTTCGGGTCCCGTAAATCCCATCGCAAGAAATACTAAATCTGCAGGTATCTCCTTCTCGGAGCCGACAATCTTTTCAAATTTCCCGTTGATTAATTCAGTTTCAATGAGTTTAAGAGCTTTCACATTTCCCTTTCCATCACCGATGAACTCCTCCGTTGAGAGGGCATAGAGTCTCTCGCCCGCCTCTTCATGTGCGCTGCTCACTCGATAGATCATGGGGTAGGTCGGCCATGGCTGACTTGCTGGACGCTCTTGCGTTGGTCGTGGCATGATTTCTAGTTGGGTGATGCTCGCAGCGCCTTGTCGAATTGCAGTGCCAAGACAATCTGCCCCGGTATCTCCTCCTCCAAGAATCACAACATGTTTTCCTGCTGCATTAATTAAAGGTTGCGACTCCAATTGATGTAATCCCTGCAGATTTCCCCACGGCAAATATTCCATCGCCTGGTAGATCCCTTTGCTCTCACGGCCTGGAACTGAAATATCTCTCCATTGAGTGGCTCCAACCGCTAAAACCAAAGCGTCGTACCTACTCCGCAGTTCATCACCTGTTATATCGACTCCGACATTCACTCCAGGACGGAATCTAGTTCCTTCACCCTCCATCTGGAGGATGCGGCGATCAACAATGGATTTCTCCATCTTGAATTCGGGAATCCCGTAACGCAGGAGTCCACCTATCTTCTCTGCCCTCTCATACACAGCCACGGTATGCCCAGCACGAGTGAGTTGTTGCGCCGCTGCGAGCCCTGCTGGGCCAGAGCCGATGACAGCAACAGTTTTACCCGTCAGGCGATCTGGGGGTAGGGGCGTGACCATTCCACTACTGAAAGACTCTTCAATGGTACGTAGTTCCACTTGTTTGATGGTGACCGCTTGGGAGTTAATTGCGACAACACATGCTGTCTCACAAGGAGCAGGACATAATCTCCCAGTAAATTCTGGAAAATTATTAGTCGCATGCAATCTATCAATTGCCTCGCGTCGCTCGCCACGCCAAATCAAGTCATTCCATTCCGGTATTAAGTTACCGAGCGGACACCCTTGATGACAGAATGGAATTCCACAATCCATGCATCGGCCTGCCTGTTTTTGCAAATCAGCAAAGGGTTGCTCTTCGTACACCTCTTTCCAATCTTTAATGCGAACATCGATCGGACGGCGTTGAGGTGTCTGACGCTGCGTCGTTAAAAAGCCTTTGGGATCAGCCACGGGTTGCCTCCATTACTACCTCATCAACATCAAGTCCATCTCGCTCTGCTCTCTCCATTGCAGCCAAGACCTTGGCATAGTCCCTCGGCATTACGAGCGAGATGCGAGCACTTGCGCGGTTCCAATCGCTAAGCAACTCCGAACCAACTAGCGATCCGGTCTCTGCAACGAACTTAGATATCAGAGCATGCACTTGTTGCATCCGTGTTGGCGTGGGAGTCAGAACATCTACCATATCGAGATTCACCAACCGAGGGTCTAGGTCAAGTAAAAATGCAACTCCACCAGACATTCCTGCTCCAAAGTTTCGTCCAGTTGCTCCGAGGACAACCACAACTCCCCCCGTCATATATTCGCAGCCGTGATCACCTACACCTTCAACGATCGCGACCGCACCAGAGTTTCTGACGCAGAAACGTTCGCCAACTATTCCACGTATAAAAATCTCTCCACTCGTTGCACCGTAGCCAATTACATTTCCGGCGATAACATTCTTGTGGGACTCCAGGACTGCTCTCTCGTCAGGGCGAACAATTACTCGTCCTCCGGATAAACCTTTGCCAACATAGTCATTGGTGTCACCATATAAGCGCAGAGTCAACCCTTTAGGGATAAAAGCACCAAGAGATTGTCCGGCGGATCCATGAAGTGAAATATCTATCGTGTCCTCAGGTAATCCTGCTCCACCATATTTACGAGTAATTTCTGCACCAAGCATTGTGCCCACGGTCCGATGTACATTTCGAACTGGAATTTCGAGGTGAATGCTCTCTCCAGAGGCCACGGCATCGCGACTGAGATCTATGAGCTGATTATCAAGCGCAGCACTAAGACCGTGATCTTGTACTTCTGTATTTTTTCGAGACCCAGCAAAGAGCGGAGCCTTTAAGAGGGGGGTCAGGTCTAGTCCGCTCGCCTTCCAATGTGCAATAGCTTGCTTTGTCTCGAGCAATTCAACCTGGCCAATCGCCTCATCAAGAGTCCGAAATCCCAATTGCGCCAACCATTCACGAACTTCTTCTGCAATATACTCAAAAAAAGTTTCAACAAATTCTGGTTTTCCGGAGAAGTTCTTGCGCAACTCTGGATTTTGAGTGGCAACCCCGACGGGACATGTATCAAGGTGGCACACCCTCATCATGACGCATCCAGATACAACCAATGGAGCTGTGGCAAAGCCGAACTCTTCAGCTCCTAGCAGCGCCGCAACAACGACATCGCGACCGGTCTTCATCTGCCCATCTACTTGTACAACAATGCGATCCCTTAGTCCGTTGAGCATGAGAGTTTGTTGAGTTTCTGCTAACCCAAGTTCCCATGGAGCACCTGCATGCTTCAGAGACGTCAGCGGTGATGCACCAGTACCACCATCATGACCTGAGATGAGAACGACATCGGCGTGTGCTTTTGAGACTCCAGCCGCAACCGTGCCGACACCAACCTCCGCGACGAGTTTGACATGGACTCTGGCATTTCTATTTGCATTTTTAAGATCATGAATCAGTTGCGCGAGATCTTCAATAGAGTAAATGTCGTGATGAGGTGGGGGTGAAATGAGCCCGACCCCTGGTGTTGAATATCTAACTTGTGCGATCCAGGGATAAACCTTATTTCCTGGAAGTTGGCCACCTTCACCTGGTTTTGCACCTTGCGCCATCTTGATTTGTATGTCGTCAGAGTTAACAAGATACTCACTCGTCACGCCAAATCTACCCGATGCTACTTGTTTAATTGCAGAGCGACGGGAATCACCATTTGCATCAACAATATTTCGGCGGGGATCTTCTCCACCTTCTCCCGTATTGGATTTACCACCAATTCGGTTCATCGCGATTGCGAGTGTTTCATGTGCTTCTTGGGAGATGGAGCCATACGACATCGCTCCAGTTGCGAATCGTTTAATAATTTCTGAAGCCGGTTCTACCTGATCGATCTCGATCGCAGGCCTAAGACCTGTCTTGAAAGTAAATAATCCGCGCAGAGTCATCAGAATCTTGGATTGATCATCGACCAATCGTGTGTACTCCTTGAAAATGTCATAACGCTTAGTTCGAGTCGCGTGTTGTAATTTAAAAACGGTCTCAGGGTTAAAGAGGTGAGGTTCGCCTTCACGGCGCCATTGATATTCACCACCGATTGGAAGTTTCTTAGTACCAGGAATCTCACCCATTGGAGGATAGGCAACATGGTGGCGTTTAATGGTTTCGGTTGCCAATGTTTCAAGAGAGACTCCACCAAGCCTGGATGTTAAGCCCGTAAAATACTCATCTACAACGTCATTGGATAATCCAATGGCTTCAAAGACTTGAGCGCCGTGATAAGACGCGATAGTTGATATTCCCATTTTGGACATTACCTTCAAAACGCCTTTACCCAAGGATTTAATAAGGTTGGCAACCGCTTTTTCAGGCGTGAGACCGGTTATTACTCCCTGGCGCACTAAATCCTCGGCGCTCTCCATTGCCAGGTACGGGTTGACGGCAGAAGCACCAAATCCAATAAGTAAAGCTACATGGTGAACTTCACGAACTTCACCGCTCTCAATAACTAAACTCACTTGAGTACGAGTCTTCTCACGAATCAAATGATGATGGACAGCGGCGGTTAATAAGAGCGAAGGAATTGGTGCCTCTTCACCATCACCATCACGATCAGAAAGTACGACAATTCGCGCGCCGTTCCTAATAGCTTCGGATACTTCAGTTCTAATCTCTTCAATCCGATCGCGTAGTGCGTCGGACCCACTGAGTGCTGGAAAGAGTCCTCTGACTACGTGTGTATCAAAGTATGGGTGCTCACCATCAGCATTTACATGGATAATCTTTGCAAGCTCATCATTGTCAATCACTGGAAAATCCAAAGATATCTGCCGACAGGAGTCGGGTGATGGAGCAAGCAAATTAGATTCGGCGCCGATAGTTTGCCCCAAGCTCGTTACCATCTCTTCGCGAATTGCATCAAGTGGGGGGTTAGTAACTTGCGCGAATAGTTGAGCGAAATAATCGAAAAGTAAGCGAGGTTTATCTGAAAGTGCGGCGATCGGAGAATCTGTTCCCATGGATCCCAATGGCTCAGCACCATTTTTTGCCATCGGAGCAATGATGATCCGCAGTTCCTCTTCGGTGTAACCGAAAGCCCGTTGTCTGCGGATTACCGAAGAATGTGGGTAAATTATGTGCTCCCGCGAGGGCAGATCTGCCAAACGGACAACGCCAGCTGCCAACCACTCTCCATAAGGCGCCGAGGCAGCCAAAGAATCCTTAATTTCGTCATCTTCTATTATTCGACCTTCGGCAATGTCAACCAAGAACATCCGACCAGGTTGCAAGCGACCCTTACGAACAATTTTTGAAGGTTCGATATCTAGCACCCCAACCTCAGATGCAAGGATTACTAGACCATCATCGGTAACCCAGAAGCGAGAAGGACGTAATCCATTACGATCTAAAACGGCACCAACGTGTGATCCATCCGTGAAGGTCACGCAGGCGGGACCATCCCAAGGCTCCATGAGGGAGGCGTGGAAAGCATAGAAATCTCGACGCTGCTCGGACATGGTCGTGCTGTTCTCCCAGGCTTCGGGAATCATCATCAAAATTGAGTGCGGCAGCGATCGACCAGTCAGATAAAGGAGTTCGAGAACTTCGTCAAATGAAGCAGAATCACTACCCGAATTATCAACAATCGGAAAAAGGCGAGAAATCTCACCTGGAATAAATGGGCTCGACAGAAGCGCTTCGCGGGCCCGCATCCAATTTCGATTTCCTCGCACGGTATTGATCTCTCCGTTGTGTGCAATGTACCGATAAGGATGGGCTAATGGCCAGGATGGAAATGTATTCGTTGAAAAACGGGAATGTACTAGTGCTAGTGGAGACTTTAATAATTCATCTGATAAATCCGGGAAGAACTCTTCCAGTTGGCCCGTTGTAAGCATCCCTTTGTAGACGATGGTCCGTGCCGAAAGGGAAGGAAAGTAGATAGGCAGCGATCGCTCGACCCGTTTACGAAAACAAAAGGCGAGGCGATCTAGAGAAATGTCACTTTCCCCATTGGTGCCTGATATGAAAATCTGCACGAACCGAGGCATAACCGAGAGAGCGGTAGTCCCGAGTGAAGAGTCATTGGTCGGGAGTTCTCGCCAACCAAGTATCCGTACATTCTCCTCTTCTGCAATTTTTACCAGTCCCGGCATATCATCAAAGTCTTTATCGATAAAGGCAATTCCAGTTGCGTATGAGCCTGCCACCGGAAGGACAAAATCAACCGTTGAGCGATAGAACTCATCCGGAATGCACAGCAAAATGCCGGCACCATCACCACTGTCGGGTTCCGCTCCGGAAGCCCCTCTGTGTTCCAAATTGCGAAGAGCCGAGAGCGCTTGTGAGACTATCTCGTGGGTTGGTTCTCTTTTAAGAGTCGCAATCATGGCTACTCCGCACGCGTCATGTTCATCGGCAGGGTTGTACAACCCCTGACGAGGCGGCAAAGCAGAGAAGAGAGTCACGAACGCTCCTAATGAGTTATAGAACGATCGGGACGTCAGTGGCCCAATATATGTAGCTCGGCAAAGCCGATCCATGGGAAAGAGTATCAACAGCAGCGATGACGTGGTGCCTTTATTTTTGGGTCTAACCTGAGAAAACCCTCACGAAGATCTAAATATGAACGAGTGCTCCAATTCCCGCTGTGATAGCCATTCCTAGCCCTCCCCCGATGAGGACCCGAAGCACGGTCTTGACTAGTGGAGAACCAGCCAAACGCGCAGAGATGACCCCTGTTCCAAATAGTCCAATAAATGCGAAAACTACGATCAGACTAACCTTAGTAGTCGTGCTTCCAATCAAAGCTCCGATAAGGGGAATAGTTGCACCAACGGCAAAACTGATTGCCGATGCAAATGCCGCCTTGGCAGGTTCTGCTTTATTTGCGTCAAAGTGCCCCAACTCATCACGTAGGTGAGCAGCGAGCGCATCTTTCTTTGTGAGTGCAGCCGCGACTTGCACTGCTAAGTCGCGCGGAATTCCACGCTCAATGTATATCTGAGTAAGCTCCTCTAATTCCCCATCTGGATCCAACGCAAGGTGTTCTATCTCCATCTGCTTATCCGAAGCCTCAATATCCGCCTGAGACTGAACCGATATGTACTCTCCAACTGCCATCGACATAGAACCTGCGGCAATTCCAGCTAGACCTGCTACGGGCAAAAAAGATATGCGACCAGCCGCTGCAACCCCAATCAGTAGAGACGCATTCGAGACAAGTCCATCATTTGCGCCAAGAACAGCAGCGCGTAACCAACCCGATTTGCTACCGCGGTGGTGAAGATTGCGTAGTGATACATCCTCTAAGGTCATAGCCAAATCTTACATAAAGAAATCAAATTTCGCCTTGTCTTTGGACTTCTCTCTGCCCCGCTCTTTGGCGATACATCAATGCAGCAAATGCAGATAGCCCGCAGAACGCCGCTACCCAAACATTGAGGCGGAGCCCAAAAATGTGATGAGCGTCATCGATGCGCAGAGCCTCAATCCACACTCTCCCCATGCAATATAAAACGATATAGAGTAGGAAAGTATTTCCAGACCGCAGTTTACGAACTCGGGGAATAAAAATTATTATCAGCGCACATCCCAGGCACCATAGTGATTCATACAAAAAAGTAGGGTGAAATGTCGCAAACTTTTCAAACCCCATGGGGCGATAAGCGATAGGGATCTGTAGACCCCATGGGAGGTTGGTGGGGGCTCCAAAGAGTTCATGATTGAACCAATTTCCCCAACGACCAATCGATTGGGCCAGCAAAATACCGGGAGCCAGTGCATCTAAAGCCAGCGCCATAGTGAGACTGCGGCTGATTTTGCGAAAATATACAAAAGCGGTAACAACTCCGAACGCTACCGCACCCCAAATACCCATTCCACCTTGCCAAATTTTGAATGCATTCAGAATTTTTCCGTTGTTACCAAAATATAACTCTGGGGTGGTGACAACGTGATAGAGACGACCTCCAATGATTCCAATTGGAATCACATAGATTGCTAGGTCATACAACTCTGAAGTCACTCCTCCAGATTTTCTCCACCGCACTTGCCCAACTAATAAGGCTATAAGTATCCCAAAGAGAATGCAGAGAGCGTAATAGTGAAGAGTCAGAGCTCCCAACTCAACCGATTGGCTCGATGGAGTCGGGATGAACCGATCAAGGGACGCTCGAATTACTTAACCCCGAGAGAGGTGAGTACCTTAGTAAATGCCTTGTTGTCATAATCGGTTGCGAGAGGCAAAGTCTTCCCATTCACGATCACGGTAGGAGTTGAATTTATATTTTTTGCAGCAGCATCGTCATTGACATTATTAGTCCAATTCAAGTATTTGCCGCTATTTACACACGTTGAAAAGGCGGGGGAGTTTATTCCCACTCCCACACCCAGCGCTATAAGGGTCGGATTTGTCCAGTACGGAGCATTCTCCGCTGCCTGAGCTGTTGTTGGTTGATTCGCGTAGAGAGCAGTGTGAAAATCTAAGAATTTACCCGAATCAGATGCACAAGCTGCTGCCGCTGCTGTTAACTGGGAGTCGCTAGCTATGAAATGCATTGGGTGGTAGACGGCCATAATTTTTCCAGCAGTAACTAATTGGTTTATGTAACCGCTATTGACACCTTCAAAGTTCCGGCAGTTTGGACAGCGGAAATCCTCATACATATCTACTCGAACTTTTGCGGTCGGATTAAAAGTGATGCCATACCCATTTGCTTTAGTCACCTGGGAAGGTAGCGCCACATGCGACTTGGCGCTGTTCTTAGCAATAGCAGCGCCAGCTCCAGCGATAACAACAAAGGCGATCATTCCAAAGACTAAATACCTGGTGAACTTATCTCCCTGTTTTTTCGCCGCACTGTTTTTACTTGGCTTCTTCTCCGCCATCTCTGCTGCTCCTCATTATTTTTTTAGAATGACTGGTTACTACTTCGGGACTCCCAATTATGCCTTATGGCCAACTAATTGCCGAGTTATTGCGAAATTTGATTTTGTAAAAATATGAACGATTAATCACGTTTTAGTCTCCCAGAAAGTTCTTCTGCTAGCTTCCTAACTTTTCTCACCCCATCCTCAGGATCTGCATGCAAAATTGACTCTTGAAGTAACCGAATAAAAGCCGAGCCAACAATGACGCCATCGGCATATTGAGCAACTTCATGGGCTTGTTCGGGAGTCGATACTCCAAGTCCAACGGCTACGGGTAGGTTGGTTACGCTCCTCAAGCGCGAGACTAGTGTGCGTGCGCTGCTGGAAACGCTACTTCGAGTTCCCGTAACACCCATCAAGGAAGCGGCATAGATGAAGCCAGAGCTTGCCTCCGAAACCATGCGAAGACGCTCATCCGAGGTGCTCGGAGCCACCACATAAATTCGATGTGTGCCTTCCAAATCCGAAGCTTCTAGCCATTCGCCAGATTCCTCAACTGTGAGATCCGGTGTGATAACTCCTGATCCACCGTTTCGTTTCAATTCTTGAATAAAGCCATTGATTCCATATCTCTCAATTGGGTTCCAATAGGTCATCACAACCGTAGGGGCAATCTTGGCAATTGCAGACACAGCTGCAAAGACCTCCTTTGCCCCCGTGCCATTTCGCAGTGAGGTATCCGCTGCGGCTTGAATTACAGGTCCATCCATTACGGGATCGCTATATGGATAGCCAATTTCTATCGCGTCCACGCCACCTTCTACCATCGCAGTGAGGGCTTGGATACATCCTTGCTGACTCGGAAACCCCGCAGGAAGGTACCCAATCAGTGCTGCACGATTCTCAGATCTGGTGCGACGAAACAATTCTGATAACGGTGATTGCGAGATGTGGTTATTCAAGTGGGATGCCAAAGTACGCAGCTGCGGTCTGTACATCTTTGTCTCCCCGACCGGAGAGATTCACCAATAAAATCGCCTCTGGGCCAAGCTCTTTACCAATCTGCATCGCTCCGGCTAATGCATGGGCGGTCTCGATGGCAGGAATGATTCCCTCCGTCTTACACATTAATGAGAATGCCTCCATCGCTTGATCATCGGTAATCGCCCGATACTCCGCTCTACCAATGTCGTGGAGGTAGGCGTGTTCCGGCCCCACCCCTGGATAATCTAAACCTGCAGATATCGAGTGCGACTCCACGGTTTGACCATTTTCATCTTGCAGTACATACGAGCGAGTTCCATGTAGAACGCCAGGTGACCCTCCGCTAATCGTGGCAGCATGCAAGCCTGAATTAATTCCTGATCCGCCAGCCTCTAAACCGACAAGTCTTACACTCCGATCATCCAAAAATGGATGAAAGATGCCTATGGCATTAGAGCCACCACCCACACAAGCCAAAATCGCGTCAGGGAGGCGACCTAACAATTCCAAACATTGAGCTCGGGCTTCGACACCTATGATGCGATGAAAATCTCGCACCATAGTCGGGAAGGGGTGAGGGCCAGCAACGGTACCCAAAAGATAATGTGTGTTCTCAACGTTGGTCACCCAATCACGCATAGCTTCATTGATGGCATCTTTTAAGGTTTTACTACCTTGAGTTACAGGTACTACTTGTGCTCCCAATAATTTCATACGCGCGACATTGAGCGACTGGCGCTTGGTATCTTCTTCGCCCATGTACACCACACACTCAAGCCCCATCAGTGCCGCCGCGGTAGCAGATGCAACACCGTGTTGACCAGCCCCGGTTTCAGCAATAATCCGCTTCTTTCCCATGCGTTTAGTTAAAAGTGCCTGCCCCAGAACATTGTTAATTTTGTGACTACCTGTATGGTTTAAATCTTCACGTTTGAGCAATACGCGAGCCCCGCCTGCGTGTACTGCAAATTTCTGCGCTTGCGTGATGATGCTAGGACGACCTGTGTAGGTTCGATGGAGTTCCGCTAGTTCTGATTGAAAGACCGGATCTTTTAGTGCATTTTCATGGGCAAGAGCCAATTCATCGAGAGCTCCAATCAACGCTTCTGGAACAAAACGACCGCCATAGGGCCCAAAATGCCCGATAATTTCCGAATTCACAATTGCAGTCATACCCAAACGGTACCAGCAGGCTACTTCCCAAGCAGAGTAGCGATTGCTTGGGAAGGATCGATAGCTCGAACCAAGGTCTCCCCCACCAAGATTGCCTTCGCTCCGCACAATTCGGCGGAAATTACCTCCTCACGCGTGGAGATTCCTGATTCTGCAACTGCTAATCGGTCTGCAGGAATGAGGGGCAAAAGCTCAGAGAAGGCGCTTTGATCAATCTCAAGATTTTTTAAATTTCTGGCGTTTACCCCAATGATGAGAGCATTAATATCGAGTGCCCGCTCTAACTCCTTCTCATCGTGCACTTCAACAAGCACGCTCATGCCAAGTTGATGAGCAAGAGCTTGATAATCTCGAAGTTGGCTATCGCTAAGAGCGGCAACAATTAACAACATGAGATCAGAGCCCAAGGCTCTAGTTTCTAAAACTTGAAACTCGGTGACGATAAAGTCCTTGCGGAGTATTGGAATTTTTACCGCACTTCGAACAGCGAGAAGATCTGCGTTACTTCCCCCAAAGCGTCTGCTCTCGGTTAAAACACTGATAACTGCGGCACCTGCTGCTTCATATCTTTGAGCAAGTTCAGCAGGATTACCTATTGTGGCCAAAGCGCCTTTGCTAGGAGACGCTCTTTTTACTTCAGCAATTATTTGCATTCCCGGCATTGCCAAAGATTGGTAAGGATTGATGACAACTGGAGCTTTTGCAATATTTTCTTGCATTTGTTCCGTCGAGACCTTTCTCTCTTTGATATCTTCTAATACTCCCGCAATGATTTCATCCAAGACGGTGCTCACAATGTGGGATCCTCACCATTACTTAATAAGTTCCAAGGGTTTTCAACTCTAGGCTCGTAACGCTTAGATATTCCTCGCCGCACAAGTCGAAATGCAAGAAGTAAAAAGAGCAGCAAAAATGCCACAATTATAAGTAATTTTAAAATGAGCATTTAAATCTGGCGCATTTCATTTGCCGATGCGATCGCACCCAATACTGCGGCTGCCTTATTTTCGCATTCCTGATCTTCAGTGAGAGGAACAGAATCTGCGACGATCCCAGCCCCGGCTTGAACATATGCCTTACCTCCTCTTATCACCGCTGTTCTTATCGCAATGCAGGTGTCGATATTGCCTCTGAAGTCCAGATAACCGATCGTTCCAGCATAAATCCCTCTGCGTGTAGGTTCATTATTTTCGATGATCTCCATGGCGCGTGGTTTAGGAGCCCCAGAAAGTGTGCCCGCCGGGAAAACTGCAAGTAGTGCATCGACGGGATTTGATCCTCTAGCCAATTTTCCAATAACCGTCGAGACAATATGCATCACATGGGAGAAACGTTCCACCTGCATGAACTCAACAACTTCAACGCTTCCCGGTTCGCAGACGCGACCGAGATCATTTCTTCCCAAATCAACAAGCATAAGATGTTCGGCTCGTTCTTTTGGATCGGATAATAAATCATCGCTATGACGTTGATCAATGTCCGGATCTGATGAACGTGGCCGAGTTCCAGCTATCGGGTGGACCATTACATCTTCACCATGAATTTTCACCAAAGCTTCAGGGCTTGAACCCACAATAGAGAGTCCATCTTCAAATTTAAATAAATACATGTAAGGGCTAGGGTTAGAAGCTCGAAGGGCACGATAGACGTCAAAGGGATCGGCAGTTACATCCATAACAAATCGTTGCGAAAGCACAATCTGAAAAGCCTCACCTGCTTTTATTTCTTCCTGAAGAGCCCGCACTTTTTTTTGATATTCCAGCGAGCTCATATCTCGTTGATAGTGCGCGCTCTTAAAATCCAACGGCTGATTTATTCCACCATCCTGTGGTGAACTGAGTTGCACCTCCAAAGCATCCAGGCGGGAAATCGCATCATAGTAAGCTCCATCAACTCGGTCAGAACTACCATCCCAATTTATGGCATTGGCGATGAGGGTAAGAGTTCCATCGAAGTGGTCAAAAACAGCTAAATCAGAGGTCAACATAAAGGCAATCTCTGGTACTCGATTATCTTCAACTGAGATATTTGGCAGTCTTTCTAGCCTTCGGACTATTTCGTAACTGGCATAACCGACTAAACCACCTGTCAATGGTGGAAGGTTTGGAATGTGTGGAGAACGTAAATGTGTAGCCACAATTTTAAGTGCTTCTAATGGATCAATACCTGTTGGCGCACCGCTTGGAATGCTGCCAATCCACGTCGCAAGACCATCCTTCTCTGTGAGGCAGGATTCGCTACGAATTCCAATGAATGAGTAGCGCGACCACGTTCCACCATGCTCTGCTGATTCCAACAAAAAAGTACCAGGGCGATCATGCGCCAATTTTTTATAAAGCGAAAGAGGCGTTTGGCTATCAGCCAAGTATCTTTTGGAAACTGGGATGACATTAAATTCTCGAGCATACGCCTGAAATTCCTCGAGGGTCATATCTGCACTACTCATCGTCTTAACTCTCTAGTCATCTAACGCGATTTCCGAGAAGAAACAGGAGCGCTCACCCGTATGACAAGCCCCACCTAGTTGATGGACCTGCATGAGAAGCGCGTCCGAGTCGCAATCATAACGAATGCTCATTAATTCTTGAGTGTTGCCCGAACTTTCACCTTTAACCCAGAGTGAATTTCTACTTCGGCTCCAGTAGGTAACTCGCCGCGTGCTGAGCGTTTGCTGAAGTGCCTGCGCGTTCATCCATGCCAACATGAGAACTTCTCCATTTGTTACATCTTGAGCAATTGCAGCAAGCAACGTCCCCTCGGTGAAGCGTGAGGCGATTTCGAAGGGTATTTCCATCTCCCCATTCTGCCTTACCAACCACTAGAGGCGCACCGTATAACCTTTTTTAGCAAGGTATTCCTTCACCTGATTAATCGTAAAAGTTTGGAAGTGAAAGACGCTCGCTGCAAGCAAGGCGTCTGCTCCAGCGCTTAAGGCTTCAGAAAAATCTGGTAGTGATCCAGCACCTCCACTTGCAATTAGTGGGACGCTAGTTATTTCTCTCACTCTCCGAATCATCTCTATGTCATAACCAGCACGCGTTCCATCCGCATCCATAGAGTTAAGGAGAATCTCCCCTACTCCTCGCGAAACCGCCTCTTCGATCCAAAGAAATGCATCGATCCCAGTACCGATTCGCCCTCCATGTGTTGTAACTTCAAAACCAGATGGAGTTAATCCACGCCTGGCATCTACAGAGAGAACCAGTACTTGATTTCCAAATCTATCGGCTATTTCATTCACCAACTGCGGCCGCAAAATCGCGGCAGTATTCACGCCCACTTTGTCTGCACCTGCTCTGAGGAGCCGATCAACATCAACACTCTCTCGGATCCCGCCTCCGACGGTGAGCGGGATGAAGACTTGTTCCGCGGTGCGAGAAACCATCTCTAAAGTCGTTGAGCGATCTTCCACTGATGCAGATATATCCAAAAATGTGAGTTCATCGGCTCCGGCGTGGTCATATAACTTTGCCAACTCAACTGGATCACCAGCATCGATCAGGTTTTGAAAATTCACGCCTTTGACCACTCGACCGCCTGAAACGTCCAAACATGGAATAACGCGCTTTGCTAGCGTCACGATCTAGAGACCTCTAACGCCTCTTCTAGAGTGAACGCTCCGGCGTAGAGAGCTTTACCGACTATTGCCCCCTCTACTCCGATGTCCGTAAGAGCTCGTATATCTATCAAGTCTTGTAAATTTGAAACGCCCCCACTCGCTACCACTGGCTTTGAAGTAACGGCGCATACTTCGCGCAGTAGTTCCAAGTTCGGACCTTTGAGCGTTCCATCTTTTGCAACGTCTGTGACGATATAACGCGCACAACCGTCGCGATCTAAACGCTCTAAAATTTTAAAAAGATTTCCTCCCTCCTGGGTCCAACCGCGAGCCGCCAATGTGTGCCCTCGCACATCTAAACCAACGGCTATCTTTGAACCAAATTCAGAGATCACCCGTGCGGTCCATACCGGATTTTCCAATGCGGCGGTACCCAAATTCACCCGAGCGCAACCCGTAGCAAGTGCCCTTCGCAAAGAATCATCATCACGGATTCCCCCGGATAACTCCACTTTCACGTTGACACTCTTGATTACTGCCTCCAAAATTTCATAATTACTACCAGTACCAAATGCCGCATCTAGGTCTACCAGGTGAATCCACTCTGCCCCAGCATCGACGAATTCTGCTGCTACCTCTAGTGGAGCACCATATTTACTCGTTTCGGATAGTTGACCTTGCACTAAACGCACCGCCAGCCCATCCTTCACATCAATGGCAGGGAGTAGTTCAAGTTTTGCGTTCATAACGACTTTGTCCAATTGGCGATAAGCGTGGCACCTACCGCACCACTCTTCTCTGGATGAAACTGCACCGCGCTAACCGGACCGCGTTCAACGGCAGCAAGAAATACTTTTTGATAAGTGCACCAGCTATTGAAAGCCTCTTGCACTGGGCTCTTGGCTGCAAATGAATGTACAAAGTAAAACATCTCATTATGCAACCCTGCAAAAAGTTGGGAATTTTCAGAAGCTTGCACATTATTCCACCCTATATGGGGAAGGATTGGGGCATCGAGTTGTGAGACTTCTCCATCGAAAACTCCCAAACCTGGTGACCCGGCTTTTTCGGATCCCGAGTCAAAGAGTATTTGCATTCCGACGCAGATTCCGATCATTGGTTTCTGAGCGGAAATTCGCTCCCGGATGATTTCATCTCCATGGGCAACGCGTAATTGCTGCATACAAGCGGTGTATGCCCCCACTCCAGGCACAACAAGCCCATGTGCCTCCTGACAGATTTTTGGATCAGAGGTAACTATGCACTCATGTTCACCGAGCGAGAATGCTCTTTGAGCGGATCGCAAATTTCCTGATCCGTAGTCGAGGATCGCTATCAAAGAGTGCCCTTTGTGGATGGAATCCCAACCATTCGACCGTCGAGGGCAACTGCATTTCGAAAAGCGCGAGCGACTGCTTTAAATTGCGCTTCAAATACATGGTGGGCATTTCTTCCTTCCAGGACTCGGATGTGTAATGCAATTCGGGCTTCGGCCACGATCGACTCCCAGATATGTCGACCTAGGGTGGTGTCAAAAGTGCCTATTAACTCCACTATTTCGGGTTGGCGATGTACTAAATAAGGACGTCCCGATAGATCAACTGCGGCTTGAACTAAAACCTCATCAAGTGGAACCATGGCATCTCCAAATCGGCGGATCCCTGATTTATCTCCCAGAGCTTCTCGCAGCGCCTGGCCAAATGCCAAGGAGGTATCCTCCACAGTGTGGTGTGAATCGACATCCACATCTCCCGTTGCCTTCACGGTCAGGTCGAATCCAGCATGTTTACCAAGTTGTGAAAGCATATGTTCGAAAAACGGCACTCCCGTACTAATATCAATAAGTCCCGAGCCATCTAAGTTCAATTGAACAAAGACATCGGACTCCTTAGTGGTTCGAGTTACTGTCGCGGTACGCGAGTTGAGCATGTTGACTTCCTTCGTTTGGGTTTGAATTAATCTGAAAGAGTTGTAGTCCCTGCAATTTCACGCAGGGCAGCAATAAATTGTTCATTTTCTGAAGGCGCGCCAATAGTTACCCGCAGAAATCCACGTAAACCAACATCTCGAATTAAAATACCCCGATTCAAAAACTCTTGCCAGATACCTTGTGAGTCACCGTTGAAGCCAGTAAAGAGAAGGAAATTAGCAGCACTTGGAACTGCTCGATAGCCCACTTCTGAGATGGCAGTTGCAACTCGCTCACGCTCCGAAATGAGTAATTCAATTTCAGATTGCATTGCGGAAGCGAATTCAAGAGCAGTTTCAGCTGCTGCCTGCGTGAGAGCGCTCAAATGATAAGGAAGGCGCGTGATGAGCGCTGCGTTTACGACTGCAGGTTTGGCGATGAGATACCCTGTTCTAGCTCCAGCGAAAGCAAATGCTTTACTCATTGTGCGAACCACAACAACGTGTGGAAAATCTGCAAGTAGCGTTACCGCTGAGGGTTCAGCAGAAAACTCCGCATACGCTTCATCTACTACCAGTAGGCCACCTACGGAACCCGTGGCTTCAGCCAACTCTTTTAATTCTCCCAATGATGTAGCAGTTCCAGATGGATTATTTGGAGTTGTGACAAAAACTAATTGTGGAGATTTTTCACGAATAAGTTTCTTGGCCTTTTCAATTTCAATTTTAAAATCTTCGTCACGACTCCCAGGAAACCATGGAGTTTTAGTGATTTGAGCAATGAGCGGGTGGACGGAATAAGAGGGTGTAAATCCCAAAGCCAAATGATCAGAACCGCCACTACATAGAAATAGTGTCTGTAAAACCTCATTAGATCCGTTTGCTGCCCAGATATTTTCGTGGGTGAGTTCAACTCCCGAAGTTTGCGAAATATAGTGCGCCAACTTGCTGCGAAGGGAGATGGCATCTCGATCTGGGTAGCGATTTAAATCCGCAACTATCCCACCTAAACGATCGATCATAACCCTCACCACTTCTGGGGGAAGCGGAAATGGATTCTCATTTGTGTTAAGAGATGTCACTCCATTTATTTGAGGCGCTCCGTACGGAGAAATGTTACGAAGGTCGTTACGAAGCGGTAGCCAATACGGCCACTGGGATTGCACCATCACTAAACCCCCTCAAAGCGAGCGCTCATTGCTTCGCCGTGGGCAGGTAAATCTTCTGCATTCGCGAGTGTGATGACAGTAGAAGCAATATCCATGAATGATGCTTGGTCATACTCAATGAAATTGACCCCTTTCAAAAAGGTTTGCACAGATAGACCACTGGAATGACACGCACATCCACCAGTCGGCAAGACGTGATTTGATCCAGCAGAGTAATCCCCTAGGGAAACTGGAGAAAACCGTCCCAGAAATACCGCTCCGGCATTGCGAATTTCTGCAGAGACTGCGGCTAGATCTTTTACATGTAACTCTAGATGTTCTGCTGCATATCCATTGATAACTTCAATACCTTGTTTCACAGAATCGACTAAAACTATAGCCGATTGGACTCCCGAGAGCGCAGTAAAAATACGATCTGAATGTCGGGTGATGGTGGCTCGCCTCCGCAATTCAGCGCTAACTTCATCGGCCAATTTCGTCGATGTTGTGACGAGCACCGCGGCAGCGTTCACATCGTGTTCTGCTTGACTAATCAGGTCGGCTGCTACGTCGCTAGCAATCGCGGTTTCATCAGCTAATATTCCAATTTCCGTTGGGCCAGCTTCCGAATCGATAGCAATCAATCCACGCAACGCCCTCTTTGCTGCCGCAACATAAATATTTCCAGGACCTGTAACGAGATCTACTGGATCACACAGCCCTTCGATCCCATATGCAAACATAGCTATTGCTTGGGCCCCCCCGACAGCAAAGACTTCATACATCCCCAGCAGGGCGCAGGTTGCAAGAATCGTTGGATGCGGCAAACCGTTAAAGTCACGCTGCGGAGGTGAAGCAACAGCAATGCTCGGAACGCGGGCAATTTGAGCTGGAACTACGTTCATAATGACCGAACTTGGGTATACCGCTAACCCTCCTGGAACATAAAGCCCGACTCGATCAACCGGGATCCACTTTTGAGTTACATATGCTCCGGGGACGACCTGTGTGCGTTCATTGCTTCTCGCCTGCTTTTCGTGAACCGTGCGTACACGGGAGATTGATATTTCAAGCGCCTCTTTAACCCGTGGATCAAGTTCGGCGAGGGCTTGATCTATGGCTAGGCGTGGTACCCGAATGTGTTCAGGGGCCAACCCATCAAACTCCTGCGCCAGATCTCGCAGGGTCTCTTCGCTCCCATTTTTAACCCGCTCCAGGATTGGTTCAATCGCCATAATTGCATGAGCAATATTCATGGGAGCACGTGGCACCGCTCGCTTGTACTGAGCCCTGGTTAGCGTTTTACCCCGTAAATCAATCAGGGGGATAGTAGATGGGAAATCCATCTCCATATTCTAAAGCGTGGCACGCTTGTGCGTTACCTATACTTTCAAAATAGGTATATCTAAATCATCAATACCAGCTAATCCATGAGACATTCAGCTCCCAAAACTGATTTAAGGTCAGCGCTGAGGCTTGGTGAGGCTGTCACGCTAAGAGTGTGATCAATTTTCATGACCATTCCTCGCTTTCCATCCTCCAACTTGAGATGAACTTCGCGGGAACCCGGGTGGGAGCGCAAAATTTCCTTCATCCGGTCAACTAATGGCTCAGTCACCCGATTGGCCTCGATGGTTATAACAAATGGCCCAGACGGTGCCCCTGATACGTCAGGAATGGTCATCTCCAAGGCTGTAATCCGAGGCGCTTCCTCGCGTTTATCGATTCTCCCCCGAACTACGATGACTCGATCTTCTATTAAGTTCATTGCATGCGTTTGATAGGTAGTGGCGAAGAAAAGCACATCTACGGCACCTTCCAGATCCTCAATAGACACAATTGCCCACGAGTTTCCTTGCTTGGACACCTTACGCTGAACCTGCGTTATAAGCCCACCAATGTTCACGATCTGCTCATGCGCGACCGAGTCTTCTGCAATCTGGGAGAGTGGCATATCAACCGCTGCACGTAAAACATGCTCGATTCCTAGCAGTGGATGATCTGAGACATAAAGGCCCAGCATCTCCCGTTCGTAACTCAAAAGCAGGCTCTTCTCCCACTCATCCTTTGGAATATTTGGAATATCTAGTTCAACTCCTGAAACAGCGCTGGACTCCAACGCCTGAAATTCCTCGGGACTACCAAAAAGATCAAATTGGCCAATCGCTTCGGCCCGCTTTGCTTCACTCACCGAGTCAATAGCTTCTAAATAGACCATCATCAAGCCACGGCGAGAAGATCCCAGAGAGTCAAATGCTCCCGCCTTTATCAGAGATTCTATGGTCTTCTTATTGCACACCTGTTGGTCTACCTTCGCCAAGAAATCTCCAAACGATGCGTAACGACCTTTAAGCTCGCGATTGCTCACAATGGAGCCAACTACGTTCTCTCCAACATTGCGAATAGCCGTGAGCCCGAAGCGAATATCCTTAATTAGTGGTGTGTAATCTGATGCAGACTCATTGACATCTGGTGGCAAAACTTTTATTCCCATGCGACGACATTCATTGAGATACAGAGCGCTCTTATCTTTATCATCCTGAACACTAGTTAATAGCGCCGCCATATATTCCGTTGGAAAGTTTGCCTTCAAATACGCGGTCCAATATGAAACCAATCCATACCCCGCCGAGTGAGCTCTATTGAATGCGTAATCAGAGAACGGAATCAGGGTATCCCACAATTTCTTTATGGCTTGAGTACTAAATCCCCCCGCCACCATTCCAGTCTCAAAATTTACATATTCCTTATCCAGGATCTCTTTATTCTTCTTACCCATTGCTTTACGCAAGAGGTCGGCGCGCCCTAAAGAGAATCCGGCGACTTTTTGAGCGATAGCCATAACTTGCTCTTGGTAAACAATTAATCCGTATGTATCACCCAGAATTTCCGCTAGCGCCTCCGACAACTCCTCGTGAATTGGTTCAACCGATTTACGATGATTTTTTCTATCTGCATAATCCGTATGAGCGTTTACACCCATCGGTCCAGGTCGATAGAGAGCAATGACAGCCGATATATCTTCAAATGAATCCGGCGCCATCTGGCGCAGTAGTGCACGCATGGGACCACCATCGAGTTGAAAGACTCCAAGGGTCTCTCCCTTACTCAACAAGTCATAAGTTTTGGGGTCATCCAAAGTGAGCGTGGATAAATCCAAATCTATTCCTTGATTTCGTTTGATATTTAATAGGCAATCATCCAGAACTGAAAGATTTCTAAGCCCTAAGAAATCCATCTTTAACAGTCCAGTAGCCTCGCAAGCACCCATATCAAATTGAGTGATGATGGCACCATCGGATTCTCGGCGGTGTATTGGGATAACTTCAAGCAGAGGCTCCTTGCTCAAGATAACACCTGCTGCGTGCACCCCCCATTGTCTTTTCAGTCCCTCGAGCCCACGAGCGGTATCAACAATTCGCTTTGCATCTGCATCTGTTTCGTAGACAGAACGAAATTCTCCCGCTTCACCATAGCGATCATTCTTAGGATCAAATATTCCTGAAAGGGTGATGTCTTTTCCCATAATAGTCGGAGGCAATGCTTTCGTGATTTTGTCACCAATCGCATAGGGATAACCCAACACCCGCGTCGCATCTTTAAGAGCTTGCTTCGATTTGATGTTGCTGTAGGTGATTATCTGAGCGACACGATCTTCACCATATTTGTTGGTGGCATAAGCAATCATTTCTGAGCGACGGCGCTCGTCAAAATCCAAATCGATATCAGGCATCGAGATTCTCTCAGGATTGAGAAATCGTTCGAAGAGCAATCCATGCTTTATTGGGTCAAGTGCAGTAATTCCAAGCGCATAGGAGACTAAGGAGCCGGCCGCCGAGCCTCGACCTGGACCAACACGAATTCCGACTTCGCGAGCATGAGCGCACAAGTCGGCAACAACCAGAAAGTATCCAGGAAATTTCATTTTGATCATTACATTTAATTCATAATCAAGTCGCTCTTGATAATTGGTTGGAATAGAACCAACGGAGGGCATTCGGTCTGCCAATCCTTCATTGGCCAATTTTGTTAGCCACGAATCTTCACTATGGCCAGGCGGAACTTCAAAGCGTGGAAGGAGATTTTCTCCTTCACGCAAAGTTACGTTGCATCGCTCGGCAATCAATAACGTGTTATCGCAAGCGCCAGGAAGGTCTCGAAACAGTTCCCGCATCTGTCCAGCTGTTTTCAAATAAAATTGATCGTTTTCAAATTTAAATCGTTTTGGATCTGCGATCGTAGATCCCGATTGCACACAGAGTAGAGCTTCGTGTGCAATCGAATCTGCATTGTGCGTGTAATGGAGATCATTGGTTGCCAGCAGCGGCAAATCAAGTTCCTTGCCGAGCTTGAGTAAATCTTGCCTTACTCTATTTTCTATATCAATCCCATGATCCATTATTTCAAGGAAGAAATTATCAACACCAAAAATGTCACGAAGGTCACTTGCTGCCTTCATGGCCTCCTGATAGGCACCCATTCGCAACCTTGTTTGAATCTCTCCACCCGGACAACCTGTCGTGGCAATTAAACCCTTTGCATATTTCGACAGTAACTCGCGATCCATTCGTGGCTTGTAATAAAAACCTTCAAGAGAGGCTAGCGAGGAAAGTTTAAAGAGATTTGATAAGCCTTCATTATTCTCTGCTAGCAACGTCATATGAGTATATGCACCACCCCCAGAAACATCGTCCTCGCCCCCTTGTGCCCATTTCACCCGCTTCTTTTCGAAGCGACTTTCCGGAGCGACATAAGCTTCAATACCAATAATAGGTTTAACACCCACTTTGCGCGCTTGTTTGTTAAATTCAAAGGCTCCGAAGACATTACCATGATCTGTAATGGCTATCGCAGGCATTTCCAGCCTAGCGACTTCCTTAACCAATTCATCTACTCGAGCTGCTCCGTCCAGCATCGAATACTCAGTATGAACATGAAGATGGGCGAAATTAGATTGCTCTGACACGGATAGCGAGATTACTACTGCGACTAAATCTGACGGCTATTTTGCTCAAGCTGGGCGAGTGAGCGTGTCAGATCTTCGGGGTAATCTGCGGCGAATGAGAGGTGTTCCCCAGTGATCGGGTGGGAAAATGAGAGCATACGAGCATGCAGCCAGGGGCGATGGATATTCAAACGGTCGGCAATAGTGTGGTCTGCGCCATATGTGAGGTCTCCCACAAGTGGATGATGCAGGGCGGCGAAGTGAACCCTAATTTGGTGAGTTCGCCCTGTCTCCAATTCAATTTCAAGGAGAGAGACTGAGGGGAATAATTCAAGTGATGTGTAATGAGTGATTGAAGGCTTTCCATCCGCAACGACAGCGAAGCGATAATCCTCGCGGGGATGTCGATCAATAGGGGCATCAATCGTTCCCTGCGAGGGATCCATATGCCCTTGCACCATGGCGTGATAGACCTTTTTAACAGAACGTGCTCTAAATTGGTCCTTCAGCGAAGAGTAAGAGATCTCATCTTGAGCCAGAACCATAAGGCCGGTGGTCCCGACATCCAGTCTATGTACTACCCCTTGTCGCTCGGCAGCTCCACTCGTCGAAACGTTATACCCCGCTGCAATCACGGCACCTATTACCGTTGGACCCATCCATCCCGGACTCGGATGGGCAGCAACTCCGGCGGGTTTGTCAACAATAATGATGTGCTCATCGCTGAAAACTACTTCAAGTCCCGCAACTGGAGTCGGGGTCAATTGTGGAGCGCTCTTAGCTCGCGGCATTAAAACTTCCACTACATCCATTGTTGAGACTCTGTCCGATTTAGTGACGGGTTTTCCCGAGCGTGAAATTTCCTGCTCTTCAATCAGTGAAACAATGATTGACCTAGAGAGTCCAAGCGCTCTGGCGAGCGCAACATCTACTCGCTCTTGATCCAGACCTTCAGGTATCGAGATCACCTTTAATTCACGTTCAGGAAACGTCATTACTGGACCTCGGTTTCACATCGTTAAGAAGCAAGATTGCGATTGTTATTGCTGAGATAACAATAGAGGTATCCGCCAGATTAAAAATGGGCCAATGCGGCAACCTAATCCAGTCAATGACAGCTCCCCGCAATAAATATGGAGGCCTAAAGATCCGATCGATCACATTCCCCGATACTCCCCCTAGCAGTAAACCTAAGGCGCATCCCCACGCTTTCGAAGTGAGAGATCGAGAGAATGTATATATCCCTGCCATCGCCAAAAATGAGAGAAGTGAGAGAAAAATGGTTGCACCTTGCGCCACACTAAAAGCTGCTCCGGAATTAGAAGTCAATTGGAATTGCAAGAAGGAGCCAACAATCCGCCTGGGATCTAAACTGAGTGTCATTAATGCCCAAGACTTTGTGCCGCTATCAATGATAATAACGGCAATAGCGACTCTAATGAGTAATTGAACAGAGCGCTTATTCGATGCTGATTTTCTCAGCGTCGTTCCTCTTTCTGCTTGCATGACATGCAAAGAGTTGCCCTGGAAAATACTTGCAATCGCGCCTTGCCGATTGGGTTGCCGCACTCTTCGCAACGACCATATGTCTTGTTGTCAATTCGCTCAATGGCTCTCTCCGTCTGCAAAACCATATCGCGAGCGTTATACACCAATGACATTTCATGTTCACGTTCAAAGGTCTTAGTTCCAGCATCGGCCTGGTCATCACCTGCACCAACTCCGGCTGCCGAAATCAGATCCTCCATCTCACCTTCAGCCTCACTCAACTCAGATTTGAGACGAACCAACTCTTTAGTCAATTCGGATCGCATCGCTTTGAGTTCAGAAGCTACCCAAGGATTCTCACTCTCATTCACGACTAGTGGGGCGGGTGCACCTTTTATCGGCTTAAGCGAATGGGTGCGCTTTCCACTTTTGACTGGGCGCGGTGGAGGGGTCATGACCAATCTACGCTCTTCAATCACAAGCTCGGGACCAGTGCTCACCTCCCGAGGGGTAACGGTAATAGTCGTAGAATCGCCAGTTGTCGTGCTTTGCAATTTAGCCGGAACTGGCTTCGCAAGGGCTTTTTTTACTGGCAACTTTTTAGCCATATCAGGCTTTGCGATGTGAGAGTCACGATCATTCTTACTTTCGGAAGATGGTTTCACACTCTTTGTGGTTTTTTTTGCGGGCTCAGGCTTCGTCAGCGAAACTTTTTTAGCGGGAGCAATCCTCTTTGCCGTGTCGCTTTTCGCGGACTTTGCTGCGACCGCCTTCTTGACTGTTTGTGCTGGCTTTGTTGCCACGTTATTCACTGCTCTCTTAGCGACTAATTTCTTTGCCACGGGCTTAGTAATGGATGGGTTCTTTTTAGCCGATCCGGACTTGATCGACTCCTTTTTGGAGCTAACTTTCTTTACCGTTGGTGTCATCTCGGTTGCCACTTCTCTCATCTGCTTCATCTACCCACTTTTTTCAGAAGCCACGAGAAGCCACCTGAGTGAGTTACCTGCGAGCGAGAAGGCTAGAGCGAAGTGCGCTGAATTACCAACTTAGCCACGCTAGACTACCCTCCTATTATCGTCACACTAAAAGCGCTAAAAGGGCTAAAAACGACGAAAATACCCAGGAATGAGCAGCGTGTCTGGGCAAGGATGAGTCAATACAGACGAGAAGGGAGAGAGATGTGACAACGCAGGACTCTCGCACATTCATGACCCTTCCTCCTCAGATCGACTTACCATTCGTCGAACATCAGATTCTGAATTTTTGGGAAATCAACGACATTTTTTCCAAAAGCATTCAATCTCGAGAAGGGGCACCGCGATGGACCTTTTATGAGGGCCCCCCGACTGCCAATGGCTCACCAGGAACTCACCACATCGAAGCGCGAGTTTTTAAAGACCTATTTCCTCGTTATCAGACCATGAAAGGTAGACAAGTAATCCGCAAAGCGGGATGGGATTGCCACGGCTTGCCGGTTGAAATAGCAGTAGAGAAAGAGTTGGGATTTACGGGCAAAGGCGACATTGAAAAATATGGGATCGCAGCCTTCAATGCGAAATGTCGTGAATCAGTCCAGCGCCATGTGGATGAATTCACCAACATGACTCGAAGAATGGGCTTCTGGGTAGATTTTGATGAGGCATATTGGACAATGTCACCCGAATATGTCGAAAGCGTGTGGTGGTCATTGCAACAAATTTGGAAGAAGGGACTGCTCGTACAAGATCACCGCGTGGCCCCCTACTGCCCCCGTTGTGGTACTGGCTTATCAGATCACGAACTAGCCCAAGGATACGAGACCGTTACGGACCCCTCAGTTTACGTAAGATTTCCAGCCACCTCAGGAGTTATTGCAGATCTGAATGCCGCATTTTTAGTGTGGACTACCACCCCATGGACTCTGGTCTCCAATACCGCCATTGCAGTAAATCCGAAAGTCGAATATCAAGTCGTTGAAATTCCTTTGGGTGAGCAGTCCGAGAGAGTGGTTATCGCAAGTAATTTGATTGGAGTGTTAGGAGAGGAACGACGAGTAATTGCAACGTTCATGGGATCAGACCTAGAACACATTACCTATCAACGACCGCTTGATCTCATAGAAATTCCAGATTCGCATTACATTGTTCTTGCGGAGTACGTGACAGTTGAAGATGGAACTGGACTCGTACATCAATCACCTGCATTCGGTGCCGATGACCTACAAGTATGCCGTCGTTACGGACTTCCAGTAATAAATCCAATGGCTCCAGACGGAACTTTTTTAGCCGAAGTACCACTTGTAGGCGGAGTATTTTTCAAAGAAGCTGATAAAACTCTCGTTCGAGAATTGAAATCCCGTGGTGTTTTATATCGCCAACAGCAATTTGAACACTCATACCCGCATTGCTGGCGCTGCCATACCCCTTTGATGTATTACGCGCAACCGTCTTGGTACATTCGTACAACTGCGATAAAAGATGAGTTAATCCTTCAGAATTCAAAGACAGATTGGCACCCCGAAACTATCAAGACTGGGCGTTATGGGGATTGGCTAGAAAATAATATTGACTGGGCAATCTCGCGCAATCGATACTGGGGAACTCCACTGCCACTATGGCGTTGCCCTGAAAACCATATGCACTGCGTAGGTTCGCTGGCTGAATTATCGGAACTCTCAGGTGAAGAGTTAAAAAATACTGATCCACATAGACCTTTTGTCGATGAGATTACTTTTCCTTGTTCATCCTGCGGCCAGTTGATGGTTCGTGTTAACGAAGTAATTGATTGTTGGTATGACTCAGGAGCCATGCCCTTTGCTCAGTGGGGTTACCCACATAAGGAGGGCTCTGAACTCGAACTCAAATCTGCTTACCCTGCAGATTTCATATGTGAAGCCATAGATCAAACTCGTGGCTGGTTCTACACGCTTATGACCATCGGAACTTTGGTCTTTGAGGAATCCTCATATAAAACCGTTTTATGTTTGGGGCATATCCTCGATAAAGATGGACGCAAAATGAGCAAACATCTGGGAAATGTGTTGCAGCCAATTCCACTGATGGATCAACATGGAGCAGATGCAGTTCGCTGGTATATGCTCGCCGCCGGCTCGCCCTGGAGCGCAAGACGAGTTGGGCATGAAGCTCTCTCCGATGTCGTCAGAAAGACCCTACTAACCTATTGGAATACTGTCTCCTTCTTCTCTCTTTACGCCCATGCAACAGGCTTTATAGTTCCTTTAAACGTTCAGCCTTCACACGTCACAATGGATCGCTGGATAATCTCGGAACTTAATCAATTAATTCTTGCCGTGGATAGCGCCTTTGAGAATTTTGATTCTCAAGAGGTAGGCCACCTACTTGCTGCATTTATTGACGATCTATCAAACTGGTATGTACGTAGATCTCGTCGACGCTTCTGGGATGGAGAGATAGAAGCACTCACGACTTTGCATACCTGTTTGAAAACTCTCACACAATTGATGTCACCTATGGTCCCATTTATTACCGAACATGTGTGGCAAAAATTAATTCGAGTTGGAGAGAGTTCAGCGCAGGAGTCCGTTCACCTTTCATCTTTTCCTCTGGCAGATGCATCTTGCATCGATTCCGAACTCTCTAGCTCCGTTGCCCTTTCCCGACGATTAGTTGAACTAGGCCGAGCCGCGCGGGCGGAATCTAAAATCAAAATTCGTCAACCGTTAGCCCGAGCACTCGTTTCTGCAAACGGTTGGAATCGATTGAATTTGGAAATCCGCGGACATATTCAAGATGAACTCAACGTTGTGAGGATAGATCAACTCTCAGATAATGGTGGAGGGTTGGTCACCATTTCGATTAAAGCTAATTTTCGAAGCATCGGGGCTCGTTATGGGGCCCACGTTCAAGCTATTGCTAAGGCAATTTCCAATATAGATGCACAGCTACTTGTGGCCGCCTTGCGCCGAACTGGAACTTACAAGATCGCCTATGAAGGAGGATCTGCTGAGCTCATGTCAGAAGATGTCGTAATAACAGAAACTCCAAAAGAGGGTTGGTCTGTCGCAAGTTATTCTGGAGAAAGTGTGGCATTGGATTTAGAATTAAATGAAGAATTATTGCAAGCGGGACTTATGCGAGAAGTAATCAGAGCCATTCAAGAGAAAAGAAAAAACTCTGGGTTTGAAATCAGCGATCGCATTCATGTCCAATGGAACTCAGGAGACCAAATAAGTTCCACAATTGCTCTTTACTTTAAAGAGATTTCAGAAGAGGTTTTGGCGTTGACAATGACTCAAGATCAAACAATTCCATTAGAAGAAAATGAGATATCCCTGGGACTCGTCCTCAAAAAAGCATAATTGAATAAACGCTAGTGAAGACGTCTCGCCAACGAAATAACAATTTCGGTTACAAAAAAAATCAGCAGGAAAGAGATATCAATTGCGACCGGACCAATTCGTAATGGCGGGATAAATTTTCTCGCAAAGCGCATGACAGGATCGGTCACTGCATACACTGCTTCCGCAATTGCTAAAACCACTCCTCGAGGTCTCCAGGAAGGTGAAAATATTCTTATGTAATCGAGAATAACGCGGGCAAAGAGTGAAATGATAAATAACTGAAGAACATAAACAATGATAGTTCCAAGGCTACTCATCTAAATCTTCTCCTTGAGATCCTTAAGCGCTCGTGAATGTGCGCACTCAACTTTGATTAAAAAAACTGGCTTCCGCTGCGGCAGCTTTATATTCGGTACTCACGCGAACATTTTCGGGGGTAAGTAGAAATACCTTCGACGTAACTCTCTCGATACTGCCGTGGAGTCCAAATACAAGTCCAGATGCAAAATCAACCAAACGTTTCCGCTCCGACTCATCCATATCCGAAAGGTTCATTAAAACAGGTTGACCAGTTCGATAACGTTCACCGACAGTTCTCGCTTCGTTATAAAAGCGAGGATGGATCGTGAAAATTTGGTCCATAATTGGGGGTGTCTCTTGAACGGGAATATAAGCGGGAGTAGGTACAAGAGCAGGCGCTGTGGAGCCTCGAGTGGCTACAGGGATCGGATTAAAAGTTGGTCGCGTCGATTGAGTGATTGACCTGACGCCACGATGTGAAGCATCTGCAGTTGGCGCGGCCTGAAAGGATTGAGCCGAAGCAGATTCTTGTAGCTCTTCCTCTTCATCCACTAGCCCTAAATAATTTGCTGCTTTCTTAAACACATTAGCCATGGATTAATTTTAGGCTAAGATTCCACGAGATCCTAGGATTGAACTGCCTATCCGAATATGTGTCGCACCGGCCGCAATCGCAGCTTCAAAATCTCCGCTCATTCCCATCGAGAGATTCACTAAGTGCGGAAAAGATCCAACCAAACCCTCCTGAAGCCTTTGTAACCGCACAAATGTAGATGTTGGGTCACATTTCAATGGTGCTACTGTCATGAGGCCAATGGGGCGAATCATGGTCTGTTGATGCAAATCTGCTAGGAACCCTTCAAGATTCACCTCTGCTACCCCTCCTCGATCTTCTCGATCAGGTTCAAAATTCACTTGAACAAAGTAAGAGTGACTTTCATTGTCTTCGAAAGCGTCAAACTTTCGGGCGTTATCAATTGACTGCAGAGAATGAATTAAACTGGCCCATCTTGCAATAGATTTAATTTTTCGACCTTGCAATTTTCCCTGAAAATGCCACTTAATATCACGTGGCAATTGTGCGGACTTTAACGCCCCTTCTTGATCCCGATTCTCACCAAATTCTCTGACTCCTAAATCGTATAAAATCTGAACGTCTTCCACAGGAAAATTTTTTGTGACTACAACCAGAGTAATGTCAGAAGATTGACGGCCAGAGATAACGCAAACACGTTCAATCGATTCCTGAACTTTGATCAATTGTTGAGAAATCTCCGCATATCTTGTCATAATGAAATGACTCCAGCTTGCCTAAAAGTTGCATCTCCTCCGCGGTAAGAAAAATACTCAGAACTTTCCAGAGTACAAATTCGGGTGTCGTGGGTTCTCACCTCTAATTCCAACAACTCCTCCAAAACCGCTGCCTGCATATTGAGAGAGTGATGTTCTTCCGATGTTGCAGAATTCGGTAGTCGAGTTGTTATCTCTTGATACATCTGGGGAGAAACTTCGTAACAAGTTCCACAGATGCTAGGGCCAATAGTCGCTGTAATTTCAGTCGCTCCTAAATCACGCATTGCTCTTACCGTCTTACTTGCGATTCCCTTAACCAATCCCACTCTCCCGACATGTGCAACCCCGATGACTCCTTGCGCGCTGAAAGTAATTGGCATGCAATCGGCTGCCAACGCCGCTATGCCAACTCCGATAGTGGTAGAAACCAAAGCATCACAATAAAGATCACCCGATTCATTTTCGATTACTTTGACCAGATCGCTATGAGTTTGTTTCATAAAATGCAGTGTCTTCAGTGAAAGTTGATGGCGAAGGATCTCTCGATTGATCTCAATCATGAGATCACCCCCAGATTTTGAGGTAAAAAGAGTGCGCGACATTTATTTCATAAAGTCGGGAATGTCTATCTCATCCTCATGCACGAGATCTTCAAAGGTCACTCTGCGCCGCGGGTTCGCAACTACGGGCACTTCTCCCGTGTCTTCAAGGCTGGCAGAATCCTGCGCTACGGCAATAGGATCATTTGGCGCTATAGGATCTGCTTGGCCCAAGAGTGAGGCTGCATTAATGGAGGGCATCGGTGCCCGCTTTGGCGAGCCACCATCAAAACCAGCGGCAATTACCGTGATACGTACTTCGTCTCCCAGGGCATCATCGATTACAGTTCCGAAAATGATATTTGCTTCAGGATGAGCAGATTTGGCTACCAACTCCGCGGCCTCACTCAATTCGAATAGTCCTAGATCGGAACCACCCGCGATAGAAAGAAGCACTCCCCTGGCTCCATCAATAGATGCTTCCAGGAGTGGGCTCGCAATTGCAAGCTCCGCGGCACGAGTCGCGCGAGCTTCACCTCGGGCTGAGCCTATTCCCATCAAAGCTGATCCAGCGCCTTGCATCACGCTCTTGACATCTGCAAAATCCAAATTAATTAAGCCAGGTGTAGTTATAAGATCGGTGATCCCTTGAACTCCGGAGAGCAGAACTTGATCAGCACTTCGAAAGGCTTCAATAGCGGTAATTGAGCGATCTGATATCGCAAGTAATCGATCATTTGGGATGACGATGAGGGTGTCTACCTCCTGTCGCAATAACTCGATTCCCTCTTCAGCTTGAATCGTGCGATGCTTTGCTTCAAAAGAAAAAGGCTTGGTGACTACTCCTACAGTTAGAGCACCAAGATCTTTGGCCACCTTAGCAACCACAGGTGCCCCACCAGTCCCGGTTCCGCCACCTTCACCCGCAGTGACAAAGACCATGTCCGCACCACGCAATACTTCTTCTATTTCTTCAATGTGATCAAGAGCGGCTTGCCTACCCACTTCTGGCGACGCACCGGCCCCGAGACCTCGTGTGGATTTGCGACCAATATCTAATTTCACATCTGCATCACTCATGATCAGTTGTTGAGCATCCGTATTAATCGCAATAAATTCCACACCTTTAAGTCCCGCCTCGATCATTCGATTAACTGCGTTCACTCCTCCACCACCGATACCAACAACTTTGATGACGGCCAGATAATTTTGCGGTGTCGCCACGATCTACCTCTCTTAGGACTCTAAATCTTAGGTTGAGACTTAAAATACGATGGAAAACGAATTACTTAAAAGTATGGTGCGCTGGAGTAGCAATCAATTACCGACACGATTCCAAGGAGAGCAATCTCTCAAGTTAGTGTTTAGGGTGATCATTTCACTACTGGAGTCATAGGCGATGAAATATCCACACTTACTATATTTCTATTCTCCTTTAAATTTAATAATTGGCGTAAGACCTTTACTTTAAGTGGAATATCGATGACAACCCCCCAAGAAATTGCGAGTTTCTTAAAACCTGGTAGCGCGGTGGACATCAAAACTTGATTCTGTGCATCAATGGAGAGACTCGATAAATGAGCGGTGAGATCACTTGGAACTTGCGACAGAAAATTTGCGATCGCACTTCGGGAGTCCGATCCAGCCGTAGAAAAATTTATAATCGGCAATCCAACTGGCGCATTGGGAGCAATAAAGTTGAGGCCTTTTGAATCAAAGTATTCAGTCATTCCATTGCTATCAACGTATTGAGCGATCGCCGCATGCTCCGTGATTATGACTCGAACATCATGGGCCAGCCATCGCCTCTTTACGGTGATGGCATCCACCCAAGAAAATTTTGCCAAGTCATGTGCAATTCGTCTCCCACTGACTCTTGCGATTGGCATTCCAATATGTAGATCTTTTGGAATGAGCACCAGCGCAATCAGCGCTTCGTTTCCGGAAGCTGAAATTTCTATAGTTCGAATCTCTAACGCTTTAGACCACCCCAAAAAATAGCCTGAGACTCCCATCAAAGCTATAACAAGTACAACTGCTGGAGCATTTCGCAGACGGCGTTTACGCATATCTCTCTTCAAGGGCTTGGACGATAACTGGTGCCAAAGAATTAACATCTCCTGCGCCTAGGGTCACGATGAGATCTCCAGGTTGGGCAATCTCAAGAACTTCCTGAACGACATTCACCATTGATGGTTCTAAAGAGATCGACGTGGATGTCGCCGCTCGGCTAATAAGCGCAGATGTGACTCCTGGAATCGGAATTTCACCTGCTGGATAAACTTCCAATACAAAAGCTCGATCAGCTAGGGCCAGTGAGAGAGCAAATTCTGCGGCAAAGGCTTGAGTTCGAGAGAAGCGGTGCGGCTGAAAGATCACTAAGACTCGCCCGGGAGAGATATATGCCTTAGCTGTTTCTAGTGTGACCCTAATTTCTGTGGGATGGTGCCCGTAATCATCAATAACTTCAATTCCATTAACAATACCTTTATGTTCGAATCTTCTTCTTGATCCACTAAATGACTGTAATCCCTTAAGCACCTCGTATTGACCTGCCCCAAGGCGATCTGCGACGGCGAGAGCCGCAACTGCATTCAAAACGTTGTGCGCCCCAGGTATAGATAGATTTAATTCAGGGAGCACCATTCCGTTTTTCGTTAATCTAGCATGAGATGAATTCGGCTCAAGAAAAATTCGTGATAACTGAAAATCGCAATTTCCCGTTCCGTAGGTAATGATCTCAATGTCGCGTCGATCCACTCGCGAAAGTAGTTCGACAACTCCCGGATCATCAGTACAGGCGACAACAAATCCATTGCTTTGTATGGTGTCTAGGAATTTTAGAAATAAAAGATAAACATCCTCTATGGAATCAAAATGGTCTACGTGGTCCAATTCAACATTTGTAATAATTGCTCCGAAGGGATGATAGGCGGTAAAAGAGCCATCAGATTCATCAGCCTCGGCGACAAAGATATCTCCAGTTCCAAGGTGAGCATTAACTCCAGAACTATTTATGAGACCTCCAATCGCAAAAGAGGGATCCAGGCCTGCCCCTTGTAGGGCAACGGTGAGCATTGAAGTTGTTGTTGTTTTTCCATGAGTTCCTGTTACCGCAATAGAGCGCTTACCTTCCATGAGGAGAGCAAGTGCTTCTGAACGTGTAAGTATTTGAATTCCTCGATTTTGAGCAGCTAACAATTCAGGATTGCGAGCAGATATGGCGCCTGATGTAATAACCAAGTCAACATCAGAAATATTTTCACTTCTTTGCCCTATATAAATTTGAGCTCCCAGTGCTGCCAAAGACTGAGTGATAGCAGATTCTGTAACATCACTACCGCTGATAGTTAGCCCTTCGGAGAGCATTATGCGGGCAATCCCAGACATTCCAGAACCTCCAATCCCTACAAAGTGAATGCGCTTTCTCGCCAACCGTGTCAAATTATTCATCGTTGGAGACTCTCACAATTTGTTGCGCAATTAACTCACTCGCATTTAGAGGGAAATCCATTCTTAACCCAGATTTTTGCCACGCCAATGCACTTTTCATGAGTTCTACGATATGAGAAGTAAGCCATGCGGGGGAGAATTCATCATTTGGTATGACAGATCCCCCTGCATGCTTAACGACTAATTGTGCATTGTCCATCTGCTCACCATTACCAATGGGAAGTGGCACATAAAGCGAATAAATCCCAAGTACACCCGTTTCCGTCACGGTAACCGCCCCGCTTCGACATATAACTAAATCACTTGCCGCATAAGCCTGAGCCATATTAGATATGTAATGCACCGGAAAGTAACCTTCTTGTACTGCAGGTAATTCGTTCTTATTGCCGACAGCATGAATAATTTGAAATCCTCGTTGTAAAATATCGTTGCGCGCCTGTGAAATCACGAGATTAAACTTCGTAGAACCAAGTGAGCCTCCAAAAACTAGAATTGTTGGAGTTAGAGGATCTAAATTCATCTCCCTTAGCGCTTCGCGTTTCAAACTTTGTCGCTCTGGCAATGAAAGTTTCGCTAATTCGATAATTGTGTTTCGAAGAGGAATTCCAACTTCAGGTTGAGATCCCTCGCCAAAAGCGCGCAAAATCTGGGCCCCACTCCATTTAGCCAAAAGATTTGCAAGCCCCATCTTGGCATTTGCTTCATGAGCAATTACTGGTAGGCCCAATCGTTTAGCCGCTAGATATGCCGGTGCTGCTACGTATCCTCCAAATCCAACTACAACATCCGTTCCCTGGAGTAACTTCTGTGTCTGCACAAGTGTTCGTCGAAATTTGAATGGCCAGAAAACCATTTCTCTTCCCAGCCCTCTAGGAAATGGAGCTTTCTCAATCAATAATAGCTCGAAACTTGCTTCGGGGACTAAAATATTTTCAACTCCACCAGCAGTCCCTAAAAATTGAAAATCGATGTCCGAATAATGATGGCGCAACCAATTAGCAACTGCTAGTGCGGGCTCCACATGACCAGCAGTACCAGCCCCCGCGAACATTACTTTCATCTTACCGAATCCGCTTTCGAGAGTTAATTGCTGCGCGAATTCGTGCATCTTTACGCAGAACATTTAAAACAAACCCAACTCCAATAAAATTAGAAATAAGGGATGAGCCGCCATAACTAATAAAGGGCAGAGTTACTCCCACAACGGGCAATACCCCAATGTCTGAACCCACGTTAATGATGACCTGCATCATTATCCACGCTCCAAAACCTGCACATGCATATCGAGTAAAGAGATCACGACTCTGCATAGCAGTCCTAAATATTCCGTAAATTAACGTGGCGTACAAAATCAACACCGCCAATGTACCGAGCAAGCCAAGTTCTTCACCGATTACAGAAAAAATGAAATCTGTATGAGCTTCAGATAAGTTCCCCCATTTCTGACGACTTGCGCCGAGTCCTACACCAAAAAAACCGCCGCTAGCAAGACCCATCACAGAATGTGCCGGCTGCCATCCCGCTAATTTATATACAGAGGGCGCGAATGGATTAACCACTGCAGCAAATCGATGAAGGCGATACGGTGCGACCACAACGAGACCAACAATTCCGATCACAGCCACTCCCCCGATCAAGAGGAAATGTCGAATTGGTAATCCACTCACAAATAGCATAACGGCCACTATTCCCAGAATAATTACCGTTGTGCCCAGATCTCCGCCTTTTAAAATAAGAACCAACAAGGGTAAGGTTCCTGAAAATACAAAACTAATATGGCGCAGCGCTGAACGATGTTCTACCGTTTCATCGTATTTCTTTAATTGTCGCGCGCACCAGAGTACTAGACCAACCTTTGCAAACTCCGATGGTTGCATTGTCAAAGTTCCAAAATGAATCCAATTGGTGTTGCCATTTACGGTTTTCTTTAGGCCAGGTACCAAGGGAAGGCAGAGGGCTAGAAAGGAAAGCATCCACGAATACTTTGTCATGACGGCCCATATTGAGAATTTACAATTGGAAACCACAAAAACTGCAAAGACGGAAATTCCAAAAAAAACTACTTGCTTGAAAAATATTGAATATGTTGAACCAGATTGTTGCAAAGAAAGTACGCTGGACGCTGATAGGACCATCACGATTCCCAGACCAGATAAAAACATAAGAGAGCCGATAATTAAGTAATACGGGGCATCAACTCGTTGTAAATAATTTGAATATTTTTGCCTACGTGTTGGGGGCTTGATGCTCAATAGACCACAACCTCTCGCACCGCTTCCACGAATTTCGTACCCCGGTCTGCATAATCAACAAATTGATCCATAGACGCGCATGCAGGTGCTAAGAGAACCGTGTCACCGTCGGTGGCAAGCTCTCCCGCTTTAATCACGATCTGCCGCATCAATTCCTTCGGGTCTCCATCAAAGGGCATTATGAAGTATGGAATTTGGGGTGCTAACTTACCGAGCGCGGTTGCAATAATTGGAGCGTCCTGTCCAATCAAAATTGCAGCTTTAATGCGTTGCGCGCACCTCTCTATGAGTGGCTCCATAGTTGCGCCTTTGGCTAAGCCTCCCGCTATCCAAATTGAGGAGAGGTGAGACAGAAGAGCTGCGGATGCCGCATGTGGATTTGTAGCTTTCGAATCATTTACCCACGTTATACCTGCGGATTCAAGAACGATTTCAAGGCGATGGCGATCAAGAGTAAAGTTTTTGAGCCCCTCTCTAATCTCTTCATGAGTAATTCCAATCGAAAGAGCCAATCCAGCAGCCGCCATTGCGTTCGAAACGTTGTGCGGAACAGTGGGATGGATATCAGATAATTCAGCAAACTCAATTGCCTCTACAGCGCTTTGAGTAAATGCACGATCCACCAATAGGTTCTCTACCAAACCCAATTCACCAGCTTGAGGTGTATCTAAATAGTAAAAAACTTTCCGACCTAGCCAGGATGAGGCACCTAAAACGCACTCGCTATCTTGACCATTGATTATTGCGATTTTCCCAGCAGCAAATAACTTCAATTTTGCCGCCATGTAATTGTTAAAAGAGCCATGCCAATCAATATGATCTGGTGCGATATTAAGGAGCGCGATGGCTTCATACTCGGCATACTGGCTCCATTCCAATTGAAAAGATGAGAGTTCTAGCGCTAAAAAATCAAATTCCACTCCTGAACCGAGAACTGAAATAACTGGCTCGCCCACATTGCCGCAAGCAACGCCACTCTTAGAGCTGAAATCAAAAATTGATTGAAGCATCTGGACAGTCGTGGTTTTCCCATTTGTTCCGGTAACTGCGATCCACTTTTGAGATGGTGCCAACTCCTCTTTAATCTTCCAAGCAAAGTCGATTTCGCTCAGCAGTTGCGCACCCAGGGAACTTAAGCGCTCAATATAAGGATGGTTGCGCCTCCAACCGGGAGAAATAATGGCAAGGTCATAATTAGAGTCTATTTCTCGTTTAGCAGTGGGAGACTTCTCATCAAATATATCCGCTGTGAATCCTCGAGCATTTAAAAATTCTAAAACAGCGACTCCAGTCACTCCAGCTCCAACGATAGCAATTTTCTTAGAAGCCAAGGATTGAAGGTAAGACATTTAAGAACTCACCCATTGTGCGTAAAAGAGTCCTAATCCAGCTGCAACGCTAAGTCCTGCAATAATCCAAAATCGAATAACTATTGTTACCTCCGCCCAACCCAATAATTCGAAATGGTGCTGCAGTGGGGCCATTCGAAATACTCTTTTACCGCCTGATGCTTTGAAGTAAAGCGTTTGAATAATGACTGACATGGTGATTATGACAAAGAGCCCGCCGAGCGCTACAAGAAGCAATTCAATTCTTAAAGTGATTGCTAAACCCGCTAGCGCTCCTCCGAGTGCAAGAGATCCTACATCTCCCATAAAGATCCTTGCAGGTGAGGTATTCCACCATAAAAAGCCGGCACACGAGCCAGCAAATGCAGCAGCAAGCACAGCTAGATCAAGCGGATCTCGCACTTGATAGCACTTTGATACCAAGACCCCTGCCCCAGTGAGTCCGCAACTTTGACGAAATTCCCAGACTCCAATCAAGACAAGTGCCAGCAGGGTCATTATGGAAGTACCACTTGCTAATCCATCTAACCCATCGGTGAGATTCACCCCATTACTTGTTCCTAACACAAGTAGTACAACCCAGACGATCACGAAAACCGTACCAAGAACCAGGGAGGTATCACGCACGGTTGAGAAATGGGGGGAGATCGGAGTCAATTTAAAAGGGTCTTTAAAATGTAAACCTGCATAGGCAAAACCAGCAGCCACAACTCCTTGTCCAGCTAATTTTTCTCGCGCTCGCAGGCCCAGTGAACGCTGTTTTACTATCTTTAACCAGTCGTCGAGTAAACCAACAAATCCCAATCCAAAAACTAAGCCAATTACTAATAGCGCTGAAATACTGATACGAATGCCGTTAATAAGGTGCGATGCAAAGTAGCCAATAACGGCAGCAACTACAAGTACTACTCCCCCCATCGTAGGAGTACCGCGTTTCACATGGTGCGAGGTTGGTCCATCGTCCCTAATATTTTGACCATAACCGCGCGAGGCGAGAAATCGAATGAATAGAGGGGTAATGGAAAAACTCAACAGCGTAGCGATTGTTCCCGCTAATAAAATCTCTTTCATAATTAAGAAACCTGCCGTTTCACCAAAATTTTTTCAGATAACTCATCTAGATGTTCGGCCCGAGAAGCTTTGATTAAGAGTACATCTCCAGGTGCAACATGATTGAGGAAGGCAAGAACTTCCTCCTGCGTTAAGAAATAATGAGTCAGCATCTCATCGCCAGCGTCTGGATCAAGGCGTAATCCTTCTAAATACAGATCCGTTCCGACGGCAACCAGATGATCCACCCCCAATTCAGAAGCGAGTCTGCCAATTTGCAGATGCTCCGCGCGTTCTGACTCGCCGAGTTCATGCATCTTGCCTAAAACCGCCCACGACGACCCACCTCGTTCTTGCGTGAGAAGCGCCAAAGTGCGCAGGGCCGCCTGCATACTTTCGGGGTTGGCGTTATAGGAATCATTAATGATCAAAAGATCCCCCTCGTCATGCAACTCCATGCGCCACTTACTTACGGGTTCTGCCGTAGATAGTGCCGCGGCTACTGACTCGATTGGGACACCTATTTCTAGGGCCGTCGCAGCAGCTGCCAAGGCATTTGAAACCTGATGCGCCCCAAGGAGGCGAAGTGCAACTGGGGCACGACCATTCTCACTGACTAAATCAAAATGGGCTAACCCTTCTCGAAATTCGAGATCAGCAGCCCTCACATCACACGTACTGCTCTCCCCAAAAATCACGCGTTTGCGTGCACTCCCTTCGCCCATGTGCGGAGTAAGTGGATCGTATGCGCCTAGTATTGCAACGCCATTTTTTGGCAGAGCATCAACGAGTTCAGACTTAGCAACTGCGATCGCATCGCGACTACCGAATTCACCTAGGTGAGCACTTCCAACAACTAAGACCACTCCAATATCAGGCTTAGCAATCTGACATAAGGTGCGAATATCCCCTTTATGTCTGGCCCCCATCTCAATTACGCAAAAACGCGTCGTCTCCGATGTTTGCAAAATTGTAAGTGGAACTCCAATTTCGTTATTGAACGATCCACTTGGAGTCACGCACTCACCTAGTATCGACAAGATGTGACCGATCAAATCTTTGGTGGTTGTTTTGCCATGTGATCCGGTGATGCCAATAAACGTACAGTGCTTCATGCGAATGCGCACTTCTGTTGCTAGCGCAATGAGAGCAGCACCTGAATCTTTGACGAGCAGAGA
Source organism: Actinomycetes bacterium (assembly GCA_043746515.1). Taxonomy (GTDB): domain Bacteria; phylum Actinomycetota; class Actinomycetes; order Nanopelagicales; family Nanopelagicaceae; genus PALSA-747. The sequence goes on along the minus strand of JAYTQV010000099.1, from coordinate 6,027 downwards.
TGGAATCCCCAAGTCAACAGTTGTAATTGCAAAGCTTGCACCGTTTGTAATCGCCTCGCGCGCGTAAGTGTTTCCGTGAACCCTCTCACCAGGTAAGGCCACAAAAAAGGTTCCCGGTTTTGCTTTGCGAGAATCTATCTCCGGATAATCAGTTATTACCCGCTGAGGATCTAATTCAAGAATTTTCGCATCAATAATTTCTGCGATCTGTGCAATATTTAGGGCAATCACTCTAAATCCTCGATCGCGTGAGCAAGTTCGATGCGATCATCAAAAAGATGTTTGATTCCATTGATCTCTTGACCACGTTCGTGACCTTTGCCCAAAACAATAACGCAATCTCCTGGTTCTGCCTGGAGCACGGCGATGGCGATTGCACTTCGCCGATCCAATTCCACGACCTCATTATCATTGTGGCCCTCTCCTACCATTTGCATGAGTATCTGCATTGGATCTTCAGTGCGAGGATTATCGGAGGTAAAAACTGCAAAATCAGCCCCCGCGCGCAGCGCTTGACCCATAATCGCTCGTTTACCTTTATCTCTATCTCCGCCACATCCTAAAACTGCAATCACTTTACCTTTCGTCATCGACTTTGCACTTTTCAATGCATGGGCAACGGCGTCAGGTGTATGCGCATAATCTACGAGTGCTAAAAATTTCTGACCGACATCAATTGGTTCAAGTCGTCCTACTGGTGCGGATAAATTCCCCAAGTAGGCCGCAACTGCTATTGGATCTACCCCACTTTCAACCGTGAGTGCAATTGCCAACAGTGTATTGTCGAGATTGTGGATTCCAATCAAGGGAAGATGACCTTCTATGAGCACGCCGCCAGGACCCCGAATCGATACCTCAAAACCGATGCCGTTAGTCGAGGTCTCATAATTTTGATAATGCCAATCGGCCTCTCTATGCGAACGTGAGTATGTTTTCGTGGGAATTTTAAATGAATCAAAAAGTTTTACTCCATATAAATTATCAAGATTTACTATTGCACTGTCAGCATAATCGAGAGCGAAGAGTTCTGCTTTGGCTCGAAAGTAATTCTCCATATCTCCATGAAAATCTAAGTGATCTTGAGTCAAATTTGTAAACCCCACCACTTTAAAGTGTGTCCCAATAACTCTGTGCATAGAAAGTGCGTGGCTACTCACTTCCATCACAACATTGCGTACATGTTGTTCTCTCATCGCGGCAAGGATTCCTTGAAGATCAGTACCTTCTGGAGTCGTGAATGAAGTTGCGTAATTTTCGTTATTGATTCTTATTCCTATTGTCCCAATAAAACCTGTCATTCGTCCATCTAAACGCCAAATCTCCTCGACCAGGGCTGCCGTTGTAGTCTTGCCATTAGTACCTGTGATCCCAATGACATCTAGAGCACTAGAAGGATTGTTGTAAAACCAAGCTGATATCGCCCCGACCCACATTCGGGGATTTTCAACAATTATTACTGGGATTAAAGTAGAGAGAATTTTTGCCCCGAATGAGTCAGTAAGTATTGCAGCTGCGCCCTTATTGACAACTTCTGCGGCATAAATCGCTCCGTGCTCCTTCGCACCTTGCAGAGCGATAAAGAGGTCCCCACTTTCCACAAATCGGGAATCGATCGTGATACCTGTGAATTGAATATCGTTACCTACGAATGTAGATCCTACGTAATATGAAAGATCTTTAAGGGAGCGCGAAAAAAGTTTCCACGGTCTTATTTTTAAATCTGGACTACTCATCGCTTCACCGCAGTAATTTCGGGTAATTTTAATGACTTAAGAAGAGAGGCTTGCGTGAGGGCAAATATACTGTGAGTCGAGGCCACTGGTTTAACTTGTTTAGCTTGTAATACAAAACTCATAACTTTCTTGAAAACGGGAGCGGCAATCTCGCCACCAAAATATTCACCTTGCGGATTTTGGATGACAACACTCACAACATATTTTGGAGCTGCTGCCGGTGCCATTCCAATAAATGATGCTGTATACCCACGATAACAACCACATCGCGAATCTACTCGATTGGCCGTACCAGTCTTTCCTGCTATCTGATATCCGGCAATTTCAGCTGCTGGCGCCGTTCCCTCATTGGAAACAACTCCTTGCAACATTGTGCGAATAGTCTGTGCAGTCGTTGCACTAATAACTCGAACTTGGGGCGATGGCTTGCTGGGCGTGTAGGTACCATTTGCATCAAGTGTACCTGCGACGACATTTGGAGTAACTCGAACCCCATCATTTGCAATGGTTGCAAAGACATCTGTCGCTTGCATTGCAGTTACTGAATAGCCTTGACCAAAGGAAAAAGTCGGTGCAGAAGATTGTGACCACGAAGCAACTGGATGCAATATCCCTGCTGACTCACCTGGTAGATTCGAACCAGTACTCTGACCAATTCCAAATTTTTGCAGATAGGAATAGAGAGTTGAATTCGAAAGCGCAGAACCAATCTGAATTGCTCCGATATTGCTTGAAACTGCCAGTACGCCGGCCGTAGTCAATTCTTCGGTCGGATGATTCTTATCATCGTGAAATATTCTTCCACCAGATTTGATGGTGTTAGGAATCTTGTAGACCGTGGTAGGAGTAGTTGTTCCTTGTTCCAACGCTGCCGCGATTGTAATGACTTTTCCGGTCGAACCGGGTTCATACACATCTTGTACTGCAGGATTTCGCATTTGCGCTAGCGTGATTTTTTCTCGATGTGCTGGATCAAATGATGGTGCACTCGCTTGGGCCAGAATAGCACCAGTGCTGGGATTCATCACGACTACCGTTCCTGACAGAGCTTTAGCGCTCTTCACTGCCGCAGAGATAGCGTCTTGCGCAATCCACTGAATATCACGTTCGATCGTAAGTCGAACTTCAGTTCCCGGTTTCGCAGCGGTAATAAATTGTTGTGACCCAGGAATTATGGCGCCATCACCATTGACATAATCGTATTCTCCATTGGTTCCAGTTAATACCCCATTCATACTAGCTTCTACTCCGGCGGCTCCTTGATTCGCCGCATTAGTCAAGCCAACCAGAGAGGCAGCCAAAGCCCCTGTCGGATAATTTCGGGTATAGGCATTTTCGCTAAAAAATCCAACAATCCTTTTTGAAATCCCGGTCTTCTGACTTTCAACAGATGTGTTATAAGATGAGATTGCACTTTGCAGATTATCCCAAACTAGTGGTGCTGCACCATTCTCGATTACTTGATAGCGCTTGGTTCCAGTGAGAAGCGCCTGCAGATGAGTTATAGGAATGCCCAAGACAGATGCAGTTACACGTGCCGTATTTGCCGGATCTGATATCATCGTTTGATCAATAATTATATTTTTTGCTGCTTCGCTCCGTGCTAAGACTATGCCATTGACGTCGGTTATAGTCCCACGAGGAGCCAGCCACGTTGACTTATTTACCATTTCATTCACCGCACGTTTGGCATACCCGCTCGCCTGAACTGCTTGCACATCTATCAGGCGCACTCCGAAGATAAGAAAGATGAGGATGAAACCTCCAACCACGAAACGTATCCGCTTTCCAAAGGTGTCGATGCCATTCACTTTGTTAGACCGCCGATGACGTTAAGAAAGCGAATCGAATTTTGAGGCAACATCCCCAGTTTTGTCGCTGCAATCGCGAGATTGCTCGGCGATGAATGTGTGGCAACTTGATTCAAAATTGCATCCCGCTGGTCATTAACTGCGGCTAAATGTAATTTCATATTTTCAAGGGTGAATGCCCCAGAAGTCAGAGCAGTATTGATACTCAGTAATGCGAGCAAGCCAACAGTGAATACCCCAATGAGAAACCCCATAAATGCTCGATTGCTAACGGCACCGCTATTTTCAACGCTTAGATCTGGTACAAGCTTTAGTGCGGCACGAGTATGAGCTGCGAAAATTCTTCCTCGCGATAGTTGAAGCTCTTGTAAAGATATGTTCTCTGAATGTGCAATCGCCATCAGGCAGCCAATCTCTCGACTGCACGTAATCGCATAGATTGCGATCGAGGATTTATAACTATCTCGGCGGCGGAGGCAGCTTCACTTCCCCGCATGACAAGGCTGAACTTCGCCGCACTATCAGGGAGGTCCACTGGAAGACCCAGTGGAGTCATCGACTTGGTCGCAGCGGTAAAAGCGCTTTTGACAATTTTATCTTCGAGAGATTGATAAGCCATAACAACTAAGCGGCCATGAAGTTGCAGCGCAGTGAGTGCCGACGGGATAGCACGCTCTAAAAATAATAACTCTTGGTTAACTTCGATACGAAGTGCTTGAAAGGTTCGCTTAGCGGGGTTGCCTCCAGTACGCCTTGCGGCAGCCGGGATTGCGCTCTTTACCAACTCAGCTAGATCTTTGGTTGTTTCTAAATTTCCTTGAGATCGAGCGTCCAGTATGAAATCCGCAATTCGCGGGGCAAATTTCTCTTCACCATAAACTCGCAAGATTCGCACCAAATCCCTGTGTTCATATCCATGAAGGATTTCATAAGCAGTTAAACCTGAACTTTGATCCATGCGCATATCAAGTGGGGCTTCATAGGAGTAAGCAAATCCTCGCGAACCGTCATCAAGTTGCATCGAAGAAACGCCTAAATCAAAGAGGATTCCAGCAACTTGGGAGATTCCGTGTCCACTAAGAATTGATTGAATATCGCCATAAGTTGTATGAGAGATGAGTAAGCGATCACTGAACGGCCAAATATTTTTGCGCGCGATGGCAATTGCATTCTCATCGCGATCTACACCAACAACCACCAGGTTTGGAAATTTTGCGAGAAGTGCACGTGTGTGACCTCCAAGGCCTAGCGTTGCATCGAGAACATAAGTCTTTGGGTAATTTTTTAAAGAATATTCGATGGCAGGAGTAAGTAGTTCAATGCAGCGTTCAAGCGCTACCGGTACATGTTCTTGCTTCATAACTCTCCCCCATTCCATCGTCCTCACCTCGAATTGTCGATTTTTAGCTTTTTATGGTCTTGTACATTTTTCTTCTCTGGTTAGGTCACCGCCGACCGACGGATCTTGGGGGAACGGCGCCGGGGAAGAGGCGCCGCTAATATGAAGTCGGCGATGGCCTAACGAGAGAATTCAGACCGATATCTCGATTAGAAGAGTCCAGGCAGCACCTCCGTTGAAATATCTGCAAAATTCTTTTCACGATCTGAGAGGTAGGTATTCCACGAAGTGGCGTCCCAAATCTCTAGCCGCGTATTGGCACCGATGACGACACATTCCTTCTCTAGGCCTGCATAACCACGCAAGCCGCCAGGAATGCTGACTCGTCCTTGTTTGTCCGGAACCTCATCATGTGCGCCGGCAAACATCACGCGCATGTAATCACGCGCTCCCTTTTCAGTAACCGGAGCGAGGCGCATGCGCTCGGTAATAGACGCGAATTCCCCCAACGGAAAGACATAAAGGCAACGCTCTTGACCTTTGGTGATAACCAAACCCTTGGCCAATTCGTCACGAAAACGGGCGGGCATGATAAGGCGACCCTTCTCATCGAGCTTTGGCTCGTGGGTCCCTAGGAACATTTTTTCCCCTTTTAACACCATTTCACGCTTTTAATTCCCCCGAATTGAAGCTACCTACCACTTTACTCCACTTTACTCCTTTTTCAACCACTCGACTCCATATTTGTCTCTCGTTTTACTCTCTTACTCCCCAAGAGAGCATGAGAGGGATTTGACCGAAAATGTTTATCCTGAGGGAGGCAGGCGCGAATAGACTGCGCGATCTATGAGTAACAACGAGGTTCTGATAGTCGCCAGGCAACTGAGCAAGCGTTACGGTGATTTCACAGCTGTAAATGGGATCGATTTTGAGGTCTACAAAGGTGAATCCTTTGGATTTCTGGGGCCAAATGGTGCCGGGAAGTCCACGATTATGCGGATTATTTCAGCCACTCTGACTAGATCCGGCGGTGAAATAACGATTTTGGGTAAAGATCCTGAGAAATTTGGTCCAGAGATCAAGGCCCATCTTGGAGTGGTCCCTCAAGCCGACAATCTTGACCAAGCGCTCACCGTCGAAGAGA
>JAYTQV010000098.1:0-10916 GCA_043746515.1 Actinomycetes bacterium | reverse complement strand
ACCAGTAACAGCTACACGCATGGGCGCTACTCCCTACAAGCCGAGATCGGACTCAAAACTGCCTTCTTCAAGGCGGGCTTTAAGGGTCGATAAGAAACGAGCGGCATCAGCGCCGTCAACAATACGATGGTCGTAAGAAAGAGCGAGATAAACCATGGAACGGACCGCAATATTCTCTCCGCCGTCAGTTCCCTTCATAACCATCGGACGCTTTACAACCGATCCGATCCCCAAGATGGCGACCTGAGGTTGATTAATTATTGGAGTGTCGAAGAGTGCGCCGCGGCTTCCGGTATTTGTAATAGTGAATGTGCCGCCACCCAATTCATCGGGAGAAATTTTATTATCGCGAGTACGCGCTGCCACATCGGAAATCTTTCGAGAGATCCCGCCAATATTGAGATCTCCTGCGTCGCGAATAACTGGAACTAGCAGCCCGCGTTCAGTATCAACAGCAATTCCAAGATGTTCAGAACTGTGATAGGTCACTTGATCGCCATCGACAGAGGAATTTAGAACTGGATGCTGCTTCAGCGCTTCGCAGACTGCAACGGCAAAGAAAGGCAAGAAGGTGAGATTAACTCCTTCACGTTCGGAGAAAGAGGTCTTGGCCTTATCTCGAAGTCTGGCGACCTTGGTGACATCCACTTCTACTACAGTGGTGAGTTGAGCGCTTGTCTGTAGTGACTCGACCATACGTGCAGCAATTACCTTGCGTAGACGAGACATAGTGACGGTCGTGCCTCGCAAGGGGGACACTGCAATCGGGGCAGCAGACTTAGGTGAAGTTGTAGCGGCGACTGGAGTTGTTGCGGGCGTTGTAGCAGGCATTGGTTGAGCAGCAGCGAGAATATCCTCTTTGCGAATTCTTCCACCGACTCCCGTACCTGTCACTGATGAAAGAGATACACCTTGTTCCCGTGCAAACTGGCGAACTATCGGAGTCACATACGCATCGTCTGGAGCAGCAACAACTGGAGCAGCAACAACTGGAGCAGCAACATTAACTAAAGCCGTAGAACCAATCAGAGCTAATCTCGCCCCAACAGCAACTGTAGAGTCCACGGGAACATCGATTGCAAGGATTGTCCCCGTTGCAGGCGAAGGAATCTCGGTATCCACTTTGTCGGTGGAAACTTCTAGGAGTGGTTCATCAACATTAATAGTTTCGCCAACTCCCTTAAGCCAGCGCGTAACCGTTCCCTCAGTTACTGACTCGCCGAGAGCTGGCATCGTTACCACTACCCCTGCAGTAGCGGTTGAGCGAGCGGAAATAATCGAACTAACCCGAGCTAATTCGACGAGATCGATTGGCGCTTCTACTTCTTGAATCACAGAAGGAAGTAAAGGCACAGCCAACGCAGGCACCTCTAGAGGCGCGGCAGGAGCTACTTGTGTTATGACAACCCCATCTTCTATAACAGCAAGTTCAGCACCAACTGGGACAGTGGCATCTATCGCCACGACAATGCGGGTAAGAGTTCCTGAAACTGGTGAAGGAATTTCGGTATCGACCTTGTCTGTTGACACTTCTAAAAGTGGTTCATCCACGTTGACATGATCGCCCTCGTTCTTAAGCCATCGAGTTACGGTGCCTTCGGTAACGGACTCACCAAGTGCAGGCATGGTTACTGAAAAGGTCATTGCGGTTTCTCCTATTACCCGTGAGCGTGCAGTGGTTTACCGGCGAGAGCGAGGTGAGCTTCACCTAGTGCTTCTGACAGTGTTGGATGAGCATGAATTAATGGTGCAACATCTTCTGCCGTTGCTTCCCAGTTGTAAATCAATTGACCCTCAGCCAGAAGTTCACCAACGCGAGATCCCACCATATGGACACCGAGCACTGGTCCATTTTTCTGAGCTACAAGTTTGATTGAGCCCGCTGTTTTTAGGATATTGGCCTTTCCATTTCCTGCAAGGTCATACGAGATTTCAACAACGTCATAACCACGTTCTTTTGCAGCTGCGGTGGTAAGACCAACTGATGCAACCTCTGGTTCAGAGTAGGTGACGCGTGGAACTCCGTCATAATTTATAGGGCGTGGATTGAGACCAGCAATCTCCTCGGCCACCAAAATTCCTTCAGCGAAACCTACGTGTGCAAGTTGCAACGTTGGAATTAAATCTCCGACAGCCCAGATTCCAGGAACGTTTGTGCGACACTTCTCATCAACGAGAAGATAGCCGCGATCCATGGCGAGTCCTTGTTCTTCATAACCAAGGTTTGCAGAGACAGGTCCACGTCCAACGGCAACCAACAGGACTTCGGCGGTGTGAGTAGCTCCATTTTCCAGGGTGATGGTGACACCATCTGGATTTTTGATCGCGGAAACAAATTTCACTCCGACCTCAAATTTTATTCCGCGTTTGCGGAATGCACGCTCTAATTGTTTACTCGAACTTTCATCCTCCAACGCAATGAGTCGTGGTAGGGCCTCAACGATTGTGACATCTGCCCCAAATGAGTTCCAGACTGATGCAAACTCGCAACCGATAACTCCGCCACCCAGAACGATGACAGATTTTGGAACATAATCAAATGACATCGCTTCATTACTTGTGACGATCTGCTTTTCATCAATCTCTAGACCTGGCAGGGTTCGAGCGTAGGAACCGGTCGCAAGAATGATGTTTTTGCCGGTGTAGACGGTTCCATTTACCTCAATCTGATTCTGAGCAACTAGGCGACCGTGACCTTCCACAAAGGTGATGTTTCGCGATTTCACCAAACCTTGTAGCCCTTTGTGCAATTTAGAGATGACACCGTCTTTATAGGCATTTACAGCGAACATATCGATCGAGATGAACTGGGCATTGACTCCAAAGTCTGAGGCGTGTCGCGCGGAATCAGCGACCTCACCTGCGTGCAATAAGGCCTTGGTCGGAATGCAGCCGCGATGCAGACAGGTTCCCCCGACTTTGTCTTGTTCTACGAGAGCTACGGTTAATCCAAGCTGGGCACCGCGCAATGCAGTCGCGTAACCGCCGCTTCCGCCTCCCAAAATTACGAGATCAAAATCGTTCACACTTCACCTTTTCACTCAATGTTTCTTCACCTGTTTTAAAATCTTAAGGTCTATCCCGGCCTCCGAGACACTAATCCTGCCACGAATCAAACGCGAATTTCGCGCAGGTTATGGAGGATTTACCCCTGTGATGCTGCTAACTCCGCCAAGGCGACGAGAGATCGAACGCTCACCCCAGTGCCACCGACTGGGGTATAGCCGTGAGCCTCGTGAGTAAGTGCAGGACCGGCGATATCCAAGTGGAGCCATGGGATCCCCTCGGGGACGAACTCCAGAAGGAAGAGGCCTGCAATCAGCATCCCGCCGTGCTTTGTTGCGTAATTTGCATTAACCATGTCAGCTGAGGCGGAGTGCAGGGACACCTTAAGCTCCTCAGGTAGCGGCATAGGCCAGAAAGACTCTCCAGACCTACGTGCTGCCTCTAAAAAGAGTGCAGAAAAATCGTCATCGTTAGTCATCACTGCAGATGTCCTAGTTCCAAGGGCCACCACCTGAGCCCCTGTAAGTGTCGCAACATCGACGATACCGTCGAGACCGCCATTGCGCGCGCCATCTCGTCCAGCTCGAACTAATCCGTCGGCTAGCACCAAACGCCCTTCTGCATCGGGATTGATTACCTCAACGGTCTTGCCTCCGAGAATTGTGATGATGTCACTTGGCCTGGTCGCATCTCCACTGATCATGTTTTCAGCCAAACAGGCGTACGCATCGATCGCTATTGGTAATTTAAGTTCAGCAATTGTGAACGTTGCCGCAATCACGGCTGCAGCGCCGCTCATGTCCGATTTCATATCCTCCATTCCCGAGGCCGGCTTAAGTGCATACCCTCCGGAGTCGAACGTTATTCCCTTTCCAACAAATGCCAGGCGTTTTTTTGCTTTAGTAGGGTGGTATGAGATATGCAAGAGTCTTGGAGGGTTAGCCGAACCCTGTCCAACGGAACTGATGCCCCCATAGCCTTCGGCCTTGAGTTTTATTTCGTTGAGGATTTCGACTTTGATTCCGAGAGAGATCGCAATCTTCTTCATGCGATCGGTAAATGTGACTGGGGTGAGATGCGAAGGAGGGGTGTTGATTAAGTCACGAGTGATTCCCACGTACTCACCAAGTAACTCAGCTCGCTTAAGTGCCGCCCTGGTAGCAGTTGAAACGGCTAACAACGAAATGATCGTGGCAGATTTGAGAGGCGCTTTACGACTAGCCTTGGATGCACCTCGGAACTCAGTAAATTCATATGCACCCAATGTCACGCCTTCCGCGACGGCAGAGAACTCCGCTATATCAGTTATTGGAAGTGCGAAATCGGCGTGTGCAAACCCAGATAAGGCGCGGGTAGCGGCCCCCGCTGCACGGCGTAGCGCTTCGTGCGAGTAATTTGCCGCTGTCTGGCCAAAGCCAGTAAATACGATAAGACGAGGATCTGAATATGGAACTTTGATAACCTCATCGGCCTTGCCTGTGGCTCCAAGATCGCTCAGAATCGCGAGTAATTTCTTGGTATGTCCAGCGATCTCTGGAATATGAGAAATATTGGGATGGATAGAGAGTTTGCCCGCCTTGGCGGAGAGACCGAGAACGAGTACATCACTTGTGGATTGAGGTGAAGTTTTGAGGGAGGCCATTTGATAAGTCTCTCACTTATCCATAGAAAGTGAGAAGTCACAGCGGATAAATCGAGGGCTTAACTGTTGTCATGAGTGTTTCGAGGCGGGAGTTGAGATAGGTTACAGAAATGGAGTCCCCGCTAATTGATTGGCACACGCAAGCGGGAGCAAAACTCGCTGATTTTGGCGGATGGCAGATGCCCATCGAATACCCCAAGGCGATTGGGTCTCTTAAAGCTGGTGGAGTAATTGCCGAACACACCGCAGTTCGAGAGCAGGTGGGAATCTTCGACGTCTCTCATCTCGGAAAAATTGAGGTCTCAGGCATAGGTGCCTTGCAATTTTTGAACCGAATGATCACCAACGATCTCAACAGAATTGGTCACGGAAGTGCTCAGTACAACCTTCTCTGCGAAGAGTCGGGAGGAGTTGTTGATGATCTTATTATCTATCGATACGACGATGAGAATTTTTTCTTGATTCCAAATGCCGCAAACTGTGCATCGGTTTATGAAATTTTGGTTGCTGCAAATGATTTAGGTCTCACGATTAAAAATAGTCATCACGACTTTGGCGTGCTTGCAGTTCAGGGACCAAAGAGCAAAGAGCTGTTGGCAACCCTGGGATTAAGTGCGGATTTGGATTACATGGCTTTTACAGAGGTAGTCATTCCTGAACATGAATCCCTGGGTGCCGTTATCGTCTGTCGAACTGGATACACGGGTGAGTTTGGGTACGAATTAATTCCACGTTGGAGTTCAACATTGCCAATATGGGAGTTGTTAGTGGGTGTTGTGCAAGCATTAGGCGGCCGTGTCTGTGGTTTAGGCGCCAGAGATACCTTGCGAACAGAAATGGGTTATCCGCTTCATGGACACGAACTATCCCTGGATATTTCACCTTTGCAGGCCAATACTGGATGGGCGGTAGTTTTAACAAAATCTGATTTCCGTGGACGCGAAAATTTAGTCGCGGAGAAATCTGCTGGAGTATCTAGAATTTTGCGGGGGTTGCTCTCGCAAGATCGCGGAATTCCTCGTGGGCATATGAGCGTGATGGATGAATCAGGAGCGGTCGTGGGAATAGTTACTAGCGGAACTTTCTCGCCAACACTTAAGTGCGGTATTGGTCTAGCACTTATCAATCCTGACATCGCAATTGGAAGTGAACTCGCCATCGATATTCGAGGACGCGCTAGCGTGGTCAAGGTTGTTAAGCCGCCGTTTGTTGAATCACACGTTCGCTAAAAGTTATTTCTGCTTGCTGGCTACGATAACTGGTCGTCCGCTATCTAACGTGTAGACATCAATTCGATTATCAAAGGCGTTTTTGAGTTCATTAGAATGAATGACATCTTGAGAGTTGCCACTGGTAAGGACCCGACCTTCTTTCATAACTACGATTCGCTCCGCAAACATTGCAGCGAGTGTAATGTCATGCATCGTGGAAATAATCGTAACTCCACTCGCCTTTAAGGTCTCGATATTGTTCAATACAGAGATTTGATGGTGTAAATCCAATGCGCTGGTGGGCTCATCTAAAAGAATCAATTCTGGTTCTTGGGCTAAGGCCCGGGCGATTAGAACTCTTTGCATTTCTCCGCCAGATAATTGGCTCACGAGATTTCTTTGCATTCCGTATAGGTGAGTTTGTAAAAGTACTTTATGCACATATTCGCGACTTCTTCGTGAATCCTTACCCCATCCATCTCGCTTAGAACGCCCCAGCATCACATATTCGCTAACGCTCATACCTTGGGGAATCTGTGGATGTTGCGGTACAAAGGCCACATTGCGTTGGTGATTGTTAAAAACTTCTTTGTCGCTATCTAGAATACTTCCAGAGTACGCAGCCATCCCAAGGAGGGCTTTTAATAGAGTGGTCTTTCCTGCGCCATTGGGTCCAACTAGACAGGTCCACTTGCCACCTTCTATGTCCAATGAGAGGTCGTTTAAAACAACCTTCTCTCCATAGCGAACCGTCAGATCGGTAATCACAATGCTCATTGCATAACCTTTCTTCGATTTCGAAGCACGACTAAAAAGAAAGGCGCACCAACGAAAGCAGTGATCACGCCAATCGGTAGTTCTGCGGGGGAGAGCAGGGTGCGCGCACCTAGATCTGCGAGAACAAGAAATGCTGCACCAATCAGCGCGATAGTGATCAATGAACGATTGGTCACGCGATGAGTTAATCCTCTTACTAGATGTGGAACAACGATTCCGACAAAACCTATGAGTCCCGAGGCTGAGACTGCGGTGGCAGTCGCTAACGTGGCAGCAGCAACTGCGATGATCCGAAGTCGCTTTGGATTAATTCCTAAGGAGAATGCTTCTTCATCGCTGAGTGTCAATCCATCTAATTGCTTTGCAACACTGAAAAGTACGATGAGAGCAATTACGATGTAGATCGATGACCAGGCGACAACGCTCCAACTTGCACTCGTTAGATCTCCCAAAATCCAGGAGTAAACGGGACGAAGAGCAGAGCTATGACGCTGCTGAAGATATGTTTGGATCGCAGTTGCAAATGATCCAACTGCGATACCCGAGAGAAGTAGTGAATTTGGATCGGCGAAAAACTTTCCTGAGATGATAAATGAGGTGAAAACGGCAAGAACTCCACCAATAAAAGCAAATAGTGGGAGAGCCCCATTTAGGTTGTGATGCGTACTTGTAAGTGCAATCGTTGCACCGAGTCCCGCACCACTAGCTGCACCCAATAGATATGGATCTGCCAATGGATTATGAAATACGGTTTGGTAAACCGCGCCACTAGTGGCTAAAGCTGATCCAACCAAGATTCCCAAAATCATTCGAGGTAACCGCAGCTCCAAGATTACAGTTCTATCTTGGCCTGTACTTCCCCCCGGTAGGTCTAACAACGTTTTGAAAACTTTGAAGAAATTTATAGATATGGGTCCAAAACTTACAGCTGCAATTGCAACGGTAAAAAGAATGAGAGCAGCAAGTGCTGTGATACGCCAATTCCATATTTTTGAAATGGTCCCTAACTCACTGCTCATCAATCTCCCCTACTTGCCTTCTAATTCTTCAAGATACCTTGGAGGCGGCCTGGGCAACAAAGCGATAAAAATCGACTAAGCGTGGTCCCCATCGATCTGGGATGTCCAAAGGAAGTACCACCACATGTTTGTTTTTTACCGCGGAGATCGAAGACCAACCAGGGCGAGCAGAGACCGTTGCGGCAGATTCACCATAGAGACCGTCGTCTAGAAAAATGATTTGAGGATTAGCTTTAATCACCGACTCAGCGCTTAATTGCGGATATCCACCTGCGTGAGCAGCATCTGCAATGTTTGAAAAATTGAAGGTGGAGTAGATTTGTCCAATAAATGTGGTTGAATCTGCCGAGTAGAGAGTGTTGTCTAACTCATGATAGATCGAAACGGAAGCGCCTTTATGAAACTTACTTATGATTCTTGCAATTTGGGTCTTCATGGAAGCAACAAGTGCTTTCGCACGAGAGGGATGCCCAGTCGCTTCACCGAGCGCCAGATATTCAGAGTAAGCCTCATTAATATTATTTGGAGTTACTTCTAAGAAGACAGGTATCTTCAATTTAATCAATTCACTTTGAACCACTGCAGCGTTCGTTGCCGATGATTGCAAAACAACCAAATCTGGATGGTAGGCGGCGATTGCCTCTACATTCGGTGTAAATGATGAGAGGTTGGAGAAGGGAGCGTTCTTTGGAAAATCTGAGTTGTCATCCACTGCAATCACTTGAGGCCCCGCACCAATCCCAAAGAGGATTTCCGTGGCACTTGGTGAGAGTGAAATAATCCGAGCAGGGTTAATGTGTATAGCCTGAGCAGTAGGTGACCCTATAAATAATGCCAGAGTAATCGAGAGGCTACTCACAACTGGAATGGCTCTTCTTTTTTGCATAAAAACTCCCTCAAAACTTGAGGGAGGAATGTTGGGCTTCTAGAAACTCACCAACGTAGGCGATGAGTTCAAAAGGCCCGACCTTCCTCCGAGGTCGGATACTTCGATTACCAGGAGAGGCGACCTGACTTAGAAGTTATGAAACTTCAATACAGTTGCGGGGCAGCGCCGGATTCACACCAGCTTCGCTCTCTTGATGACCACCAAAAACCAGAAAGTTTTTGACTCCCGAAAGTTAGCACTTACTTGGCAAAATCCCAAGAAGTAGATGAAATGACGTACCTCCGTCAAGGCTAGACTAGCGAAATGGAATATCGTCGCCTCGGTTCATCTGGAATGTACATCTCAGAGATTGCATACGGAAATTGGATAACGCATGGAAGCCAAGTAGAGGAAGAATCTGCTATCAAATGCGTGAAAGCTGCCCTCGATGAAGGAATCACTACCTTCGATACTGCAGATGTGTATGCAGGAACGCGCGCTGAAACGGTGCTCGGCAAGGCTCTTAAAGGCGTAAAGCGTGAGTCCTATGAACTCTTCACCAAAGTCTATTTCCCAACGGGTACTGGTAAAAATGATCGAGGCCTATCTCGCAAGCACATTATAGAATCAGTGAATGCATCACTCAAGCGATTAAATACCGACCACATTGATCTATATCAGGCGCATCGTTTTGATTTTGAAACTCCTCTCGAAGAGACCTTGCATGCTTTCGACGATTTGGTTCGTAGTGGCAAAGTGAACTACCTAGGATTTTCGGAATGGGACGCCAATCAGATTGGCGAAGCAGCACGAATTCAAAAGGAGAATGGTTGGACCCGATTTGTTTCAAGTCAACCACAATATTCAATGTTGTGGAGAGTGATTGAACGTGAAGTCGTACCACTTTCAATTCAAGAAGGTATTGGACAAATCGTATGGTCTCCTATTGCTCAAGGGGTGCTCACGGGCAAATATTTACCGGGAGCAAAACCTCCGGTTGGCTCCAGAGCTACGGATAAGAAATCTGGTGCAGGTATGATCCCGGGTTGGATGCGAGATGAAGTTCTCACAGCTGTTCAGAACTTGAAGCCTATTGCCGATGGAGTTGGCCTGACTCTGTCACAGCTAGCGCTTGCATGGGCACTGCAAAACCAGAATGTCTCTGCGGTAATCATGGGAGCCACCAAGCCCGCTCAAGTGAAAGAGAATGTTAAAGCATCCGGCGTGAAATTAGAGCAATCTGTGCTTGAAGCAATTGATGGCGTTCTTGGATCTCTTCCAGAAACTGACCCTTCAAAGAATAAAAGCCCAAATCCACGGTCTTAACGTGGAGTGGGCTTTTATTCTTTGCTAGTAACGCTTTCTAAAGCGACTCTCTCGCTCCACTTGTGGGGCAGGGGCGCGCATGCGGCGCATCTGGGTTGAACGCAACCAGCCATACATCCCTAAACCTTTAGTGGATTCGCCCGGGAATTTCTCGCTCACAACTTTTCGAATCTTGCGCGTCATAAAAAAGCCGGAGAAAACCGTATAAAGCATTGCTACATACATCACCAGTATTGCGATGAGTGATACAAACTTGTTATGCACCACACTCAACACGAGAACAATTGCAACCGCGGGTAGAAAAAATTCTCCAACGTTGCGCTTGGAGTCTACGTATTCACGAACGAAACGGCGGACTGGTCCTTTATCGCGGATCGGCAGCGCACTCTCTTCGCCGCGCATGTATGCGGCACGTGCTGCAAGGCGTTTGGCCTTTAACTCGTTACGGTCGCGAGATTTGGTTGCTTTAGTCGCAGGGGAGGTAATTGCATTTACCTTGTTGAGCGCCTCTGAATCTTTGCGCTTCGGGGTCGGAGAATCTTTAGCCATGCCGTTACGGTAGAGCCAGCATTCGCTCTAGCGCAACTCGTGCGTGATACGCGGTCTCTTTTTCAACCACGATTTGGTTCTGAATGCGACCTTCCACAAGGTTCTCCATCGCCCACACTAAATGTGGGAGGTCAATTCGATTCATTGTGGAGCAATAGCAGACAGTTTTATCAAGGAAGAAAATCTCCTTATCAGGATTCATTCGAGCTAACCTCTGAACCAAATTCAGCTCTGTACCCACTGCCCATTTTGAACCCGTGGTTGAGTGCGCGATGGTGGTGATTATCGATTCGGTGCTTCCAACCACATCCGCCGCCATGACCACATCATTCTGACATTCTGGGTGGACGATCACTTGAACTCCTGGAACCCGCTGGCGAACATCGTCAATATTCTTTGTGGAAAAGCGGCCGTGAACCGAACAGTGGCCTCTCCACAAGATCACTTTTGCATCGTGCAGTTCTTGATCGCTGAGCCCCCCTTGAGCTTTCCACGGGTTCCAAACGACGCAATCACTA
>JAYTQV010000097.1:0-17526 GCA_043746515.1 Actinomycetes bacterium | reverse complement strand
CTGGTAAAGCTGCTACATGGAATTCCCTCGTCAATGAGCCACTTACCAATTCCCAACGTGTGCACATTGCACAAGGTTTTATGCAGGCAAAGCAGGGTGATTTACTCAAGGCATATATAGATCCTTATTTTGAATCGCTCTTAAAGATCTGGAGCAGCACCTCATTCGAAGAGGCGAGTTCTAAAGTTGAGTTGCTTTATCCGCGTTACATCGTGTCGCAGGAAACATTGGATAAGACCGATCTGTGGTTGAACGAGGCGGGCAAGGATGCACCTGCTGTACTTCGCCGACTCGTCTCGGAAGCCCGCGACTCTTTGTCCAGAAATCTAAAAATTCAAATAAGGGATGGCGCTAGATTATAAAATTTTTGGTGCGGGACTAGTTTTTCTTTGGTCGAGTTGCGAGAAGTACGATCGCAGAAATTCCAGTAAACAGTCCAACTGGTGCCACGAAGAAAAGCAAAAAGGTTTGATACCACTTCAGACCCGAACCTGGATTTGATCCTGGTTCTTGAGGTGTCATGGCTAAGTGGTTGAGAAGATGCGAAATCATGGTAAAAGTCTATTGGACGCACGAACTGAAAGTTACGCGGAAGCAGCGGATGATTGCAGTTGGTCCACTCCATACGGCTGCAGATATGAGAGCCAACGCACATCGGGGTGGCCCGTCCCCAGGATTCGCCATGCTGCGCCTACGGGTTCTCTTGGAATGTGGCCCAAACGCCAACCAATTTCTTTCAAGGTCCTATCGGCCTTCTGATGATTGCACTTATGGCACGCAGAGACAACATTCTCCCAAGAGTGAGCACCACCTCGGCTCCGCGGCATTACATGGTCTATGGAAGTAGCAGGTGCGGCGCAGTAGACGCACTTGCCACCGTCTCTTGCAAAGATAGCGCGTCGAGAAAGTGGGACCGCATGGCGATACGGAATTCGAACAAACTTATGGAGCTTAATTACGGCAGGAAGAACAACTTCCCCACCAGAGTAATGAAATGTAGTTTGAGAGTGCTCGACCGTCATAGCACGCTGATTCAAGACGAGAATTAAGGCTCGTCTTTCTGTAACGACACCTAGTGGCTCATAGGTGGCGTTCAGCACCAAAGTTTGTGGCACAGAACTTGCTCCCTAGAAATCAGCGCGTGGCTCGCACCGCTAGGCGAAATCTTGCCCTACATCGGCGAGTTTTGCTTGCAATTACGCAATTAATTTCTTTTGGGCGTGTGAACTCTGGATAACGAAATACTGATAGGTCTCTCTAATCGGGCTGATTTACCAACGAGGCTGCCGCAAATTCCATATAGCTCCACAATCTAGCTTTTAATTCTGGGCCGACTTCCATCTCATCAACTGCAGATCTCATACATCTCAACCAGGCAACTTTCTGCTCTGGTCCAATATGAAAGCCGGCATGGCGACGTCGCAATCGCGGATGCCCACGGGTCTCTTCATAAGTTTTTGGGCCTCCCCAATACTGCTCTAGAAAGAGCATCAGGCGATTAGCCGCCGCACCTAGGTCACTGTCGGGATACATGGGGCGCAATATGGGATCGATCGTCACCAATGCATAGAAATGCGAGACTAGATTCTCAAAAGTCTGATGACCTCCGAGCGCTTCATACAAGTTGTTATCTTCTGTCACTTATTTAATTCGCATCCAGACTGCGGTATCAGGTTCGAGTACATCACTTTGAATTGGATTGGATGCCAGCAACAATTCTCCCGCTGGAAGTGGGATCGCCTTTCCAAAGTTGACATAACAAGCAAAGCTACCGGGGCGAGTAAATGCAAGTACATCCCTCTCACTCGCTATCCATTCCATCGTTCCATCACCGAGGCCCGACTCACTATGGCGAATTGACAGTGCGGCTCTGTATAGATTCAAAGTTGACTCGGGATCTTTCTCTTGCAGTTCAACTGCGAGAGTTCCCCAATGCTTTGGCTGCGGCAACCACGAATCATTTGGCCCCAACTTTGGATTTGAAGAGAAACCATGTGAACCTGCGAATTCTGACTTCCAAGGAATTGGAACACGGCATCCATCCCGGCCGGGGTCGGTGTAACCACTTAACTTCCAGCGCGGATCAGTTAAGCGATCCTTTGGAATTCCAGTTGCCTCCGGTAAGGCCAACTCTTCACCCTGATAAATGTAAGCACCGCCCGGCAAGGCCAACATCAAGAGCGCGGCAGCGCGAGCGCGTTTGGTTCCACGCTTGATATCAAACTTAGATGTATCGCCATGGCGCTTCGCGGGAGTATCAACTCCACCTCCCCTTAAACCCAGATCAAAGCGATTTACCGAGCGAGTGACATCGTGGTTCTCAAGCACCCAAGAAGCTGGCGCCCCTGTAGTTGTGAGAAGTTCAAATGACTCTGTGATATTTTTCTTTAATTCTTTTACATCCCACTTGGAATCCAAGAAATGAAAGTTGAATGAGTTAGCGAGTTCATCCGGACGAATGTATTTCGGCAAAGACTCTTTAGAAACCCAAGCTTCCGCGACGCCCATTCGGTCCCCCGGATATGAATCAAAGATTAAACGCCATGATCGATAAATTTCATGAACCCCATCTTGATCAAAGTATGGTGATTTGGTTGCAGTTAAAAGATCGGCAGATTTAACTTCATCGGGAAGCCCGAGCTCTTTAACCATGCCATGAGCCACATCAATACGAAATCCATCTACACCGAGTTTGAGCCAGAAGTGCAAGACCTCTTCAAAGTGCTCGCGAATCTCTGGGTTCTCCCAATTGAAATCAGGTTGCTCCACCGCAAAGAGATGCAGGTACCACTGACCCAAGGTTCCATCGGCCTCTGTGATGCGCTCCCAGGCAGGGCCACCAAATATGGCTTGCCAGTTATTAGGAGGTAACTCTCCATTTTTGCCCTTGCCATCACGAAAGAGGTAGCGAGCGCGCTCTTGAGTGCCTGGAGCCGCTTTCAAGGCCTCTTGGAACCAATTGTGCCTGTCAGAAGAGTGATTGGGAACAATATCGATGATGAATTTGATCCCCAAGGCGTGAGCCTCATCTATCAATCCCTTAGCCTGCTCCAAGGTTCCATAATCGGGTTCGATATCCATGTAATCAGCAACGTCATAACCGTGGTCTAACTGTGGCGATGGATACCAAGGGGTGATCCAGAGCGCGTCCACCCCGAGAGTTTTTAGGTAAGGCAAGCGAGAACGGATTCCTTCGATATCGCCCTTGCCATCTCCATTGGAATCAGCAAAGGAGCGGATATATATCTGATAGGTAACCGAGTCACGCCACCACGGACGTTCACTTCGTACAGGTAATGACATGCGGGTGCTCCTTCTGTTCTAAGCCACAATAAAATTAGGTTTTTAGCGTGTCAACTTTCGATATGTAACGCGATGTGGACGCGAAGCTTCCGCTCCTAGCCTTTTTATTTTGTTCTCTTCATATGATTCGAAGTTTCCTTCAAACCAGAACCACTGTGAATCGCCTTCGTAAGCCAAGATGTGCGTCGCAATGCGATCCAAGAACCATCGATCGTGGGAGATTACGACAGCGCAGCCTGGGAACTCCAGTAGCGCGTTCTCCAGTGAACCAAGGGTTTCAACATCGAGGTCGTTAGTTGGTTCATCGAGCAACAATAAATTGCCGCCAATTTTTAAGGTGAGGGCAAGGTTTAATCGATTGCGTTCTCCACCAGATAAAACTCCGGCAGGTTTCTGCTGATCCGGACCCTTAAATCCAAAACATGAGACATAAGCGCGTGAAGGCATTTCGACATTACCGACTTTCATGAAATCAAGTCCATCTGAGACAACTTCCCACAAACTCTTTTTGGGATCGATTCCACCCCGAGACTGATCTACGTAAGAAATTTTTACCGTCTCACCTATCTTCACATTTCCAGAGTCGGGTGTTTCAAGCCCGAGAATAGTTTTAAATAAGGTCGTCTTACCGGCGCCGTTTGGACCAATAACCCCCACGATGCCATTGCGAGGTAAGGTGAAAGAGAGGTCATCAATTAAAAGGTGATCTCCAAAACCCTTCTTGAGATTTTCGATCTCCACAACAATATTTCCAAGCCGTGGGCCCATGGGAATCTGGATCTCCTCGAAATCTAATTTACGTTGTTTGTCAGCCTCGGCTGCCATCTCCTCATAACGAGCCAGACGAGCCTTAGATTTGGTCTGTCTACCTTTGGAGTTCATACGCACCCATTCGAGCTCCTCAGAGAGCCGTTTAGCGCGCTTTGCGTCCTTCTGACCCTCGATCTTTAAACGTGATGACTTGGTCTCGAGGTAGGTCGAGTAATTGCCTTCATAAGGATAAGCACGACCACGGTCGAGCTCTAAAATCCATTCAGCTACGTTGTCTAAGAAGTATCGATCGTGGGTGATCGCAACAACAGTGCCAGGATATTTAGAGAGGTGTTGCTCCAACCAGAGTACAGATTCCGCATCCAAATGATTGGTCGGCTCATCGAGCAACAATAGATCCGGTTGTTGCAATAAGAGTTTGCAGAGCGCAACCCGGCGACGCTCACCGCCGGAGAGAACTTTTACATCTGCATCTCCTGGTGGGCATCGCAGAGCATCCATCGCTTGATCAAGTTGGGAATCGAGATCCCAAGCATTTCGATGATCAAGCTGCTCCTGCAAGGTCCCCATTTCGGAGAGCAATTTGTCATAGTCCGCATCAGGGTTGGCCATCTCCTCCGAGATATCGTTGAAGCGCTTGAGCAACCCCATTGTCTCGGAGACACCTTCTTGCACATTCTCGAGAACGTTTTTACCTTCATCTAACGGCGGTTCTTGCAGCAAGATTCCGACCGAGTAACCGGGGCTTAAAAATGCTTCTCCATTTGAGGCAGTTTGGAGACCAGCCATGATCTGAAGAACGGTGGACTTACCCGCGCCATTCGGGCCAACTACACCAATCTTTGCGCCAGGATAGAAAGCCAGGGTCACATCATCCAGAATTACCTTCTCGCCATGCGCCTTACGCGCCTTCTTCATCGTATAAATGAACTCAGCCATAGAGCCAACCTTATCGGTTAGAATTAGGAAGTTAAGTCCTCACTAACCGCCAACCCACACCCTCCTAAATCAAGATATGCGCCTGTAGCTCAGTCGGATAGAGCACTCGCCTTCTAAGCGAGTTGTCGCAGGTTCGATTCCTGCCAGGCGCACTTTTTCCTTGACTGATTCACATGAATACATTTTAAGAAGTTGAAGTTGCCATCGAACGTGCGGCGTGTATTTGTACAACTACCTATCTAGGATGTTGATTACATCTAAACATGCGTATACGCGGTTATAGCGACCGCCTGTGACTTCCCTTAAAACTCCAAGATTTATAAGTTTTTGAATTTCTGAAATTGCGGGTGGAGGCGTAACACCGTGCTCTTTTGCGACCGTCTTAGCGTTAAATACTGGGTCTGCGAAGAGTCACCTTATACTAGAGCGTTATCGTAGATTTCCTGTGCCTGGTTATATTCCTTGAAGAACACAAAAACTCGGTCACCCCCCTCGAGGTGACCGAGTTTCTTTTGCGTTTTACGTGATGTGGTGCGATTTACTTGGAATTACTTCGTTGGGAGCTTTGCCAACATCGACGCTACATAGGTAGCAACTGGACCAGTTTCTGCCGCGTAAGCGATTGCACTATTTGCGCACTCAGGTGTGGCAACAAACTTCAAGAAGCTGGTCATTGCAGCTGCATTTGCTCCAGACAAGGCTGTATCAGCGAGCGCATAGGAAACGATACCAAGAAGGTACGCACCTGGTGCCTTTGTTGCATAATCAAACTGGTAGCGACCGGCTGAATCAAGAGTTGCACCAGCTACGAATGCCGAGGTATTGACCGCAGTTGGACCTGCATAATCTCCATTAGCATTTCCGATGAATGCGGTACGTAACTTTCCAGTTGCATATGAAGTCTCTGCATATCCGATCGAATAAGGCGTCGCAGAAAGACCAGCAGCCATGCCAGTCGAGCTTAGGTAAGCCTGAATGCGGCCAATATTTCCAGCCCCATTGATATTGCCGGGGAATGAATTTGCGAATGTGAGATCAGCAGGCTTCGTCCATACATCTGAGTTTGCGTGGGTGAAAAGATTTACGAAGTTCTTCGTTGTTCCAGATGCATCAGCGCGAATTGCGACGTGAATCTTCTGATTTGGAAGTGTGTAGTAACGATGTGTATTGAATTTGCGAAGAACGATTGGTGCTCCAGTCTTGCTTTTCTTAACCGAGCCATCAGCATTCTTTGCATAGACGACTGTAGGAATCGACTGGTTATTGTCCGCAACTATCTCGGCGTCATTCCATTTTGTAACCTTACCAGCGAAGATATCTGAAAGAGTTTTTTCAGAAAGATAAAGTGGCTTAGAACCTGGGAGGTTGTAGATAACGGCGATCGGAGCCATTACCAATGGGATATTGACGACGGATGCTTTCGCAGGGACATAACCTGAGTCAGAGAAGTTTGCATCAAAAATACCAGCGTCCTCATTCTTCTGACCGGTTCCTGAACCCGATGCGTTATATGTAAAAGTATTTCCGGTGTTGTTCTGCCATGCAATTTTGCAGGTATTAAGAATATTGGCATCAAATGATGATCCACCAGCTTGAATTGATACGCCAGAAGCAAATGCACTCTGGCCGGCGAAAGCGGCCACAGCGAAAGCTGCTACTGCAATCTTGATTGACTTTGAAACCTTCATGGAGTTCCTTTCAAGAACCTTGTGTATACGGAGGGGTCGTAGAAGAAAAGTTATAGATTTAAGGCAAACAAAAAGCCCTCTCCGCGTTAACGGCAAGGGCTTTCTAAGTGAACAAATGGTGAAATTGGTGGCCTAACCAAATCTTCCTGTGACATAGTTCTCAGTTCTCTCATCTTTAGGACGAGAGAAAATTTCATTGGTTGACCCAACTTCGATCATCTGGCCAGGACCACCATCTGATAAGAAGAATGCGGTGTAATCAGATACTCGTGCAGCTTGCTGCATGTTGTGAGTGACAATAACAATGGTCACACTCGAAGAAAGTTGGGAGATGGTCTCTTCGATGCGAAGCGTGGATCCTGGATCAAGAGCAGAACAAGGTTCATCCATAAGAAGAACTTGTGGACGAACTGCGAGCGCACGCGCAATACATAGGCGCTGTTGTTGTCCACCAGATAGCGCACCACCGTGGGTATTGAGGCGATCTTTAACCTCCGACCATAAACCAGCTCGTTCAAGACATTCCTCGAGCAGTTCATTCTTATTTTCGCTCTTCAGTTGCGCGAGCTTTAAACCTGCCAAAACATTTTCAGCGATCGTCATAGAAGGAAACGGATTTGGTTTCTGGAAGACCATTCCAACTTTTAAGCGAATCTTTGTTACATCAACTCCTGTGGCATAAATATCTTCGCCATTAAGAAGCACTTCACCCGCCATAGCAGCACCTGGAATAAATTCGTGCATGCGGTTGAGGGTACGAATGAAAGTGGACTTGCCACATCCCGACGGACCGATCAGCGCAGTTACCGAACCTGGCCAAAAATCTAGTGACACATTCGAAAGAACGTGCTTCTCGCCAAACCAAGCATGAACTCCGCGCGCTTCAAGACCAACGCCTAGCGCAGTATTGCCAGGCTGTTTCTGTGGACGTGCAGCCGCAATATCTGACAGCGATCCTTTTGGGGTGGTTACTTCCATCTCGTCTCCTTGATTGTCTTCGGATTCCATTGCCATTACTTCTTACCCACTTTTCGGTTTCCGAGGATACGAGCCGTTGTGAAGAGTATGACGACTATGACCAACAAAACCAAGATGCCAGCCCACGCTCTTGTAACTGATTCAGTTGTACCGGCTGAGAAGGACTGCCAGATGTAATTTGGGAGAGAACCCAAGGACCCACTAAAGACATTGAAGTTCCTGGTTCCATTTCCACCCGTCAATAGAAGAATAGGCGCAGTTTCACCAGCTATGCGCGCGACTCCTAAGATCATCGCGGTGATCAAACCACTTCGTGCCGCAGGAACTACAACTAAAGCAACAGAACGCCATTGGGTTCCTCCAAGTGCCACGCCCGCTTCACGTAAATCTGAAGGGATCAACTTCAATACTTCTTGTGAAGTTCTAGCGACTGTTGGAATCATTAATATTGCAAGCGCCAGGGAACCCTGTATCCCATTTACCGCTTTAGTAAATGGGATCAAGATGGCTGCATAGATAAAGAGACCGGCAACTATTGAGGGAACTCCGGACATTGCCTGAACCAAGAATTCGATGGGACGAGTGAATCGACCTCTAATTTCGGTGAGGTAGAGCGCTGTCAAAATTCCAATAGGAACACTGATGATCATGGCAAAGATAACAAGAAGGAATGTCCCGATAATTGCGTGGAGTAAACCCCCTTGACTGACAGGATCTGTGTATGCGTTGGAATGCATGTCTTTAGTAAATAATGACCAATGCAGACCCTTGTAGCCTCTCACCCAAACTGTCAACAAAATACTTACAACAGGCGTTAGCGCAATCAAGATTGCGGAAGTTACGAAAGCGCGAAAAAGACTATCTACAGCGGCAGGTCTTCCAGCTTTTAAGAAAGCTACTGCAAAATCTATGACCATATATGTAAAGAAGAAGATGACAGCAAAAGCGAGCTTTCCCGAAAGTGGAGTTAATGCTAAAACGCAGAATCCTACAATCGCAGCAGCAAGAACGACCCCTGCCGTTTTTACACGATCGACAGGGGTGGCGGCCCACGGCTTACGCGGCAGTGGGGTGGTTGGTTTTGGTCCAGAGGACTGCACCATAGACATTAGCGTCCACTCTTTCCGGTTCGAGCAACGATCAAGTTTGCGAGCGAATTAACTATTAAGGTCATGATGAAGAGCACAAGTCCAGCAGCCATGAGCGCTTTGATCTCATAAGGGGAGGCTTCACCAAATTTGAGCAAGATCATAGAGGCAACATTTCCGCCAGCACTAAAAAGAATCTGCCAATTTACTTGATACACAATATTGAGAACCGTGTAGACAGCCACTGTCTCACCCATGGCGCGACCTAACCCCAGCATAATTCCGCCCACGATGCCAGATCGCGCATATGGAAATGCCACAGCACGTAACATCGCAAAGCGCGTTCCGCCAAGTGCGTAAGCTGCCTGAATTCGATCCAGTGGAGTCTGTGAAAAAATCTCTCTTGAAATAGAAGTAACGATTGGAATAATCATGACTGCCAGTACAAGACCTGCAATAAAAGGAGATCTGTTCACATAAGGGGCGGGCAATTTAAAGAACGGAATCCAAGAGAAATATTTATTAAGTAATTTTGCCCAGTACTCTCCTGACGATTCCAAGACAAAAAATCCCCAAAGACCGAACAAGACTGAAGGAAAGGCAGCCATGAGGTCAATTGCAGAAACCATAATTTTTTTGATTACTTCTGGGGCATAAAAAGTCAAATAGACTGCAGCCCCAACACTGATTGGAACGCCGACCAGCACCGCAATGACCGAGACAATCATGGTGCCGATCAACATTGCAGCGATTCCAAAATGAGAATTCTTTGGATCAAGCTGCCCTGCGCTATTCATGACCGCTTGCCAATTACTGCTGGTGAGGAAATGCACTCCTTGAATTTTTAAAGTGTTGAATCCATTGAATAATAGGAATGCCAAAATCAGGCCAAGGATTACTAATGAGGAAAAACCACCTGATGTAACTACAGCTCTAAATACTTTGTCTGAGAATCGAGGCTTGGTCGAGATTTCCCGTTTGGAGGGTATCGCCACTGGAGTAGGAGACGACGTACTAGGTGAACTCACAGTGGAATGATTACGCGTATTTGGTGGTAAATAATGGAGCCAAGGTGTCTAGAAGGTGAACGGAAAGTGAAATCGCCGTAGCAACAGGTGTGCTCTAAGATTTGGGTATGGGTAGTGAATCACCAAATCTCATCTGGGTCGATTGCGAAATGACAGGGCTAAATCTTGAAACCGATGTATTACTGGAAATCGCCGTCCTAGTCACTGACTCCCAGCTCAATGTCTTAGGTGAAGGGGTTGATTTGGTCATCCATGCTCCCCAGTCTGCCCTTGAGGGGATGAACGACTTTGTCCGAAATATGCATACGGCCTCCGGCCTAATCACGGAAATTTGTGAAGGGGTCTCCCTAGAAGCAGCCCAAACCCAGATTCTGGAGTACCTCAATAAGTATGCCTCGGGGGCAGGAAAGTCGCCATTAGCTGGAAACTCTGTCTCGGTAGATCGCAGCTTCATTGCCCGTCACCTGCCGGAAGTGAATGCTTACCTTCACTACCGAACCGTCGATGTTTCATCGATTAAAGAGTTAGCTCGCCGTTGGTACCCAAAGGTTTACTTCGCGGCGCCTAAAAAGACCGGGAACCACCGCGCTCTCGGTGATATTCAGGACTCAATTGAGGAGTTGGAGTACTACCGGAAGACAATTTTTCTTCCCAACTAATTACAGTAGAATTTGCGAGTTCATGGTGGGCGTAGCTCAGCTGGTAGAGCACTCGGTTGTGGTCCGAGATGTCGCGGGTTCGAGCCCCGTCGCTCACCCCACTATTTCGTACGGTAGTTCCTCCAAGCAAGTAATAGTCAGGAGCACGTTTTGTCAGAGATGATCTTCGATGTTGTGATCGAGATTCCGGCGGGAAGTCGTAATAAATACGAGATCGACCATCGCACCGGAGAGATTCGATTGGATCGCATGCTCTTTACCGCAACAAGATTTCCTCACGACTACGGTTACGTGAAGCACACTCTCTCACTCGATGGCGATCCGCTCGACGCATTGGTGATGTTAGATGAACCAACATTTCCGGGATGTATCGTTTCAGTTCGCGCGGTAGGCATGTTCCGCATGGTCGATGAAAAAGGTGGAGACGATAAGTTGTTATGTGTTGCAGCGGGTGACATTCGCAAAAACTCTTTGCGCGATATCGGCGATGTACCTTCTTATGAACTCGATGAAATCAAACACTTCTTTGAGGTTTATAAAACGCTAGAACCAGGCAAACAAGTGCATGGTGGAGATTGGGTAAACAACGAAAGTGCAGAACAAGAGATCAAAAATTCTTATAATCGATACAAAGATCACGCTTAATTACTGAAATCAATGGCAAATCGAGCGTGTGGAGCGTTTTGCCTTGCCTTTACAGACGCTGATAAGGTCGTCTCCGCACATCAAGTACGCGTTGTTAGCTCAGTTGGTAGAGCAGGTGACTCTTAATCACCGGGTCGGGGGTTCGAGTCCCTCACAGCGCACTTTGTGATGTGTCGGGACATCGTTTACTCATGTCTCGACACATCATTGACTCTCAATGGCTTTCGAGATCTTTTTGTTTCTTCATCCACTAAGTAATTCGTCCAATAGCTTTTGCCAGGCGCTATCTCGTGTTTGGAGAGTATCTCTCCTGTTTTCTTATCGATGACACTGGCTTTGTAGTTATCGATGACGACATAAACTTTCTTAAATTGATTCTCAATTCCAACACCAAGATGATGCATCTTGCCAGCGCGACGTAGTGAGAGTTTCCCAAATTGATCAACGCTGTCATGGCGTACTCGGTAGTGATCTTTATTCACGGAGTCTTTCGGTGTGGCCTTAATCGTTGCGGTGTAGCTGTGGTGTGGTGTTTTCATGGCAAGTGCGTGGTGTGGTCTTTCGTTGTTATAGATATGGCGAAAGTGATCGAGTTGTAATTGAAGTTCCTTAAGGTTGCCAGCCGGTTTTTGCTCGATCAGATATTTCTTTAAGGTTTGATGAAAGCGTTCAATCTTGCCTTGGGTTTGGGGATGTCCGGGCGATCCATTCTTCTGAACTATCCCTAGTTCCGATAAGAGATATTCAAAGCCATTGGTGCCCTTCATAAAGCGCGCGGTGTAGACATTACCGTTATCGGTAAGAGTGGAATAAGGCGTTCCATACTCCTTTTGGCAGGCAGTAAAACTATTGATCACAACCGTTCCGGTTACCACCTTGTGTGCAACGCAGGCCAGCAGATACCTTGAGTGATCATCAAGCCAATTGATGATCTCAACATCCCTTCCATCGGCTAACCTCCAATGGGTGAAGTCAGATTGCCAGGTCTCATTGGGTTGCACCGCTTCAAAGCGGGTGATGTAAGACTTGGGACGCTTTTTAGGTGCAGGTGTAATCACTCCTGCGCGCTTGAGAACCCGCCAGATAGTGGAAGCGGCAGGTGAGGTTTCACTATCAGAGCGAAGATGAAAGGCGATGGAGTGCGCCCCAGCATCGAACCCCTTCGCTAACAACTCTTTGCGTAGCTTCACAATACGATCAACCATCTCTGGCGGCAGAGCGGTGGGATGGCAGTGAGGTGCTCTTGATCTGGTCCCCAACGCCTCTATCCCACCGGCCTTATGTCGAGTGATCAAAACATGCACCCACTGCCTACTCACCCCAAAGCGTTTAGCAGCCTCGGAAGGGGTTAACCCCTCATGCAGGAGGGTAAGAATGATGACCTGGGACTTGGAATTAGGGCGGGAATCAGACATCCCCAAGTGTCAACTATCTCCTGAGACATGAGTCAACTAAGTGCTGGAACAGAACACCCTCAGCTCCACGGTGTGATGTGTCGAGACATGTGTCTCTCATGTGTCGAGACAGTTGTCTCTATTTTCACTTTGGTTTTCGGGACCTTTTTGTGAGTTCATCAATCATCACGTTAGTCCAGTAGCTCCGCGATGGGTCGATAGAGTGTCTTGAAATAACCTCCCCAGTTTTTCTCTCCACCACTGAAACCTTGTAGTGATCAACGACGACATAGACTTTCTTGAATTGATTCTGGATTCCAACTCCCAGATGATGCATCTTGCCGGCACGACGAAGTGAGAGTTTTCCAAACTGATCCACGCTGTCATGGCGAACTCGGTAGTGCTCTTTCTCACTTGCGACCTTGGGAGTTGCCTTTACTCGCCCCTCATAAGAGCTTTGTGGATTAGACATCAAGAGCGCTTTATGAGGACGCTGAGTGTTATAGATGATACGAAACTCATCGAGTTGTAACTGGAGCTCTTCAAGATCCTTGGCGCTTTCCTTCTCTGATAACCACTTCTTCAAAGTTTGATGAAAGCGTTCAATCTTGCCTTGGGTCTGAGGATGGGCAGGTGAACCGTTCTTTTGAACGATATCTAACTCCGATAGAAGGTATTCAAAGCCATTCTTGCCTTTCACAAAGCGTGCGGTATAGACGATGCCATTATCGGTGAGCGTTGAAAATGGCGTCCCGTAACTCTTTCGGCACTCATTGAAGGTATCAATCACGATCTCTCCTGTGATTGCCTTATAGACCGAGCAGTGCAGAAGTAGCCTGGAGTGATCATCGAGCCAGTTGATGATCTCAACATCACTTCCATCTGCAAGTCTCCAATGAGTGAAATCAGATTGCCAGGTTTCATTGGGTTGCACCGCTTCAAAGCGAGTGATGTAGGCCTTGGGACGCTTTGCCGGTGTTGGTGTTACCAGTCCTGCGTTGCGCAAGATGCGCCAAATAGTGGAGAGTGCTGGGGTGTGAAACTTTCCCTCACGCAGGTGCCAGGCGATGGAAGCTGCTCCAGCATCGAGACCTTGTGCAAGTAAATGATGGCGCACTCTGATGATCTCTCCTTGCAACTCTGGGGAGAGGGCTCTGGGATTGCTCGCTGGCCTTCGCCTTCTTGGCTCCAAGGCCTCAAGACCACCTGTTTTGTAGCGGGCGAGATAGCGGTGAATCTGCCGCCGGCTCATCCCAAAGCGAAGGGATGCCTGGGTAGGGGTAAGACCATCGTGCAAGACGCTCAGGACAATGTCTTGGGCGAGTGAGTTAGGACGGGGATTCTCAGACATCCCTTATTAAACAGGTAAGAGAGACACATGTCTGGGCACATGAGAGACAGATGTCATGAAACAGAACACCCTCAGCTCCACGGTGGTACGCTTACTGCAAAATGCAGTCGAAAAATATTAGTGAGTATCGATGCTAGGGCTTCTTAAGCCAGATATTTTCCCGTATTCGAGAGTTTAATGAACGCGCTAGCTAGTCATCGTTATTCATGTGTGAAAATGCTAGGTCTTTGAAATAAAAAGGAGGTAACGTGGCTGATCTGTACACAAAAGATGGCAGACCACTGGGTCGTTCTGGTGACGATATTTTCGCTAGATCTGGCGAACAGGTTGGGCGGGTGCGGGGTGACAAGGTATATGGACCTGAGGGCAACTATGTAGGTACGATCATAGGCAATCGGCTTGTTTACCGTAGTATGGACAGCACTAGTTTTGGTTCACCTTTTGCATCTCGACATCAAACTTCTAAAGCATGGATGCCAACCATAGGCTCGACGATCATAGGTGATGAGCCACCGATTCCTGATTGATTGGACTTAAGGAAATAGGATCAATAGCCGGAGCGGTAAACCTTTGCCTGATGTTGCATTCGGAATATTCTTTTTGACCCAGGTCTTTATTTCCTTCTTTAACCACTTAGCTCCGATCAAGTTTTTGATGAGTGCCTCGGAAACTAGTAGACCAACACTTGTCAAATAGTTGATGTTGCTCCGCACAAAGATGGATTGAATGTCATCCTCTGGTAATGCTCTTCCAGTTTCTCTCGACCTTGTAGACAAGCACCGCGCTCTGGGTGCAGTTGGTTCGTTTCGAGTGACGCCTGACGCAGAAGAAATTTGGGTATGTCACACCGCTTGACGACCTTGAATGCTGAACAATCATGCACTACTCCGCAGTAGATAGTGCTCTTCAAGAAGTGAGGGTGTTTGCGAGTGCGTTCGCCATTGAGGTGCGATGCAAGAACATCTTGTAGCTGTTGCCAGGGTGGCCTCTTCGACAAGTGGATCATGTCGCCCTTCATACTGAACACCTTGAAACTTGCCTGACCCTTGAAGCGGGACGATACTTTTTGGAAGTGATTTGGTCTCTAAGCAATATTGCGGTTAATGGCTCCGATTCTTTTGGGAATGGTACGATGAATTTTATGGAGGAGGAGGCGTGACCAAACTTCAAATACCGAATTACCATCGACAGCGCTTTCTTCTAGTTCTTTTAGCGCAATCAGGTGGGATTTTGTCCAAAATGGATTTTCAGAAACTGTTGTTTCTTTCTCAACAGAACGTTGAAACACCACACTACGACTTTGTACCCTATTTTTTTGGATGCTACTCATTCCAAGCTCAATCAGACATTGAGTTATTGGAGTCCAGAGGTTGGCTCCGGACAGTTGGCCATGACATTCAATTGTTGGAGAAATCCACCGTGGGTATCTCAACGGAGGCTCGGGCAAGAGTTGGTGAATTTGCCAGAAATCATGAGGAATACCGGGGCAAGAAACTCGTGCGGTATGTCTATGAGCGGTATCCCTACTATGCCATACACAGCAAAATGGCAAAGGATATTCTGAATGAGAAGTCTCTTGAAGCTGTTGGGCTGGCAAAAAAGAAATTGAAGTCGAATGCGAAACAGTTATTCACAATAGGCTATGAGGGGTTGTCCTTCGAGAAATATGTTAATGAACTGATCAGTCATGATGTGCGCGTATTGTGTGATGTTAGGAATAATCCTTTGAGTCGTAAGTTTGGTTTCTCGAAAGGCATGCTGAGCAGCGTGCTACCGAAGTTGGGTATTGAATATGTTCACATTCCAGACTTGGGTATTGCCTCACAGAGTAGGAGTGGACTTGAAACGAAATCTGACTACATCGAGCTTTTTAAAACCTACAGAAAGACTTTGCCGCAGAAGACAGAAAGCCTAAACACAGTAAATGGATTATTTGATCAAAATAGGCGAATTGCACTTACTTGCTTTGAGAAACACCATGACTATTGTCATCGGCATTGTGTCAGCGAATACATTGAGGATACCAGAGCGATCAGAGCCGTGCATTTATGAGTTTGATACGAAAGGTGTTTATCACCGTTAAGACTTATCCCACATTATCTAAGAAGTATGACGAATTGGTTTGCACAGCTGGCATTCTCGATGATGGTAGGTGGGTTCGCATCTATCCTTTGCCATTTCGCAGACTGGATTACGAAAACCGATACAAGAAATATCAATGGATGGCGCTGCCTTTAGTGAAAAATACGAGTGACCCTAGGCCTGAGAGTTTTCGCCCGACAGACATTTCAAAGATTGAATTGATTGGTGATCCCGTTGGAAGCGGAGACGGATGGGCTGAACGAAAGCAAATAATTTTTGGCAACAATGTCGTTAATTACGATTTGAGCACGTTGATAGTGAAAGCCAATAGCAATGAATTGTCTATCGCTATTTTCAAACCTACAGAACTCTTGTGTTTTGTTGTTGAGAAAACAGAACGTGAATGGAATCCAGATAGCCTTAAAATATTGGAGGCGAAAGCGAACCAACTCTCCTTTTTCCAATCAGAAGACGAGGTCAGAAAAGAGTTTTCCATCGTCAAGAAACTCCCATACAAGTTCTCATATCAATTTCAAGACTCCACGGGGAAGAAAAGCACCTTAATGATCGAGGATTGGGAAATTGGTGCATTGTTTTGGAAATGCCTTCAACGATCCAACGGCAATGAGGACGAAGCAATCGCTCTTGTTGTGAAAAAGTATTGGGATGAGTTTTCTAGAAGAGATATTTTTCTTTTTCTGGGTACGACTCGTCAATTTCATGGCTGGGCGACGAATCCCTTTGTCATCATTGGAGTGTTTTATCCGCCAGTATCTTTACAAGACTCCTTGTTCTAGTTTGAGCTCCTGGTTCCAGTTCCATAGAGACATGACTTTCCTACTCCTCTAGTTTGCTAGGTATTACTTCGGAGCAGTCTTCGTATAAATCCGAAAGCCTTTGCCCCGAAGCGAGCGAGCGCCAATACCGCTTTTATCTGGTGCTCATGGGACGAACAAGATCATGACTCTTCTCCCGTGCTGTGATGAGATCATTCCGTTCAGAGAGAGTTCAGCAATGATTAAGAGGATAATCATGTTCCGACATTCGGATCGCGCAAACCCGGTAACGCCAATTTAGCGGACTCGTCTGTGTGTGTCCCGTGTACGGACTCCGTACTCCTGGAGGTAACGTTTTACCGTTCCAACCGATTTTCCAACTATTTTGCTAACGACAGCCAGTGATAACCCAGACTCGTATAGCCGAACCATCTCGCAGACTTCGTCATCAGATGGCGGTGTGAGGCGCATTTTGACGCCGTTCTGTTTAAGTCGCTCGGAAACCTTGCTCCGGCAAGCGTCGAACTCAACGGCCAACTCATATACCGTGGCCCCCTCGAGGTAACGAGTAGCCATTTGCTGAACCTGGACATCGTTTAGCCGCCTCTGACGTTGACGGATTGGTCCTGATCGTTCATCATGAGTATTTGTTGACGCTGTCTTTGGACCGTAAAGACTCTGATTTAACAGAGTTGACCAATTGTTTGTGTCAGCAGTGGACAGGGCCACTTTTGAAATTTTTAGAAAAACTTCACTAGTTTTCGAAATTCATATGTGCATCGTTTGAACGCTCCTTCCGATGACCGTTTACGGTAGCGTGTGAA
>JAYTQV010000096.1:0-4860 GCA_043746515.1 Actinomycetes bacterium | reverse complement strand
ACCGCGATTGCAGCCCTCAAGAGTGGAAAAGTAAAGCTCTCTTAGTCCTCGATCACGCAGAGTAATTGTCCACTTGAAACGGTTTGACCCACTCCAATTCCAAGTTGGGCAATTACACCTGCACGTTGCGCAATAAGTTGCTGCTCCATCTTCATCGCCTCCAAGACAACTATTAAATCTCCAACTTCGACTCGATCTCCATTGGCTTTGACAATTTTTACCACCGTCCCCTGCATAGGACTCGTTACAGAGTTACCTGAACTTTTCGCAACGCTATTGCTCTTAATTCGATGCTTCGTTTCGGCAGGTGCTTGCGAATGTAGAACCACCTCGAAGCGATGACCATTGACCTCAGCAACTACCTTTTGAGAGGCTACTTTAGAAGCGTTTACTCCCTCCTTGAAATTAAATGGCGCAATTTGATTTTCAAACTCATTCTCGATGTAACTGGTGTAAACCTTGAAAACTTCCGTGAAATTTGGATCGTCCACAATGGCCCTATGGAAAGGTAAGGCCGTGGCTATCCCACCAATTTCAAATTCTCGCAGCGCTCTGCGTGCTCGCTCAATTGCCTCTTGCCGGGTCGCACCTGTAACTATTAATTTCGCGAGTAAAGAATCAAAATGCGAACCGACGGTGTGACCGTGATCAAAACCCGCATCTAATCGAACGCCTGGGCCGGATGGAACTTCCCACTTGGTAATAATGCCGAGGGAAGGTAAAAATCCATTTCCCGGATCTTCGCCATTAATTCTAAATTCGATACTGTGGCCGCGAATAACTGGATCAATGGGGCTGATGGACTCACCTGATGCGATTCGCAATTGTTCTCGTACCAAATCTAAGCCAGTGACCTCTTCGCTGACGGGGTGCTCAACTTGTAAACGAGTATTTACTTCCAGGAAGGAGATGGTTCCATCTTTACCAACCAAGAATTCGCATGTTCCAGCACCTACATAGCCAACCTCGCGCATAATCGCTTTGGAAGAGGTGTAGAGCTGTTCTACCTGGGCATCAGTGAGAAAGGGCGCAGGAGCTTCTTCTATCAATTTTTGATGTCGACGTTGCAGAGAGCAATCTCTAGTACTTACGACAATTGCGTTTCCATACATATCTACTAAACATTGTGTTTCAACGTGTCGTGGCTTATCAAGATATCGTTCCACAAAGCACTCACCACGTCCGAACCCAGTAATTGCTTCGCGGACTGCTGAAGCAAAGAGTTCTGGAATCTCATCCATCGTAAATGCGACTTTTAGTCCTCGTCCACCACCGCCATGAGCCGCTTTAATAGCAACAGGAAGACCGTGCTCTTTGGCGAAAGCAATTACCTCATCTGGCGAGTCAACGGGATCTGCAGTTCCCGCAACAAGTGGCGCACCTACTTTGGCAGCAATCTTGCGCGCAGAAACTTTATCGCCGAGTTGTCGGATCGCAGCTGGAGGTGGCCCTATCCAGATCAATCCAGCCTCAATCACTCGCTCAGCAAAATTTGCATTCTCCGAGAGAAACCCGTAACCAGGGTGGATAGCGTCCGCGCCAGAACTTTTTGCAATCTCTAAAATTTTGGTTTGATCAAGATAAGTGTCCGCGGCCGATAGACCATTGAGTGAGAAGGCTTCATCGGCGGTCGCCACATGTAATGAGTTTCGATCTTCATCAGAGTAAATAGCAATGCTCTTGACTCCATGGTCTCTGCAGGCACGAGCCACTCGAACCGCGATCTCACCGCGATTAGCGATTAATACAGCAGTTATCGTGGTCATGAATGGGACCTCACTGGTGCGACTTCAGACCACTGGAGCCCTAAATTCAGAGTAATTTTTCGAAAGGTAGGAAGAGATAAACCCATAATTCCGCTGGGATCGCCTTCGATGTGAGAGATAAATGGCGCCGAATTTCCATCTAACGTAAATCCTCCAGCAACGTTGAGTGGTTCTCCAGAATTCACATAATTGATGATCTCCGAGTCAGACATTTTGGCAAAGACAACTTTAGAGGTTGATATGTCCGAAACCTCGAGTCCTTGGTCGGTATCGATGACGCTGTGGCCCGTATGAAGGTAACCACTCTTACCACTGAGAAGATGGCAGCGTTCAATGGCGAGATCTGGCGTTAGTGGCTTACCAAAATTTTGACCTTCAAATTCAAATGTGGAATCACATCCGATGACCAGTGCACTCTTCAAATTTTTGTTGGCATTAAAAACGCTATGAGCCTTCAGAATGGCTAGAGCTATCACCAAGTCCGCTGGTTTTAGCGCAAGTAGTTCGGGCGTTTCTTCATCTACCCCACTCACCAAAATCTTAGGAACGATACCTATGGATTCTAGAATTCTCTTTCGAGATGGGGAAGCCGAGGCAAGGATAATTTGTTTACTCATGAGGCGGTTGTACCCCACTTACGAGGGAGGGAGTTTTGAATTTTTAGGCGTGCCCACGAACTGCGATATTTAGTTGGTGGATGTGCGTTCTTTTCCAACTCATCTATTGCACGAGTCAACGCTGTGAGCTCTTCGCGAGTGGGCGTACCGGCATGGATCGTGAATCCTAGTTTGCGGAATTCACGTGGAAAATCATTATTGTGCGGCATTAGAGTGGAATATTTCCATGTTTGCGAGTTGGGAGATCCACTCTCTTATTTGCTAAAGCACGTAAAGCTTTAGTGATATGACCTCGCGTGGAATGGGGTTCAATAACTGAATCTATATATCCACGATCAGCAGCAATATATGGATTGAGGAGTTCCTCTTCGTACTCATGAATTAAGGCTGCCGCACTTCCTGGATCTGCGGCAACTTCTTTACGATAAAGAACATTGACTGCCCCTTGTGCTCCCATAACTGCAATCTGAGCAGTCGGCCATGCCACATTGACATCCGCTCCCAGATGCTTAGATCCCATAACAATATATGCCCCGCCATATGCCTTACGCGTAATTACTGTTACCAATGGGACTGATGCTTCTCCGTATGCATAGAGTAATTTTGCACCGCGACGAATGATGCCGTTCCACTCCTGTTGTGTTCCAGGCAAGAATCCGGGAACGTCCACGAGGGTAACCACAGGGATACCAAATGCATCGCAGGTTCGTAAAAACCGGGCTGCCTTCTCTGAAGCATCAATATCTAAAGTTCCAGCGAAATTCATCGGTTGGTTTGCGATAATTCCGACTGAATGGCCCTCTATTCTTCCAAACCCCACCAAGATATTAGGAGCGAAGAGAGCATGAACTTCCAAGAAATTTGATTCGTCCAGTATTGCTTCAACGATTACGCGCATGTCATACGGTTTATTGGGATTATCTGGAATTAAGGAGTCGAGAGCGCGATCTGAAGGAGCAATCCCATCTGATTCGGTAGCTCGCAGTACTGGTACATCATCGAGGTTATTGCTCGGCAAGAAGGATAAGAGCGCCTTTACGTAATCTAGTGCCGCATCTTCATTTTCTGCGAGGTAATGTGAGTTTCCAGTTTTGGAATTGTGAGTTGCAGCCCCACCCAAATCTTCCATTGCAACCTCTTCGCCAGTCACGGCCTTAATTACGTCCGGACCAGTTATAAACATGTAGGAGGTCTCACTTACCATAATTGTAAAATCAGTTATCGCTGGCGAATAAACCGCTCCACCAGCGCAAGGACCTAGAATCACTGAGATTTGCGGAATCACACCAGAGGAACGAACGTTTCTCTTAAAGATATCTCCGTACTGGCTTAAGGATGCAACTCCCTCTTGAATACGAGCTCCACCAGAATCATTCAAACCGATCATTGGAATACCAGATTTAAGCGCAAACTCCATTACTTTAACGATCTTCTTTCCCATGGTTTCACCAAGTGACCCCCCGAAAACCATAAAATCTTGAGAGGAGATAGCAACTGTGCGTCCATCGATGGTTCCATATCCAGTTATGACACCATCTCCATAAGGATGAGATTTATCCATTCCAAATTTATCTGAATGATGGGTAGAGAAAGCATCAAATTCAACAAAGGAGCCTTCGTCAACGAGTTTCATGATGCGCTCGCGTGCTGTGTACTTACCAATCGCATGGCGCTTTTCAATGGCTGCTGGAGTGCCACTTTGTGCCGCATTCTCGAGGCGTACTCTCAAATCATTGATCTTGGCGGCGGTAGTATGTATCGGGTCAGTCACATCCGCACTTTACTAGTGAAGCAGGCTTCTGTGATACGAGCATTTCTTGCCGAGTCAACTATTTCTGCTGCACTCAACTCTCATTACTGGTCGGTATGCGTATTGGATTCTGTGGTGTCGACCCAAGATGAGTTGAAGCACGAACTAGTCAGGGCCGGAGATTGCGTAGTTGCTGAATATCAAAGCGCAGGTCGAGGACGTCTGGATCGAAAATTTGATTCCGTTCCACATGTTGCACTTCTCTTCTCTTTCTACGTTAAACCAGTCCGCCTCACGCAGTGGGGTTGGATTCCATTGATCGCGGGTAGCGCGGTTGCTCGAACATTAAATGAGGCAACAGATTCGAGCAGTTTCTCTACTAAGTGGCCGAACGACATCGTGAGTAGCAGCGGAAAGATTGCCGGGATATTGTGTGAACGTTTTAGAGGAGGAATCATTGTGGGCATCGGAATCAACGTTTCGACGATGGTCTCAGAGTTGCCAGTAGAGAGTGCATCCTCAATTTTTATTGAGACTGGGGT
Source organism: Actinomycetes bacterium (assembly GCA_043746515.1). GTDB lineage: Bacteria > Actinomycetota > Actinomycetes > Nanopelagicales > Nanopelagicaceae > PALSA-747. The sequence continues at coordinate 185 of JAYTQV010000096.1, read as the reverse complement.
TGAAATTGATCGCAACGAATTATTGCCGCAAATACTGCGTACATTTGAGGAACTATATGAAAAATGGGAGTTAGGTGCTGAGTTAACGTCAACGTATATGGCACTTTCACAGACCATCGGAAGTGAGGTGAAAATAAGTTTGCCGGATGCGAAAGTGATACAGGGCTTAGCAATTGGAGTAGATT
>JAYTQV010000095.1:0-39561 GCA_043746515.1 Actinomycetes bacterium | reverse complement strand
TGATGACCTGGGACTTGGAATTAGGGCGGGAATCAGACATCCCCAAGTGTCAACTATCTCCTGAGACATGAGTCAACTAAGTGCTGGAACAGAACACCTCACAACGCACTTTTTTTTTGATTTTAATGGAACAGAAAATCGAATAACGTCAATGAGTCCGGCAAGATAAACAAGAAGAAAAACACCAAATATAAGTGTCGCACTAGCCGCCATCGCCATTCCGTAATTCTGACCGCCTGGTCTTGCTATCAATTGATAGAGCACCATCGGCAAAGTACCTTGATTGCCATAAGCTAGAAAACTTGCAGCACCAAATTCACCAATTGAGATAATGGCTGTGTAGGCAGCTGCAGTTATAATCACCCCACGAATAATTGGTAACTCAATCAGCCACCAAATTTGACCAGATGTCGCCTTATCCGTTGCTGCCGCATCTAGTAGTTCACTATTGATTGTTTGTAAAGACGGATAGATAAAACGGATTACCAAGGGGGTCGCCAGGAGCGCCTGAACTAGCGGCGTAACTAACCAACTCGCTCGAAGTGGGAACGGACCGCCGCTGAAAGTGATCAAGTATCCAAATCCGAGGACGACGCTTGAAACCCCAATCGGAAGCTGAAAGAGAATATCTATGATCCTTTGAGATGTCCGTTGGTAACGATTTTTATTACGCCGCGACAGAATAAAGAGCACTGTTATTCCAATAATTAAAGCCAAGGTGCTGGAAATAGTCATATTCCGGAGTGTATTAATTGCTGCTTGTCCTACTGTAATACTCAGTAAATCACGTGTTCCATTTCCTGATAGATGGGCAAAATTGACTAGTGAGCGATGACCTTCAAAAGTAAATGCCTGCGCAAAAAGAGTGGCTATTGGCAGCGTGATAACAAATATCAGAAAAAGTACCGTAATTATAATCACTGGCAAATCACGGCGATCAATATGAGCACGCCGACTATCAGGTGAGGCATCATCTTGCAGTATCGGATTTCTTACCGCACGTTGCACCATAAACAAGATGAAGATCGTGAGAGCGGTCTGAATTAAAGCAAGTCCTGAGGTTTTGGGTAAATCTAAGTACTGTGTTGCTGCGGTGAATATTTCAGTTTCAAGAGAATATACGTTACCCCCACCAAGAACTAAAATTATTCCAAAACTAGTTAAACAATAAAGAAAAACTAATGCGGTAGCAGAGATAACTGCCGACCTTAATTGCGGCAAAGTGACACTTATAAAAGTTCGAAAACGCCCCGCTCCATCCAGCGCAGCTGCATACTCGCAGTTTGTATCAAGCGTTATCCAAGTACCGCCAACAGTATGCACAACAATCGAGTAGTTCATAAATATGTGAGCGCAAATAATCGCCGGAATGGCGGAATGGGCAAATAGTAAGTTAGATATTAAGGGCAACTTGCGAAGTGAGGTAAATCCGATTGCTACCACGATGGTTGGTAAAATAAATGGAACTGTTATTAAGGCACGGACTAATCGCTGTCCGGCAAATTTTTTGTTATAGAGCAAATATGCGCCGGGGATACCAATTAGCAGCGTGAGCATTGCCGAGAAAGCCGCTTGCCAAATAGTAAACCAAACAATAGAAAAGACGTTCCTAGTAGCAATTGCAGAGAGCCAGTCACCACTCAGACCCAATCCAATAATCTTTCCTAGTGGCCAATAGAAAAGCACGCCAATAAAAATTAGCGGGCCAGACCAGAGGGCCACCCGGAGAGATCGCCTCTTCATCTTGGGATGGTTATTTAAAGATGGCTGACCATTGGGCGAGCCAGGATTTCCGGTTGGAATTAATGTTCAAAGTGTCACCATAAGTACGCTTCGCCAGTATGGTGAACTTCTTCCATTTTTCTGGAATTTCGGTGTTCTTCACTATTGGGTACATATACATAGCCTGCGGCAAAGCTCTTTGGAACTTTGGTCCGAGCAAGTATTTAATTACGGCTGAAGCGCCGAGTGGATTCTTAGCATTTTTTAGCACACCGGCATATTCGGTTTGCCGAAAAAAACCATCCATGATGCTTGCGGTTTGCGATTGACCATTGGCCCGTACTTCGTCCGCTGGAGAAGAAGCGTAACTCAGGACAATTGGGTAAGGGCCTTTTCCGCTTGATCCAGAAAAATCAACATAATAGGCATCTTCCCAACCAGCAGAAATTTTTACCCCATTCGCTTTTAAAGCCTTCCAGTAACTCTGCCAACCTGATTCACCAAATAACTCCACAGAGGCAGCCAGAAAAGATAACCCCGTCGATGAAGTATTTGGATTCTCAATTACGGTTAAACCCTTGTAAATTGGATTAATTAATTGCTTGACAGAAGTAGGCGGCAAGATCTTATGATTTGCGAACCATAATTTATCGTAATTAAAGGAGACGTCTCCAAAATCAATCGCTTGCAATGAGCCTTGGATAAGGTCATTGCTTTGTGCCAGCCCAGCAAATGTATTGTCGATACCAAATACGGCATCTGCAATAGGAGTTCCCTTAGTTAGGATTAATCGATTAGTAAGTCCCCCGACATCTCCAGCTTTTATAAGATTGAGGTGGTAGCCAGTAGTTTTGTCAAAATCTTCAATCAGCGCTTTGCTCATCACAAACGAATCATGAGTGACAAGTGTTACCTCTCGTATTTTCTTAGTTACCTTAACGAAAGCTTGTGCTGCAGATAATCCTGATGAAGTAGTAACGGTGATTGCTAAAATAGCGAAAGCCACCGAAATAGTTATCGAGGCTTTCGCGCACTTCCGATTCTTAAATCTAAGCATTTACGTGCCCTTTCTATTACGAACAAGGCACGGGTTTGAGCAGTCTCCCTGTAGTGGCATTACCCATTTCAGGTTCGACGGTCGAAGACTATGGAGTCTTCCTCTCAGTCCAGTATTACTGAACTCCCGTGGAGTCTTACGATACACGAATTTTAATCCACTGTCTGGTCTCATGAGTTCGGTACTCAATAAAGTACATTTCTGTTTGCGCCAGGCGAAGTTGAGCACAATGTTTGCTACTTTGTATCCAAATAATGTTTATTAGTTTCAATATTTACATTGAGTGCTGCCCCCATTTGTAAGATTGAGAGTTTATCTTCCGCTTTGAAGGTGCTGCTACACATTTTGCATCTGACCGCCCACTGCCACCATGTATCGTTGCTAAATCCCAATTTGAAGGTGGTGACGAAAACTTTTGTGGGGAGCACTTTGCACCTCATACACCGCTTGGGTACGTGCAGTTGTTTCACAACCTGCTGCTCTGCCCTATAGCCACCCTCATAAACAAAACCGATGCCGTAAAGATCAATATCTAATAAAAAAGTGCCAGGATTTAATGACAATTCGAATTTAGCAGACGGAAGATCTTTGAATGCATAAAATCCACATTGGCAATCAGCGACCGGTGGCACATGATTTGCATCGTAAGTGCAGGTAGCTGATGCGTCAGTTAGATAGTCGTCACCTGTAAGACCAGTGAAGGTGGGTATTCGTCCGGTAATCAGAGCTATTTTGTAACCATGCATATTCTCAACTGGGAGCGAGAAGGGGTTTGTGTACTTAAAAATATGCTTACTTTGTTGCTTAAAGTTGAACTGTGTATTCCCCAACTGACCCACAAAGATAAAACCGATTATGACTGCCAAGGGGAATACACCAACGAAAAGAACGAGTAGGGCGGTCAGTGCAGTTTGCGAGAATTGTCTATGTCCTGTTGAATCTCTACTTGAAAGCCCAAAAGTGAGAGCGAGGGCAGTGAGCACGATCATCGGATAGAGCCTTATAAACTTGACAATACGTCGTTTTCCCAATTTGGCCCTCATAAAAGAAGTAAACACCGCAAGGGTGCAAATTTCTCTATTAAGTAAATGCCCCGCTCCGGGTTCAGTGCGCCTTGCAGAATAATGACTGTTACCATTTTATGGATTGAGAAAGGGGTATCGAGATGGCCGAAATTGGTAAGCCAGAGCGTGTTGTACGCCGAGAACGTGAGACGGGGCCGGCTATTGCGCCGACCACCCCTTCCACCCGTCCGGAGTTCGAGCCTGCTAAGTAAGGCAAAGACTCTTAGTCAGCTTTAGTGGATAGGCTGGGTGAACATTAACCCCTTTACTGACATTATCAATCACTTGGTTAGTCATTTAGCACTTATAAAAATTATCTCCACTAAAATCTTGATATGAACACTAGTCGTATGGAGGCATTTAGCGATGGCGTGATAGCCATCATTATTACGATCATGGTTTTTAGCCTAACGACCCCGCATGGTTTCACTTTCTCGGCACTTAGATCACTCATCTCCTCTTTTGAAATTTATGCTTTGAGCTTTACCTATCTAGCAATTTATTGGGTAAATCATCATCACTTGATCAGAGCCACGAATCGAATTGATGGCAGGATTTTGTGGGCAAATATGCACTTACTTTTTTGGTTGTCACTATTCCCATTTTTTACCGCTTGGATGGGATCCTCTAAAATTTCCCGAGACCCGACCATGACATATGGGTTATCACTATTTATGGCGGCGATTGCATTCTTAATTCTCCAAAAAAGTATCGTAAAAAGTCATGGGAACGATTTAGCTGCGAAATTCGCCGGTGAAAGCAGTTGGAAGAGCAAGATCTCTCCCGTGCTCTATCTCACCGGAATTATTTTCTCTTTTTGGTTACCAAAAATTGGGGTGGTTCTTTACGCAATTGTTGCTGCAATTTGGGTGATTCCCGATCGGAAATTGGAAAACTACTTAGCTGCCCTGCACCTAGATCACGAGCACTAGCCGGGGTTCTATCAATAATGTTAATCGTGAAGGTTTAATTTCCCGAAATAGCTGCGACTAAAGCAATTGTAAATGCTTGTCGTGCAATATCCGGAATAGCAGTACTCTCGAAGATCCCACCCAAACGAAGAGGACCGAGAGCAAAAATATTGGAGTATTTACTTCCATCAGATTTTTTGAGTAACCCGGTGGAAGCATCAACGGAGAGACCCATCTCTAAATAACCGCGCTGGGTCTTGCCCTCTTCGATTAGAGTCGTACTAAGCGGATCTGAAACTTTATAGTCACGTCCGATGCATATAGCCAAATATTCGCCAGAATATGAACTCCCAGTTTCAAGAGAAATTTCAACCGAATTTTCAAGGCCAACAAGCCTATCTACCTTTCCTCTAATGATTTGTATTTGTCCAGAATTAATTGCTTCATCAAGTCGATTAGCAATCTCGGGTGCCATCGGATGCCTGCGCTTTGACCACGTATAACCATCCGTTAGCAAGAATTCCTCTTGTTCAGAAGGAGTGAATCCATTCCACATATCTTCTTTTATGGGTCTCAATCCAGCTACAGCATCACGCCAATTATCCCCGGCATCAAATAGATAAGTCCGCAGTTTTTCTAAAGTATTGACCTCGTTTAGGGTCGGTTCAAACGCTACTTCGGAGTTGCTACCAATTCGTTCGGGTAAATTTCCGGAACCTGAAATCGCAATAACCCTATTGCTTGGATTTCGCGCTAAGTGAGTCAAGGCAGTATCTATAAAACTTAGGCCTGCACCAAAACAAAGTAGGGTGCGGCAATCAGGCAGATCTGACCCATTCCATACATCGAGGATTATCCGAGGTGTCAGGGGGTGGTCGCGAAGAAAATCTGGAATCCGAGCTTTACCGTGGCCCATAGCTAAAACAACTTTGTCGTAGTTTTTTACATCTCCCAATGAAAAGGTTGCAAAAATGCTACCCGTTATCTGCGGTTCTAAATCAATTACATAATCTTTAATGTGATGTATTCCAGAACCACAACGATCGCGTAAATACTCACCGTAACTTTGACGTTCCATAAATGAATAGGGGAGAGCGTTAGACCAGTCCAAATAGTCATTTGGCAATTCCTCGATTGCACTCATTCTCGAACTTGGAACGTTAAGGTGGTGCGTGGAATCCCGAGTTTGATAGGCCAATCCTTCACCAAGTAATTGGCGAGGCTCGGCAATATCAATCTGGTCAGGTGCAACTCCGGATCTAATGAGGGCAATGGCTGCAATTACCCCAGAGGCCCCGCCACCAACAATTAATACTCTTTTTGCTGCACTCTCCACCTTCCGATCCTGCCATCAATCGCCAACAAAGTTAGCACTGAAGGTCACAACCAGTGGTTTTGGAGGCACTAGAGTTCTTGCTGGTGAAGATGAGGTAAACATGAGTGAAAAAAATTCCAGGAATGCCAACGCTCCGTTAGCGGTCAGACTTCGTCCTACCAAAGTTCAAGAATTATTAGGCCAGCAACACCTACTTCAAGAGGGCTCGCCACTCATGAGGTTGATCAATGGGGATGCAAAACACATCACCAGCATCCTTCTTTACGGGCCACCAGGTAGTGGCAAGACCACGTTAGCCAAAATGATTGCCCACTCCGACTCGCGGGAATTTGTGGAACTATCGGCTGTGAGCTCGGGAGTCGCCCAAGTTCGTGAAGTTTTGAACGAGGCTCAAGCTCATCTCGATAGAGATAATAGGGAGACCGTACTTTTTATCGATGAAGTTCATAGGTTTTCTAAGTCACAACAAGATGCGCTGCTTCCAGGGGTAGAAAATCGTTGGGTAACGCTGGTAGCGGCGACCACAGAAAATCCATCTTTCTCGATTAACTCCCCTTTACTTTCGCGCTCCATCGTTCTCACATTGAGGGCAATTCCTGATGCCGACATCGCGGCGTTGATTGATCACGCCTTAACCGACCCGCGCGGACTCAATGATGTAAATGGCAAGATAACAATCGATGTCGAGGCGAAAGATGCTCTCGTGAGGTTGGCTGCAGGCGATGCTCGTCGAGCACTCACTTATTTAGAGGCCGCTGCGGGTGCTGCAGATGGTGAGATAACCACTACAGCTCTTCATCGCGCCGTAGATCGCGTGATTCAAAATTATGACTGTGATGGCGACAATCATTACGACGTCGCTAGTGCGTTTATAAAAAGTATTCGAGGCTCTGATGTAGACGCATCGTTGCATTACCTGGCGCGAATGCTGGAGTCAGGGGAAGATCCTCGCTTTATTGCTAGACGCATGATGATCAGCGCTAGCGAAGATATTGGTCTGGCGGACCCACAAGCTCTTGTACTAGCGGTGGCGGCGGCTCAAGCAGTTGCGATGATCGGGATGCCAGAGGCGCGAATCATTCTTGGCGAGGCGGTAACTTATTTAGCAACTGCGGCTAAATCCAATGCTGCCTCCCTAGCAACTGAAGTCGCGATTGCAGATGTGCAGGCAGGCAAAAGCGGTCCAGTTCCTGCACATTTACGTGACCCTAACTCAGGAGCGCTACGTGACCGCACTGAAAATGCCACGAGAGATTCCAATTCATACATTTATCCTCATGATCTCGAAGCAGGTGTGGCGCAACAGCAGTACCTGCCTGACAATTTGTTTGGAAAGGAGTACTACCAACCTTCCACTCATGGATATGAATCTCGAATCAAGGTAGCTCTTGAGCAGATACGTAAAATTTTACGAGGTAAAAACTAGACAGACGGAACCACTTTGGCGAAGACGACTATGTCTTTTACATATTTATGTAGTTGGAAGTTGAAGTCACCACAAGTGATGAGTCGTAAACCCGCATAGGCGATATCACCGTAAACCTGATTTGTTGGATAGTTTTTCTTGGCAAAAGCTTCAACCTTTTCTACCTTGAAAGTTTGGGTGGTTCCGTCCGCACAAACGATTTTGACAAAAGCACCAACCTTTATGGATTTGAGGTTAAAAAAGACGCCTTCTTTTCCCTTCCAATCGACGTGAGCAACGATGACAGCTGGTCCGATCTCACCTGGTGTTGGAGACTCATTATACCAGCCCGCTATAGAGCCATCAGGTGGAACGGCAAGAGTTCCATCCTTCTCGAGTCCCAGCTCAATGATGCTGGAATTTACCGAGAGAGATGGAATCTGAATTCGAAGAGGCACTGAACGCTTCGCGAAAGTGAGTTGTTGTGGCTGCGCCGAAACTGACTGCACAGCCATCGGTGTTCTAGGTGAGATCCCATGATGAGATCGACTGAGAGGAGAAAGCAAGGCAGTTGCCGCAATTAAAATCGCGAACAACCACCCTGACCGCACCAACCTCTTGCGAGATAGGGATAACCTCTCAGCCACGAGAAGTCGACCGCTAACAACTGCTCCACCGTTATCGGTGATACTTGTAACAGCCAAGACATTTCCAACTAAGTGCGTTCCAGTTCCAAGAGTTGCCGATGAACCAACTGAATAGAAGACATTGCAAGCCTGTCCACTATTAATTACTGTGATGTTGGTGCTCGATGCTGTCGTGATCGTACTGCCGGCTTGAAAGATAAAGACAGCATTAGAATTTCCACCTGCATCCAAAACGATGTTGCCACCGAGTGTCAAGTTTGATCCACTGTGGTACACGCCAGGTGTTAGCGTCACGGCTGCGATTGCACTTGTGACAGTGGTAGGTATCTCTGCAGCGACCGATGTGTAAGCGTTACTGAGATCAGTTTTCGCACCTTGTGTTACTGAGTCACCTGCGTGATCAGAGCCAGTTAGTGTGACAGAACCAGAACCTGTGTAGGTAACGGTGGGGTAATAACCAAGGTCGCCGGTGATAGTCGTGGCAGCAGTGTTGGTAATTCCAGAACCTGCAAGCACTGCAAAACTGTCGGCAGTGTTAAGACTTACAAATGTAGCTGCTTGACTTGAGGGAGCAATGGAAAGCATGATTCCTGTCGAGGCTACTGCCATTGCTATGGCTGAGAGAATGGATATGTTTCTAGTGGATCTATTTTTATTTAGGTGTTTCATTTCAGTCCCTTTCATGGACTTCACTTCTAGAACCGCAAGAGCCAAGAGTGGCTAGTTAGTAGGTTCCTTTAAAGCCTTAGGTGTTTCAATCATCCAAGGATGGATTGGCTCGGTTGATGAAGACGAACTTGCGGTGGGAAATGAAGAAGTAGCTACGTGGATCCCGATGTAACTTCATTTATCGAATGATTTGAAATAATTCACGAATAGAGGTGAATGACTTCTAGAATTGAGAGATGAGAGTCGCGCAGACTAAAAATGGTCATTCCCCCAAGAAATGCCTACGTTGCGGGCTTCTCTTTGAGTGGCGCAAGAAGTGGGCGCGCGATTGGGAATCGGTGAAGTATTGCAGCGAGAAATGCCGCGACAATCGGTGACGTAAACCAAATATCTATCGTGCGCTTTTATCAAGGTTATTGCGCCAAGCAGAAAATGAAGTGATTTTCTTATCGTGAGGTAAACGAAGCCATGGATATGGGTGCACTTCGGCCAGTTCCAAAAATTTGTTGAAGCTGGGGACTGGAGCGTGGGTGATTGCAACTGCATGCTCCTTGGCGAATTCATACGGATCACCAAGGTAAACATGGAGATCGCGTCTAGTTGAAAGTTCCTGCAGCGTTTCTAAGTAGAAGAAGATTCTCTTACTCGAAAGCTGCAGTCTCGCTAACGCATTCTCGTTAAATACAAATACAACTGGTAACTCTGGATGTGCTGCAAGCGCTGGGTCGTTGTCACCCATGGAATCAATAGTCAGGAAGACATGCTCGGGTGGGCTAAATGACATAGGAACCCGAGGTCCTGTTGTCTTTGCCAGATCGGGGTCTGAAATCAAGAGTGGATCAATTTCAGCATCCATCAAAGGAGGGAGCTCTTCAAATTCTTGGATCGGGCAATTCTTCTTAAATGCACATGTAGAACAAAGTCCTGGTGCACGACTCTCCACTTGCCACCGAGCGAAGCCATAAGGCTTTCCCGTTACAGATCCAATTGTCCACTGCCATCCAGCAAGATTTGCCCCGCGTGAGCCATCGAGTAAGTTCTGAAACATTCTCTCCTGACCATGGAGCCAACCTTTATGATTTCGTAGTGTCCACTGCGATGCCAGCCACATACGACTTTGATTGACTAGCCAGCCATCACTCTCTAATTCTTTCACCACAGAATCAACGCATGCCATGGAGCCCCGCCATCCATCACCTGGCCTATCCCACGTTTGATCAAAACGTAGATTCTCAAAAAGACGCGTACCTATCCGTGCGTAGAGATGCCTGGTGTACTCCTGCCACATGAGTTCATCTTGATACTTCTCTTTATCTGCAAAAGGTGCGCCTCCGGCTTCTCGCCAGACTTGTTTAAGTGTTAAAAGATTGTGGCGAATATAAGGTGAAAGTTTCGTAGCGCCGCGTGTATTTTCGGGATACACCTGCGACCTGCGCTTGGCATATCCCTTGATATCTAGGTGAGCTAGCGCTTGATCTGCGTAACTCTGACCGCCGTGGATAGAACTCCGACCGCCACCGGAATGCAGTCCAATGAAATGTTGATCGACTAATTCTTCAAGGTCTGACGAAATATCAAGTTTTATAATTTTTACCGCCTCGGGATCTCTCATCTCATGAAGAAGGCTACGCGAGTCCTAAACAAGTGTCCTGTTGTGAATTTGAGCCTCATAAAAAAACTCTTCCCCTAATGGAGCGATGCATCCGCTTCGGTACTAACCCACTTAGTAAAGACCACCTCGAGATTGCTTGATGTTGGACTCGCACAATGAAGGCCGGCTCGCCACGATAGTTCTGGACTGATGGGAGCGACCCGTATTAATCGATCTTCACCTTCACATCGTGCCCTAAAAGTAATTGCGTTGCCACTTCGACTAGCTCGAACTGTTACCTCCTTGCCGATCCAATGGTCAACTGGGGCCATTGACCAATCTGAATATTGTGCCGTTACAACCGTGACTACATAGGCCTCTCCATCAAAGGTCTCGACTCCCGCTTTGATCCAATGTTCGGAATCGCTATAAACAATTATCCCCGCTTGGTCAAACTGACCATAGAAATTTAATGTGAAAGTGACCTCCATCGCGCTCTGATCGGGAAGGTCAACTAGTAGCGCGTGACCGGAATCGTGAACAAAACCATACGAGGTATGACGCCAGAAGTCGCTCTCAAAAATTGCAGTGACGTGCAAGTTGTTTCCAACTATTTCTGATGACTGCGGTTCATTGACCCACCTACCGCTATCCCACGGAATATTCTCCATATCAGCAGATTATCAGCGCGGATTAAATATCTAGTAACCTGAGGGCCGCGATTGCTGCGTCATAGCCCTTATCTTCAAAACTACCCGCGAAACCGGCACGGGCACGGGCTTGCTCCAGGTTTTCCGTCATGAGTACTCCAAAACCGATCGGTTTGTTCTGCGAAAGACTGACCGTCATCACACCTTGAGTTACTCCTTGGCAGATATATTCAAAATGTGAGGTTTCCCCACGAACAACTAGTCCGACAACAACTGCGGCGTCGTATCCTTTTTGGAGTAGGCGTTGAGCGGCAAGAGGTAACTCAAATGAACCAGGAACCCTTACGACTTTTATCTTTTTAACCTGACCTTGTTCTAAAGCGCGGGTAGCACCCGTGACCAGTGCATCGCAGATCTCGGGGTGCCACTGCGCCGAGATGATGGCGACTTTTTTATTGTTGTAATTTCCAAGTTCAACGGTGGGGGATGCTCCGACCATTTATTGTGCCTCTCTTTTGGATGGAATCGCCTCAAGTAAATGTGCCATACGATCTCGTTTTGTTGCGAGGTAACGCTCACTGAATTCGTTGGGTGCTATTTCAAGCCTCTCCATCACAACCTCAAAACCCGCTCCATCTAACATCGAGATCTTGGAGGGGTTGTTGGTAAGTAGTCTTATCTTTGAGATTTCGAGTTCGTGCAGGATCGCAATTGCATCTTCCCAGGTGCGCTCATCTGCTTGATGGCCCAGTTGCAGATTGGCATCAACCGTATCCAGACCTTGATCTTGTAATTCATATGCACGAACTTTCTCAGCGAGGCCAATCCCCCGCCCCTCATGATCGACCATGTAAATAAGTACACCTTGACCTTCAGACTCAATTCTTGCCATAGCGACGTTGAGTTGTTGGCCACAATCACATCGGGCAGAACCGAACGCATCTCCGGTTAAACATTCTGAGTGGATTCGAATTAAAGTCGAAGTAGTCTTTGAAATATCTCCCAACTTCATGATGGCGTGCTCCCCGCCCGCTCTTCCAACGTAGGAGGCGATCTTCCATTTGACCGAGCCGCTTCCGCTACGTGGCAGATCTGCCCATGTTAAATCTGGCAGTCGCGGGGCCTTGTTAGTGCCAATTTCGGTTACGAACTCGGCGAGCATTGCAATAGTAATAATTGGTATCTTAAATTTGGAAGCAAAGATAAAAAGTGAATCTCTCCGCATCATAGAACCGTCGTCATTAACTAGTTCAGAGATGACTCCCGTCGGATAAGCACCAACCGCCTGTGAAAGTGCAACCGCGGCTTCTGTATGTCCACTTCTGGCCGCGAGTCCCTCTCTATGAGCGATCAAGGGAAAAACGTGGCCGGGGCGATAGAAGTCATCTGCTTGTGCCGATGGATTAGAGAGCGCTCTAAGAGTGTTTGCGCGTTCTTTTGCGCTAATTCCGGTGGTGACTCCTGCCTTTACATCCACCGAGACAGTGAAAGCAGTCTTCTTATCATCTTGATTTCGGCGCACCATCATCGGAAGTTTGAGATTGCGTGCAATCTCCTCCGTCATAGCTAAACAGATCACACCAGAGGTGTGGCGAACCATAAATGCAATCTTCTCAGTCGTTGCTGCTGAACCCAGCAGAATTAAGTCACCTTCGTTCTCGCGATCTTCATTGTCGGTGACTATAAGGAAATCACCATTGCGGTAAGCATCGAGTGCGCTCTGCATTGAACTATCCATTGCTGCGGCGCTCCATAATTCTCTCTACATACTTGGCCAGAACATCGACCTCTATATTGACGTGAGTCGAAACCGTTGCGCTTCCTAATGTGGTTGCGGCCAAAGTCTCTGGAATCAACCAGACAGTCACCTGGCCCATTGAATCATCAACTGTCCCAATAGTAAGCGAAACTCCATCCACGGTAATCGAGCCTTGATTCTGCATATATTTAAGAAGGTGGTCGGGAACTTTTATATCCATCTGTACCCATTTTTCACCCGGTGAAATCAATGCGACCTCACCAACGCCATCAACATGCCCCTGCACTATGTGTCCACCAAGACGATCACTCACCTTCGCAGCGAGCTCGAGATTTACCTCGGCGCCTGCTGAGAGTGTGGAAAGTGAAGTCATTTTTAGGGTTTGCACCATGACATCGGCGGAGAACGATTTCCCCGAAACTTTGACTGCCGTGAGGCAAACTCCATTCACCGAAATTGAGTCACCCTTACGAATCTGCTTAACTAGTTTGGGAGCACGGATTTTAAAGATCGCAGAGCTTTCACCAGTTGCGATTTCGAAGATTTTTCCCTTAGCTTGAACCAATCCTGTAAACATTATTTGCTCACTCTCTGCTTCAACATAACTACCTCAATATCACTACCACTCGAATTGAGTGTGGCGATTTCGAAATCCATTCGTTCTTCCAAGGTGTTGATACCCAAATCACCGATAAAACTTTTACCAGGTCCCAAAATCGTCGGTGCGATAAACGCATGAATCTCATCCAACAAATTTGCCGAGAGTAATGCGCTTCCAACGTTAGCTCCAGCTTCTACCAAAATTCGATTCCAGCCACGATCTCTGGCAACCTCGAACAATGGTTCAAATGAGTGACCTGAAATAAATATGGTCTCTGCAGAAGCATCGTGGAGATGAAAATTTAAAGGAATCTCGCCATCTCCAATCACCACGCGCACTGGATTCACAGCTCGCTCAGAATTCAGAGGAACAAGGTGTGGATTATCAGCGAGCGCGGTGCCAGTACCTATCAAGATTGCATCACTCTCTTCTCGCAATTGTGCAACTCTTTGGCGGGATTCCTGGCAGGTTATCCATTTTGAGGTGCCATCTGCGGCAGCACTTTTTCCATCAAGAGTAATTGCTACTTTCCACACCAGCCGAGGTCGACCGCTTCGAGCCTTGGTGAGCCAATCGCGATTTAAAAATTCGCCCTGCTCGTCCATGTATTCCGCAAGCACTTCAATTCCAGCTTCCATCAATTTTGCGAGTCCACCAGCCGCGACAGGATTGGGATCTCTTACCGAAAAAACCACTCGACTTATGCCGGCTGCAATTATTGCCTCCACGCAAGGAGGGGTATTTCCAAAATGGGCACAGGGTTCTAGCGAAACGTAAATGGATGAGCCTGAAGGAATGTGCGATGCAGATTTGATCGCAACCACCTCTGCGTGATCACCCCCCGAATGAAAACCTTCGGAGATAAATTCATGGAGCGGTCCGAGAATTACCGCTCCAACAATTGGGTTAGGAGAGGTCAGGCCAAGCCCTTGCCTGGCAATGTGGAACGCTCGTTCCATCGCTTGCGCGTCGGTATATAAAGAAAGCACAACTGTCCTATCGGTTGGCCACTCTCATCCGGACTTTAACCGTCGGTACTGGAATATCACCAGTTCCACCGAACACTGGATGTGCTCGGGTCGCGGACTTTAACCGCCGGTTCGGAGTTACACCGACCCTGTGGACAACACCTAAGTCTCTCACACATTCATCAAGGAAATAATTGCCAGAGCCATCTAGGCAATTGCGTGAGAAATCATGGGTACCTAGAATTTAGAGATTTCAATCAACCTACGTAGCGCAAGCGACTCCCCCGTGGTGCGCGCAAGCTTCGATTCAATTCTTGCCGCCAGGGCCAGAAATACCGTTGCGGTGGACATGGCATCCCCGAGTGCATGGTGCGGCGTATAAACCGGGAGGTCTAGATTCTTAGCGAGGAGTTCCAATGAAGGTTCTCGACCCGTCTGGCTATCGGCCAAATCTAGATATCGAGCGAGGGCCGCAGTATCAATCACATCCTTTGGATACTTTTGGCCCAAGTCCCTGAAGCGCTGTTCCAGAAATGCTTTTTCGACCCAGCTCGCATGAGTGATTAGGTGCCTTCCTGCGATGAATTCAATAAGTTGCTGAATCACTAATTCGGCAGATTGCGCATGTTCAAGGTCTATGGCCCGGAGTCCGTGGACTGCAATCGAAGAGGCAGAAGGAGGTCTGCTTGGAGAGATCTCACGGTAGAAATTTCCCTCGCCCTTAAACCGACCTTCGTGAATAACGACGGCGCCAATCGAGATAACTTCATCTCTCTTAAGATCTAGCCCGGTTGTTTCAACATCAATGGCACAGAAATCATAACTACGCCAGGGACCTGGCCATTTCGCTTGTAAGAACTTCATGGAGCCCGTTTTACCCAATTATTTTCTACAGTCGATTGGATATGAGAGATTGCGCGGAAGGTTTCCCGAAGGTGTCTGCGGGTCAATGAATCGAGAGCCCCCGGAGTTATCCAGGGATTGGGACGGATGCCAGATCTGATCGCACTTATCTCCTCATCAAAGACCAACTGATGAATATTGGTAAAGGCAGATACGAGGACCTCTGCTTCATCGCCTCGGAGTAGTCCATACTTTTGCGCACGATTGAGTCGTTCTATTGTGCCTCCCCTGACATCACCTTGCGCAATCGCAAACCAGCGAGCCAATGAAGCGATCGGAGCGAGTCCACCTTCCTTAAGGTTGAGACCGCCACGATTCTCTCCCTCATGATCGACAATAAAATCTTTGACGAAACCTATTGGCGGTTTCTTGGCGAGCGCAAAACGCAAGGCGTCAGATAAATATGCACGACTGCGAGTTGTTTCTCGAATATTTTCCATGATGGTCCGTCCGAGAACCGGTTGAGTGACGGGCTGATTATCTGCAGCAATTGACGAAAGGAGTAGTGCACCCGCGCGAGTGGGGTCTGTCAACCAAGCGCTGGAGACTTCAATCCAAGAGGCGCGAGATCTGCTAAAGAGAGTGTTGTCAGCATTTGCACCGTTGGGACATTTTTCGAGGCCACATTTCTCCATGAGCAAAAGAATGTTTTTGGCATTATTGATGATCTCATCCGATTCATCTGCGCCACTATTTTGGTCTGCCCAAACGATAGCTGTATCCACATCAGAGCCAGGTAATGGCTCTCCTCGAGCAACAGATCCCAAGATCAACCACGAATGTGCAACAGGCAGATCCACTGAACTCGAGAGCGTAAGAATACGGTTCAAGATTGCGCTCACAATTGCAGACATAAGACCTGCAACGTGAAGTGAGGGAATGGCACTGTCATG
Source organism: Actinomycetes bacterium (assembly GCA_043746515.1). GTDB lineage: Bacteria > Actinomycetota > Actinomycetes > Nanopelagicales > Nanopelagicaceae > PALSA-747. The sequence continues at coordinate 23,385 of JAYTQV010000095.1, read as the reverse complement.
AAGTTCGACCAGGGTGGGTTTCAGTAGGTGTGAAGCGATGGCGAGTTCGTCGATACTCTGGGCACTTTCAATCGCCGATCGAATCAACAATGGATTTCGTAGCTGGACTGATGAGAGGTCCATGGCCCGTACTACACCGAGAGGTTTTTCGAATTCATCAATTACAACCAGATGATGCACTCCGCGTTCAACCATCTGTAAAAAGGCGGAGGCAAGTGAAACTTTGCAAGAAATTGTTATGAGAGGTCGACTCATCATCTGGCCAACAGGTGTATCAATTCCAATCAATCCACTTCCAACTTTGCTCCGAAAATCTCGGTCAGTTACCAAACCGACTCCCTGCGGAGATTCAATGAGAGCACAAGAGTGATCTAACTCTGACATTTTCAATGCAACTTCTCGCACGGAGTCACTCTCACCCATCCATAGGATCTGACGCATATTCCTGGTGACAAGTGATTGTGCATCTGAAAGTAAAGAGCTAGCAGTGAGTCGATGACGCGTTATAAGTGTCCCGAAATGCCCAAATTTGATGCTGGTTGGATCTTTCACAAGTACCCGAGGATCTGGCATTCGATAACACAAGGTGTCTTCGGAGGCACGAACTGAGTATTGCGGAGACAACCCTGTCAAAACGGAAATATGTCCAAATGCATCACCTTGGTGCAACTCGTCAACAATGTTTCCCTTATCTAGCACCTCAACCGAACCAGTACGAACGATGTAAAGGTGCTCTAAAGGAGGTGATCCTGCCGCGATGATCACCGTTTCTGCCACAAAATATTCAACCTCAATCTCCGAGGAGATTTTTTCCAAATCTTCTGTTGATAATGCGCTAAATGGTGGTTGCCTCGCAAGGAAATCAGCGAACTCTTGCAAACCACACTCCCTTCCTAGGAACTAATGGGATTCTCGTACATTCACCGCGCATAGTAAATACTCTCCATTTCGGATAAATTAACAAAGTGCGGTCCCTCCCTTGGATATTAACCTGGGCACGATTGCGAAGGCACCCGCTTCGAAATCTCTCAGTAATGATCACCTTTACCTTGGCACTTTTGGTATTACTTGGGCTCGATCAAATTGAACTATCTAGCCAACATTCCATTACCAATTATTCTTTGTTGCAGTTGCACCCTGGGGATCGCAGCGTCACGATCAATTCCACTCAAATAATCAACTCTAAAAACCAATATCAATCAATAGACCGCTACATCAAAGGTCGGGTGACTGCCTTTTCTGGTGGGCGGATTACGCAAGAAGCGATATTTAGTGAATTGAGCGACTTGCATGGAGTGCGCTTCAATTTGGGTGCCATCAACTCCCTGTCCTTGAATTCGGATGTGCAACTCACCTCTGGTCGATGGCCTAGACCGTGCACCAACACATCGTGTGAGGTAATACTCATTGGTGGCCAAGCACATCACTTAGTAAACCCAGCACCATTTGGCCTGACCGTTGTAGGGGTTGGATCTATTTCCAACACCAATATTTTCACTGGCACGATGAGTCCTTCGTCAGACACTTCCCTGCTTCTTTCTAACGACATTTCGGGAATCTCCGCTCTTCCAAAATTTGCGAATAATCATGGTACTGATGCTTGGGTTACGAATTTAGATTTTTCAAAAATTAATACCGAGGGAACTACTCGCTTCATTGCTCAGGTAATTGCATTTGAAGACAAAATGTCGCTAGATCTACCGAATATGATTCTAAGTTGGCCTCAAGACGCCGTAAACGCAGCTGGCGATCAGAGTCAACAGTTCGCCCAAAAAATTTTACTCATTAACTTTTTAGTTATATCGCTACTTCTCTCTTTCTTGGCGATTAGTGGATATCGAAATCGTCGTGAACAGATAAAATTCCGAGCTTCGCTCAGTCGAATTGGCACTCCCAAGAGAACACTAATCTGGGAAGTTATTTTAGAGAGTGCCTCGCCTATTTTTGCAGGGACTCTCTTGGCAATTCCTCTCTCACCGTTAATCGTCTGGATTTTCAATTCATTTAACTACCATGCAGATATCCCCCTCACCTACTCGCATTGGAGTGCCTATCTTTTATTGTCGATCGCAGCGTCCTTTCTATTAATGGGGATGTCTATATTTAGAAGTCGGCTTTCAACCTCCTCGTTTGTATTCTTTTGCACTATCTTTTTGATTTCCCTCGCGCTCCTATTTGGAGTTAGTGGAGTACACAATTTTTCACTGCTATTAGCGTCATTTGCATATGCCTTTGCGCCGACCGTTATCTGTTTTTTTAGCATGCACTATCTTTTGGTATTTTTTCGAAAGTATGTAAAAGATAGATACCTTATTTTGCGTGAATACATATCAGTATGGCGATCAGTGGCCGTGATGCTTTCATTTGCGACTATTCTGGCAATGCTCTCTATCGCCTTTAATTCAGGAATTTCTGAGAGCGTGAACCAGAGATCTCGCGATCTAGTTCCACTGGACCTTTCCATTAAGGTGGGTAAATCTCTGGTGCGACCGTTAGACATTGCAAGTAGCGCTCAATATTCAGCTCTCATCCCTGGCTCCGTTGCCTACCCAATATTGCGAACTGGTTCTTCGATCAGAAGCCAAGGAACGGTATCCGATTCACTTGCCCTGATAGGAGTTCCACTACCAGCCTTAATACAAAGCGATATAACGCTCAAAAGTTTTGGTTCCGACGTGAAGGAACTTGCATTTAACTCCGAAAATTCTCTTCCAATTCGAATGACTACCATTATGAGCGTTCAGTTGAAGGGAATTCCTCCACAAATTGATCTGAGTGGATGGTTTCTCACCCCCAACGGCTTAAGAGTTTCGGCGCTTTTTCAGGGTAGTGGCGAGTTAAGAACTCTCACACTAGGCACATTAAAAGGGGCAATCCCGCCTGACAGTTCTCTCATTGCCTTTGAATTTCAGGAATCTTCCAATGAGCTTTCTCGAAGACTCCACGCCTCCGGTGAGGGAAATTATTCAATTCCTGCGATCAAAGGAGTTGGCAGCATAGTGAAAGTCTCCATCGATGGAGTGAATCAAAATTTATCTACTCAAATTTGGAGGGATAAGAATTTCCCCTACTCATTTGATGGCAATAATCTTTATGTGAGGCCTCAACCCAATCAGTCAATACCTGAAGTGATAACCGATCCCCTCACTGCAAAACTAGCAGTTAATGGAATTCTCACATTAAGTAATGGTGGTAATTCGTATTTTCAGGTGAGAGTGGGAGTGGTAAGGAATTATTTTCCGAGCGCTGGCGATAGGTTCGTTGTAATGGAACTCTCGCAATTGCAAAATGAATTAAGTAAGTCAAACATAGGGGCCGCGGACCCCATCGAGCTATGGGTTTCAACTCCATACTCTGGTGCGTACCTCGCGCGAATGAAACTTGCTCCTTACTCATCAGTTGCCACAGAGTCTAGAGCCCAACTTTCTCGCACATTTGCCTCCGACCCAAATGGAGTCGGACTAGTGGCTGCCTATCGAGTGTCACTGCTTTTTGCTTTGCTTCTCGCTCTATTCATGGCCTGGTCGGCGCTTCCCATGCTACGAACTGACGCGGCTAACACTTTGTATTACTTAGAGACTACAGGCATTACACCAAAAGAGATACGCGAATCATTACGGACCGCTCTACTAACTTCCCTCTGCGTGGGGATACTCACTGGATCATTATTGGGAATAGTGGTCGCGAGAATGTACATATCGAACTCTATTCCGTATCTATTTATAGCGTATTTCATTGGATTCGTTGGGGTTGTGAGTTGGGCAGGAGCGAAAGCCCTCCTATCTACATTCTTTTCTGAGAAAAGAGTCGTGAATCGATGATCTCTCAGATTAGAATCGAAGATCTCTTCTTAATATACGGAGGGGATTTTGAAAAAGTGGTTGCAGTTCGTGGCCTGCATCTGGAGATCTCGGCGGGTGAATGCTTAGTGATTCATGGTCCAAATGGTTCAGGTAAATCTACCTTGGTGAAACTTCTCACTGGATACCTCACTCCAACTGCAGGTTCAATCTTTCTTGACGGGAAAAATATAAAAGATTTTGATCCCATTCAATTACGTCGTGATTACATTGCCAGCGTCGACCAACGTGGTAATTTAATTGAGGAATTGACGATGTTAGAGAATCTCTCGCTCGGTTACCGACTTAAGAATTCAAGCAGCGCTACTATTGAAGAAAACAGCGTTAATCTGCTTCGTAAATATGGTCTAGAAGGGATTGCCAAAAAATATCCTGCGCAAATTTCGGCTGGGGAGCGTCAAATCCTCTCTCTGCTTGCCGCTCTCGCAACGCAACCCCAGATCTTAATCGCAGATGAGCCAAGCGCAGAATTGGACGACGCCTTAGCGGCAACCGTCTACGCCTTGCTCAAATCTCTAGCCGGAAAAACGACGGTAGTACTTGTCACTCACGACCCTCGAGCCGAACAATGTGCCGATCGAATTGTAAGAATTCAGGAAGGTCGAATAAGTGAGAGTTGGAGTCCTGGCCAACCGGAAGGCAGCGTCACCGACCCTTTCGGTTGGATGCGGGTATCTGAGATTTCTACAGTCGTACCCAAGAGAAGCCCGTATGAGCATAAGGCGGACGCTCGTCCACTTTTGCAGGTTCAAAATGTGGAGATTGAATATCAGAGGAAAAAACTGTTCGCCGGAGTCAGCTTTGAAGCAAGAGCCGGGGAACTTGTAGCAGTTGATTCTTCAATTTCATCAGGTTTTGGGAAATCTTCGCTCTTAAAGGTATTGGCTGGAATCATGGATCCCTCTTCCGGATCAATTCGAATTGGTGGAAATGAAATCGGCTTACTCGATCGTACCGATCGCGCGAAACTCCGACACTTGCAGATCGGATATTTGGATCAGCGCAGCAATGCACTTGAAAATATCTCGCTGAAAGATTTTTATAGCGGATTTGTTGTTCCCCACGATCAAATTTTCTTAAATCGTGTCAATCAATCTCTCAATAAATTTTCGGGAGGCGAACGCGCTTACATAGAGCTAAGTAAATTGTTGCTGGAGGCCAAACCAATTTTGTTGCTTGATGAACCAACATCGCAGATGGACGAAAAGAGGACGCTGGCATCGATAGTGAAACTTTTTGAATATGTGCGTACTGGTGGATTAGCCATTCTTGTCACACGGGATAGAAATATTCTAGAAGCAGCAGATCTAGTGATTGGACTAGAGCAACCTATCTCTTCGATAAAGTAAACCCGGCTGGGCACTTTTCTATTAGTGCTTTTAACGTTCTGTTTACTTTCACTCCAGCTACAGTTTTCACACATGAAAAAGATTTTTCTATTACTGATCCCGCTTTGATCCTGATTGTTGAACCTGCTTTTATTGTTACAGGAGCAAATGTGGGAGCTGGAGGAGCCACAGTGACGGTAGGCGCGGGTGAAGCTTTGAAAGTTGCCGCTGCATTCTTAGCTATCTGTGCCTCGGTATACATTGCGTTTGTCGCACTGACTACCTTGGAGTAGTAGTTAGAAATCGCTTGATTACTTACTCTAAGTAGCATTTGCATCGTGGCGTTGACATTTGAAATATAGGCGGAAAATGCCGCTGAGGATCCCTGAGATTGACTAACTGCTACTTGTAACCGACCAAAAGCGGCAAGTGCAGCGGCGATCGATTCTCCGCGATTATCGCTTTCTCCTAATCCAATTGCTGAAATTGCACTGGTAACTGCCGTGAAGTAGGGAGTTAGATCAACGCTATTTTCCCCACCCATATAGGGGCCAACTAAATATGGAGAAAAAATGGGAGGCACTGCTACTGAAGTTGGTATGACGCTACTAACTTGACTACTCGAATTTGTTCCAGGGTTCGCGACTCCCGGGTTCGATAAGGGTTTTGGGTTAACTGGGACAGATACAGAAGATTGGCCAATTGGCGAGCCTCCTGAAGCGGCTGCTGCAATCGCAGAAGAGAGTGACGCTCTCCAGGCTGCTGAGATTTCTGAAGCCCCGGTCACACCTGTAATGGCCGCACTTTGAGCCGCTAGCGCTTCTTGCGTGAGAGTCGGAATTGCAAAACTTGCATACGCTGCATTTTGTCCCGTGGGTTGAACTGGAGTTGAAATTCCAGTGATCCTGTAAGTCCCATTACCACCATCGACAGTAATCGAAACCTGGACGCTTCCACCTCGAGGGTTTAAAGTAGTTGAGCCCGTGAATGTCACGGGTGTGGCGTTCGCCGTTTGGAGATAGAACAACTCTGCAATCGATATCGCCCCAATCGCGCAAGCGCCTACCTTTTTCTTCAACGATGTATTCATTGCTTTCTCCTCGCCTTTGTTTCTTTACAAGCCTGCGCTATTGAGAGCACTTACTAAGGAGTCATACCAACCTTGTGCCGTATAACTAGCACCAGTAACTCCTTGAATATTTGATGATGATGCCTGAATCGTTTCTTGAATCAGGATTGGAATAGCTTGCGCGTTAATCTCTTGATCTCGTGGAGTGCTCGTTGGTAGTTGTAAAGCACGAGCAGCAACGATCTTTGAATTTTTGATATCAATCTGGACTTGAACCGGTCCATACACCGTATTTGAAGTTGCACCCGTAAAAGTTCCGTTCACCAATTTTGGAGCTGGCGCTTGCGTCTTCTTAACCACCTTCTTCGGGGCAGGTGGAACTACTTTCTTTGGCGCAGACTGAACCGTCTTCTTCGCTCTTGGAGTGGGAGTGGATGTAGTTGCCTGTGAATCCGATGGGGTTGGCCTAGGTGTCAAGGTGGTTGCTTGCGAAGGCGATGGAGTTGGTGTTGGCGTTTGGCTAGGCGCAGTAGTGAGATTTCCAAGACCTGGTCCGCCAAGCGCTAAAGCATGATGAGGCGGAGAGTACGCCAAGACCGCCCCCATCCCAGTGACAGTTCCAACCACGATCAGCGTCGCCTTAACTGCGGCCATCGTTTCCCTCTCCTTCGACTAGTTCCATAAATCCTTTAAACAGCATGGAATTCAAATATCTCGGCATGAAACCTATTTTTGGGAACTCCACATGCTTCGGCAGCTTCACGAACCGCTCCAATGAGTGCGGTAGGACCACATACATATACATCGCTGTACCGGAAACTTGGTACATATCGCATGATGTCTTTCGCAGTCATCGGGTGCTGCTTCCTTGAACCCACTAAATAATGCACCTGTGCCCCACGTCGATGGGCTAAATCGTCGAGTTCTCGATTAAGAACAATTTCGGCCTTACTAGAAACTCGCACCAACACATCGATGGCAACTGAGTCATCAAACTCATCCATCAAGGCTAAGAGCGGGGCCATACCAACTCCACCACCAATCAGGACAACTCGGCCAAGTCCACGAGTCACTTTCTGCGCCGTAAAGACTCCAAAAGGTCCTTCAAAAAAAACTTTAGTTCCTGGTTTCAAGTGCGCAACGGATCTCGAACCATCACCTAAATTTTTTACAGTTATTTTAAATTCGGAGTCAGTTGGTGTGGCAGATAATGAATAAGGGTGTGAGACCCAAGTGTGGCCAGTTGCGAGGAACCTCCAACTAAAAAATTGTCCACCTTGAGCTTTCATTCGATTGAGATCGTGGCCGCGCATAACTATCGAGACCATATTGGCCCCTTCGTCGACTAATTTATGAATCCGTAGATCGTGTCGAAAAAAGCGATAGGTGGGAATAACAAATCTCCAATACAACACGATAATTGCCGCGAGAATATAGAGACCTTCCCAATACCACTTATAAATAGGATGAGTAAGAAACATAGGTCCTGCACGAATTTGATGCATAAAACTTAGAGCAATTGCAAGATACGTATAAAGATGTACAGTCCACCAAGTTTCGTAAGACATTTTTGTTCGTAGTTTTTTGTATGAGGTGAACCCTGCTACAAGAAAGAAAATAAAGCTTACGGACGCAGCCAGCATCCAGTCGTAAGTCCACGTGAAATGCCACAACTCCTGTCCTACCCGAGAACCGTCGTTACCCGCATAAGCAATCGATATAAAGAGAACATGAAAGGCGATAAGGAAGAGTGAGTAAGGACCAAGTTTTCGGTGCCAAAGTATCAAGCGATCGTGCCCAACGGTCTTCTCAATCCAAGCAATTCGCGAAACCATCACCAGACCAACGAGTGCTAAATATGTTCCAACGAGTGCAAATACTCGCGAGAGGGATGTGATAGCAGGATATGGCCACCCCCACTCATGCAAAGTGGTAGTTTTAAAAAATATTCCCAGCGTGAGACCTAAGCCAAGTCCTAAGATCAAACTTGCCAAGTGAGAGATTGTTTCCGCACGCTTCAATGGGCAAATTCATTCATCAATACCCGCCACGCTCGGCTCTTCACGTCTACCAGAGTACAACCGGGCGGTCAATCCTGTATGTAGAAGAACTGAGTTGAGACTTAATTAAGCCTGAGAGTTTTACTCTTACGAATTACTACTTTCATAGCACTTAATCTAGTTGGTTGAAACTTTAGGATGGGTGAACAGCCACTGAACAATCTGTCTACGAAAATTATCTGTCAAAACCGGAGCGTGATCAGCCCCTTTAATATTCCAAAAGTCGATTGCAGTAGAGGCGGGACATTCGTGAAATCGCATGACAGTCGTATCTGGCTTCTTCGACGAAGATAATAGGCTATCTCTTTGGGACTGAGTGGTCGGACTTAATGAACAGTGATTGATTGAACCCCAATTGTAAAATATTTTAACTGCTCCGGGTATTGGTCTACCTAATATGTGATTCCCAAGGTACGTCTCATCATTAGTTCCCCATATTTCTAATACGCTGATGGGATTGCTAGGTCTACATGCCGATGTCGACGTGTAACTTCCCCCAGCAAAATTTACTATTGCGGCTATTCGATCTGCATTCTTACACGCAATGTGATTTGCAAGAAAACCACCATTTGAGTGTCCAACAATATAAATCCGATTCTGATCAACTGAGTAGCGAGCCGAAACTTCATTAATAATTTTGAGGATATACGCGTCGTCATCAATTCTTGGACTTTGGAAATCGCAACACTCTGGCGTTCCGTTCCAGAATCGAATTCCATGCGAGTCCTTTGAACCATCAGGGGCTAGATAGAGGAATCCAACAGTTTGGGCTAGTGGCGCCAACTTGAGGTACTTTTCGAATTGAGAGCCCGTCTGGTTATAACCTGATAGTCCGATAATCAATGGCTCAGGAGTCGAAGGATTGTAATTGGATGGGACAAAGAGTTGATAAGGCCTAGTCCCCGAAAAGGGAATTGTTGAGGCGGAAATCGCAGCAGTTCCCGTAATTACACTCGCAATCACAATCGAAGCAATCCACACCTTTCTCACAAATCCTCCTTCAACCCTCCCTCAAAACTCAAGTAATTATCCCCCTAGTTCTTGTGATTGCTCAACCCGAGGGCTAGCCTCAATCTATGAGCACTCGGATTGAAACCCTGGTTGATGTTCAACTTACTCATCGCAATCGAAAGACAGTTTTTTGGCGGGGTGTGCTCGTTGTGCCAATTGGAGTCTTCTTCTCCTCTTTTTATCAGATGATTCATATGGCTTCTTGGTCTACGCCAATGATTACCTTTCCAGCTTTCTTAGCTCTCGTTTTTCGTGCCGCCTACCCAAGTTATGTATTAACCATCAATCATGCTCTAATGGAGTTGAGCACTCGTATCGCGGCTTATCTCACGCTGCTGACAGATGATTATCCATCAATAGAGCGAAATCCCAACATAGCAGTAATTTTTCCCGACATCGATGGTGGTAAGAAACTCAATCGCTGGCTTCCTTTGGTGAAATGGCTATTAGCTATTCCCCTTTATCTCGTGGGAATTATTTATTTGATCCTCTCAGCTCTCCTAACTTTCTACGCATGGATCGTCACTTCGATTACTGGTAACTATCCAGAGTCGGCTGGCAAGGTAGTGCTAGGAACCGTAGATTTTTGGAATCGCGTCTATGGATATGCAGTTGTATTAGTAAGTGATGAATACCCATCTTTTAACCTCTAATTCACCCCAGTAGAACAAAGGAGTTCTCATGAAGGTCGCCTCACTCATCACAGGCAAGACAGTTTATACAATCACTGCCGAAACTTCAGTTGCCACGTTGGTTGAAAAATTAGCCTCTCTCAGAGTTGGAGCGCTCGTCGTCTCTCCAGATGGAATAAAAATTTCTGGAATAGTGTCGGAGCGAGACATCGTTGCTGCGCTTCCAATTCATTTTCAAGAGTTAGCTCGCCTTCATGTCCGCGACATCATGACAGTAAATGTCACAACTTGCACCCCACATTCAACCATCGCAGATCTGATGTCTCTCATGACTGAGCAAAGAATTCGTCACATTCCAGTCATAAATGATTCGGGAGATCTGATATCAATCATTTCTATCGGTGATGTAGTTAAGTCACATGTTAGCGAGATTGATTCAGAGCGAAGCGCTTTGGTCGACTATGTTCAAAATCCGCGTTGAATCAGAAGTTTTCACGATCCCTCCGACGCCATGTGGTAAAAGTTGTTATGAGAAAATATCCGGCAGTGCTCACCGCGATGGCCCAAATTAAGCCTATGACTACTACTAACAGTGCTGTAATCAAAAGCGTTGCAGCATCTAAACGAGTTGTACGTAATAATTCCTTCAAGTTCGCTGGACTCGCAATCCGGTAGCACGTTCCAATAAGGACAGCACCAAGTGCTGCGGTAGGAATATGAGAAATTACTGGTCCTAAGACTAAAACAACAAGAACGAGAAAACCTGCATGAGTAATGGCAGAAATTCGACTAGCAGCCTTTGACCTAATGTTTACCGAAGTTCTCGCAATTGCACCGGTTGCGGGCATTCCTCCAACAAAAGATGAGACCATTGTTGCAAGCCCTTGTCCCACAAGTTCACGATTAGGCTTATAACTTAAATTTGATTCTTTAATATGCACCATTTGATCGGCAACTCGTGCTGAAAGCAAAGATTCGAGTGCGGCAAGAAAGGCTATCTCCACGGCTCCGATCGCTAGTGCAGAAAGCCCAATGTGACTAGAAGTCAAGGAGGTGTGAACAAAGAGCGAACGAGGTAGTTCACCGATCATAGGTGTATTCAATTTAAATGCAGTCACAACTACTGTGGAAACAGTAATTGCTATAAAACTCGCAGGGATATGCACCTTGGTTTTTACGATTTTGGAAATCTTAGGATAGCTAAATTTGATCACTAAAGTGAAAACCATAACGACCAAAGAAACCCAATGCGTTCCGGCGGAGATGGCATGTTGTAGTGTCCGCCACGCAGTAATCAGAGTGTTCGGCCCATCCACTGTTCTACTCGCAAAGACGGAAGGTAATTGCTGCATTGCGATAACAATTGCAATTCCCAGAGTAAAACCTTCCATTACTGGCCATGGAACTCTCTTAATGATCCCGCCACAGTGGGTAATTCCCATAAGCACCACGATTATGCCTGCCGCCAATCCGAGTGGAGCCAATGAACCCGGCCCATATTTTATAACGATGGGGACTAGCACCACCGTCATAGCCCCGGTGGGACCACTTACCTGATAGTTAGAGCCACCAAATATGGCTGCAATGACTCCAGCATAAATTGCAGTGATCAGCCCAGCGCGCGCTCCCACCCCGGTGGTAATTCCAAAGGCAAGAGCAAGCGGCAAGGCCACTATCCCAACAGTGATACCCGCAAAAACATCATGGCGCCAGACCTGTTTAAAGTTTGCGTAGTCCTTTGTACTTGGGAGTAATTCACTTAAGTAACTCATAATCCTCTACTCTCTCATCCGTTCCTACTTAGTCTGTCGCTTTAAAGTGAAAGATCCTAAAATCAAAATCAGAAATACAAATCCTAGGATTGCCAAGGAATCAACGACAATTGATCCTTGGCCAACCTGCAACTTCCTTAAAGCATCTGTCGAATAAGACAGTGGAAGGAGATTCGAGATGTCATCAAGAATCCGAGGCATCTGTGAACGAGGGAGCAAAAGGCCACTAATAAGCAATTGTGGTAACAGTATGGCTGGCATGAATTGAATTGCCTGAAATTCACTGCTTGCAAAGGTGCTGACCGCCAATCCAATCGCGAGTCCTACAGCGGAAGATAAAATCGAGACTACTATGAGCGAGAATTGGGACCCTGTTGTTTTCAATCCCAAGACCCATGTCGTGTAAGAAGTAACGGCAATCGCTTGAACCAAGCTAACAAATCCAAAAGCTTCGGCGTAACCAATAATAAACTCAATTTTATTAAGTGGCGAAATCATCAACCTCTCGAGAGTTCCACTTGAGCGCTCTCGTAGTGTTGCCACTGAGGTGATTAAGAACATGGTTAACATCGGAAAAACTCCCAGCATGGAACCAGCGAAGTGCTGAAAGATCCGAGGCTCAGACCAATAAACAAATTTTAGAATAGTGAGCAGTAAGGTAGGAGCCAAAAACATGAGCGCCAACGTACGCGGATCATGTTTAAGTTGCAGGAGTACTCGCTTCGATGTGGCCCAACTCCTTGATAGCCTCATTTTTTCTTAATCAATGCAATAAAGACTTGCTCCATTTTAGAAAATCCAGTTTTCTCACGTAATTCAGAAGGGGTTCCGTAGGCAAGAACTGATCCTTCCCGAAGTAATAGCAACTCCTGACAGTTTTCCGCCTCATCCATAACATGGCTGCTCACTAGCAAGGTCTTTCCTTGATTTGCCAGATTCGAAAATAACGCCCAAATTTGGATCCGAAGAATTGGATCCAAGCCAACTGTCGGTTCGTCTAGAATCAACATCTCTGGAGAACCCACAAGCGTTGTAGCCAATGCAAGCCTGGCCCGCTCTCCTCCCGAAAGAGTTCGAGCCAATTGATTTGCATTCTTTGCCAGGTCCACCACTTCTAGAATTTCTTGCGCACTCCTCTCATTGCTCGAGTGAAGCGAAGCAAAATACCGGATGTTTTCAAGACACGTTAGGTCTGAATAAACGCTTGAGCTTTGAGTTGAGTATCCAATTTTTGAACGCAGTTCTTTGGAGCCTGCGAGTGACCCGAAAACTTCAATTTTGCCATTTGTAAGTGATTGCAATCCAGCGATCGATCGCAAGAGAGTGGTCTTTCCACTTCCACTCGGTCCTAACAGTCCAATAATTTTGCCCCTAGGAAACTCGAGATTTAAATCACACAAAATGTGATTTATACCTCTCCGTACGTTTAGATGTGAACACATTACTGCTGCTGGCACAAATGGCATGATACGCCTGAGATTACAGGGATGATGTGACTTAAGTCAGGGTAGCGCTCATTCTTTTTATGGGATACTAAGGCGTGTCTCAATTAGTCACCGGACTCAAAGATGGTTGGTGGATGTTCTTTGACACCTTTTGGGCGCTAGTAATTGGTTTCACCATCTCAGGCGCCATCCAAGCATTCACCTCACGAGAGCAAGCGCTCACCTCTCTCGGTAACCATCGCCCAAAGACCATTTTCAAGGCCTCCGTGCTCGGGGCCATTAGCTCTAGTTGCTCCTATGCAGCGAGTGCCATCTCAAAGAGTCTGATTGAAAAAGGGGCAGACTTCACGACTGCGATTGTTTTTATGTTTGCAAGTACTAACTTGGTCTTCGAACTAGGGCTCGTTATGTGGACTCTCATTGGTTGGCAATTTGCCCTAGCTGAATTCGTGGGTGGGGCAATCATGATTGCTCTCTTAACGATGATCGTCCCGAGATTCAGTATAAAGAAACGTATCCAAATGCTACCCATGGCAGATGATGAAATGAGTAAGCCTCGTTCAACATGGCATGATGCTGCGGGATTCACGGTCGGGGATTTAACAATGGTTCGTTTTGAACTCCTCATAGGATTTATTGTGGCTGGTTTGGCAGATATTCTGATTCCAATTTCCTGGTGGCACCATTTATTTTTATCAAATCATGGCATCCTCTCAACTCTCGAGAATGTTATTCTGGGTCCTTTTATCGCCTTCATTAGTTTTGTATGCTCAGTTGGCAATGTTCCACTGGGAGCAGCTCTTTGGAATTCTGGTATCTCATTTGGAGGCACGATCTCATTTATATTTGCTGATCTGGTAGCCCTTCCTTTGGTTCTGATTTATAAGAAATTTTACGGCACTAAATTGTCTCTGAAACTGGTAGCAGTATTTTGGTTTACCATGAGTCTTAGCGGGCTTATCACCGAGCAACTATTTTCTTTCCTTTCAATTCTACCAAAACGCCATGCATTGGTCCTCCATGCTTCTCATATCGGTAACAATTTAACGAGCTGGATGAATCTGATTGCCCTCGCAATCTCCCTTGCCATTGCATGGCTCTACATAACGAGAAATAAGAGTGAAACTAGCGCCTACGCTAAAGATCCAATGTGCGGGATGCAGGTTGAGAAAGGTACTGCCGCGGCTCAGATGGAGCATGACGGTGTGATCTATTATTTTTGCGCCCCTGGTTGCAGGGAAAGTTTTGAGAAATCCTTATCGGTATAATCAAGATTTAAGAATGGCTCGGGCGGTTTGAGCATCCCGATCAAAGACCATAATCCTAGGACCCTCTATGGTCTGGGTGAGGTTGGCTTTTATTCCAACCGCTAGCAATTTTTGTCGAAGCATCTCCCCTTCGATAAAGTTTTTAGGAGCTGCGATCGGGACTAGTAATCCATAATCTTGAACAGAACCTAATTTACCTGGCTTTGCGATTAAAGACTTTCCGTTTCCAAATGCCCATTTCAAGAGAAAAATAAAGAAAAAAATGACTACAAATCCCGCAAAGCTCTTAAAAAAGAGTCCGTTATCAATTCCACCAAGCATGTTCCCACGCTACTAGGTGGACTGGGTTATTGAACCTTCTTAGGCTTTGTAGCAAAATTCGAGTATGTCCAGCGCGAATGTGGCTCTAGGAATACTGGAAGCGGCAGGAGTTCCCACCAATGGTCCGCAACCGTGGAGTATTCAAGTTCACAATGAAAGATTATGGGATCGAGTCATCTCCCAACGACAGTTAGGTTTCGGCGAAAGCTATATGGATGGATGGTGGGATTGCCCCGAGTTGGACACCATGATTTCTAAACTCTTAGCTATTAACCCGCTTGAGTACTTCAAGCCCAGCCCGACTCTGGCCCTACATGCCGTGCGCTCTTACTTGAGAAATAACCAAACGAAGAACCGAGCGGCAAAAAATGCCAAACATCACTACAACATTGGTAACGACCTCTACACCCGGATGCTCGATCAAGAAATGGTTTACTCCTGCGGCTATTGGGCAAGGGCTTCAACCTTAGCCGAAGCTCAGCTGGCTAAATTCGATCTTATATGCCGCAAACTTGATTTAAAACCTGGGATGCGACTTTTAGATATTGGGAGCGGTTGGGGTGGGTTTCTTCGCTACGCAGTAAAAAATTATCACGTCGTCGGAACTGGGATTTCACCGGCGGAGAATCAAATTGATTTAGCGCGTCAGAAATCCGTAGGTCTCCATATTAATTTTATACAACAGGATTATCGTGACCTTCAGGGTAAATTTGACCGAATCGTATCGATTGGAATGATGGAACATGTTGGCCCCAAAAATTATCGAGTTTTCTTTGAAAAATGTGATGACTTACTAGAAGTGCATGGGCAGATGCTGCACCACACCATCTCCTCTAACCTCACGAAACAAGTCACTGATCCTTTCTTCGAAAGGTACATATTTCCTGGTGGAGTTCTTCCATCTTTGGCTCAGATTGCGAAGGCGGCCGAAAATCTCTTTGTGATCGAGGATGTTCAGAATTTTGGACCAGATTACGATCGCACTCTTATGGAGTGGCATAAAAACATCTCGAGTACTTGGCACGAGATTCCACAATACGATGAGAGATTTAAACGTATGTGGAACTACTACCTACTAGCTAGCGCAGCAGGATTTCGAACAGGAAATTTGCAACTACTGCAATGCGTTTTTCAGCGTAATGGTCAACGCCCAACCTATATCGCTTCTCGTTAAACCTTACGTGCCATTGTAAATCTCGGTCTTCCCGTTAAATCGTTGATACTTTGGATCTCGACAAAATGGTCCTGCACTATCTGGCGAATCATTGCGCTTTGAGTCTCGTGATGTTCCAGGGCTAACAAGCCACCACTCTTCAAGAGACGGAGTGCACTATGTATAAATTGTTCGGGGATTGCCATGCCATCGGAACTTCCACCGAAGAGCGCAATCGAAGGCTCTTTGCGAACCTCAATAGAGAGTTGCTCTCCAAGCGGAATATAAGGAGGGTTTGCAACGACTACATCAAATTCCTCACCCTTACACGCACTTTTCACGTTCGCTTCAACGATTTTTACCTGCGGAGCCAGTTCACTCATGTTTTTATGTAACCAGATCAACGCCCCTTTCGAATTTTCAACTGCAGTAACTGTGAGATTGGGTCGTTCGCTAGCAAGGGAAATGGCAATGCAACCACTCCCAGAACCTAGGTCCACCACGCTCATATCTGCCAAGCTCTTTACGGCATCTAAAACAAGTGAGACCAAGGATTCAGTTTCGGGACGCGGAATTAAGACTCCTGGACCAACGTGGTATTCCAAGTAACGAAATGGAGCTCTACCGACGATGTATTGCACTGGTTCGCCATTTTGCCTGCGCAAAACTAATTTTCGAAGATTTCTATCAACTTCATTAACTGCTTCTTCGCTCATGCGAAGTAGTTTGAGCTGAACCTCGCTTCGTGAGCATTGGAGTAAATGTTCTAAGAGAATTGATGCATCAACTTCTGGAATCGATTGGGCTTTAAAGTAATCCCGAGTTTGACGTAGTAGATCTATAGCCATAGGCGATTAATGATCGCTAGAGGCGAGTTTGGTAGCTTTATCTGATTCAAGAAGCGCTTCGATAACGCTATCTAGCTCACCATTTAATACCGCATCCAAGTTATTTGCTTTGAAATTGACGCGATGATCGCTCAAGCGATTTTCGGGAAAGTTGTATGTACGAATTCGTTCGGATCGATCTACTGAACGTACCTGTGAATTTCGTTCAACCGAGGCGAGGCGATCAGCTTCTTCTTGTGCCGCAGCTAACATACGTGCCCGCAGAATACGAAGGGCTGACTCCTTATTCTGCAACTGAGATTTTTCATTTTGGCAGGAGACAACTATCCCGGTTGGAATATGAGTAATTCTCACCGCTGAGTCAGTTGTATTCACTGACTGGCCTCCTGGACCAGATGAACGATAGACATCGATCCGCAGATCTTGCTGACGGATCTCTACATCCACTTCATCGGCTTCAGCCAGAATGAGTACTCCGGCGGCCGAGGTGTGGATTCGACCTTGCGATTCGGTCTCTGGTACTCGTTGGACTCGATGTACCCCACCCTCAAATTTCAATTTGGCGTAAGGAGTCTTACCTGGCTCTCCTACCCCTTTGGACTTTATAGCCATGGATACATCTTTGTAACCACCCATCTCAGAGTCGGTCGCGTCGATAATCTCCGTCTTCCACCCTTGGCGCTCGGCATAGCGTTGATACATCCGCAAGAGGTCACCCGCAAAGAGTGCCGATTCATCACCACCTACTCCAGCCTTTATCTCCATGATGACATCACGATCATCGTTGGGATCTCTAGGGAGTAAAAGTTCCTCTAATTTGGATTCTGATTCAGTAAGTGCGTCCTCTAAAGCACGAATCTCAACAGCAAAGTCTGGATCTTCAAGAGCCATCTCACGACCAGCACTCAAGTCATCAGTAGCACTCTTCCACGATCGATATCCGGCGATGACTGGACCGAGTTCTGCATAACGCTTCCCCAGCCGACGCGCTTTCCCCTGGTCATTATGAATAGAGGGGTCGGCCATCTCTTTTTCAAGCTCTTCATACTCATCGAGGAGTTCATGGACGTTGCCGAACTTGTCGTGTACCTGACTCATTCGCCCCCCCCATTCGCTAAAAAATAAAGAGACCGCGCTCACCCGAAAGTGGGTGAGCCGCGGTCTCGAGAAAAAAACTACTTGGTTTCTGTTGCTTTACCGAAACGCTTTTCGAATGCGGCTACTCGGCCACCTGTATCGAGAATACGTTGCTTACCTGTGTAGAAAGGATGGCACGCTGAACAGACCTCCACGTAAATGGAACCAGTGCTCTTGGTTGAACGTGTAGTAAAGACCTGACCACAACCGCATGTCACGGTAGTTTCTATGTAATTTGGGTGGATATCTGACTTCATTTCAAATTCCTCTTCATCCGTACAGTCGGCCTACTGGGTCGGAAATCCCGTGAACCAGTGCCATAAGGGTACAAGATTCAACGCCTACAAGGAAATTTAGTAGTAGCCCGCCCAATGAGTTTTGGCGAGCGCCTTACATGGTGTTCCATAACGAATTTTGATATACCGAATACCCCACTTGATCTGAGTAATCGGATTTGTTCGCCAATCCGTGGCAACTACATCCATTTTATTTCCCGGGAGAGCCTGAGCTATGCCGATCGCTCCGCTGGAATAGTTATGAGCCTTAAAGTTCCAATGGCTTTCTCCGTTCCACAAAGAGTTCAGGCAAGAGAACTGACGAGCGCTCCACTTGTAGGTTGAGGCGATTAATTCCTTAGCCACAATTTTCGCCCCTTCGGCGGACTTTGCCAATTGAATTTGTCGAGCTGCGAGGGAAACTAAGGCCATCTCCCCAGCATCCAGGGAACTTCCGCCGCCAAGAGCGATAGAACCTATATTTTCAGTCAATGCTACTGACGGATCAACCTGTACCGTGCTGGTCGCCGAGGTATCAGGAATTACTACTTCAGAGCCGATGTTGCCTTGGGCGAAGCTGGCATTTACTGAGGCTGTTATGGTGATGGCGAGAGTCGCAGTGAGGACAACTATCGGTTTTCGGAATGACTTAATCACGATTGTGCCTCCTTCGCTCTTATCGATTGTGCCTTTCGCTGCACCCGCCAACTCCGCGATTCGAAGCCGTTTAAGTGCCTGACAGGGTTAGAGAGTTACAGACGCGCAACCTGGAGGCAACTTTTCACTCGCGTAGAGTCAAAAAAACTTTTTTTTCACAGAATTGGCGGATTCTAAAAGCGCAGGTCAGCCCCTAGGAAACCCTTTATGTCCGAAATGTCCGTCGAGGCTAAATACGGGTAAAAAATGGAAAACTAGGCAAAAAGATTAATTGGCTCTTCCAGCATTTCAGTAACCAAAGCGGCGATAGGAGAGCGCTCTGATCTAGTTAAAGTTACATGGGCGAAGAGAGGATGGCCTTTAAGTGACTCAACTACAGCTACGACTCCGTCGTATCGCCCTACGCGAAGATTGTCGCGTTGGGCGATATCGTGAGTAAGAATAACTCGCGAACCTTGGCCAATTCTGGAGAGGACTGTCAGTAAAACTCCCCGTTCGAGGGACTGAGCTTCATCAACAATCACAAAAGAGTCATGAAGAGAACGACCCCGAATATGTGTTAAAGGCAGAACTTCTATCAAACCTCGATCGACAATCTCATCAATGACAGTTTGGCTTACAAGTGCACCTAAGGTATCAAAAACCGCCTGCGCCCAAGGCGACATTTTCTCACCCTCACTACCGGGTAGGTAGCCCAATTCTTGCCCACCCACAGCATAGAGCGGACGAAAGATTACGACCTTCTTGTGGTGACGTCGCTCAAGGACTGCTTCCAAACCTGCGCAGAGCGCAAGCGCAGACTTTCCAGTACCAGCACGGCCGCCGAGGGAAATGATTCCGATTTCATTATCCAGGAGCAGATCAAGGGCAACTCTCTGCTCCGCAGATCTTCCGTGCAATCCAAATGCTGAACGATCTCCACGAACCAATTGCAACTGCTTATCGGGAGTAACTCTAGCCAGTGCACTCCCCTTTTCTGAATGTAAAACAATCCCTGTATGACAAGGATGTTCTCGGCCTAATTCGTGTGGAGTGCGATCATTCTCGTACAGTGAATCGATGAGCGAACTCCCAACGCTCGCTTCAATCATTCCAGTCCAGCTAGAGTTTGTGGCGAGTTCATGTCGGTACTCTTCAGATTCAACACCTACTGACGAGGCTTTCACCCGTAAAGGTAAGTCCTTGGTGACCAGAACGACTTCACGGCTTTCTGCCATCAAGTTTCGGGCAATGGCCAATATCCTGGAATCGTTAGATCCGTCTCGCAAGAAGCCGGCTGGAAGCGAAGTTGGATCTGAGTGGTTGAGTTCAACTTTAATGGTTCCGCCGTGGTCGTTAATCGTGATCGATTGATCAAGACGGCCGTGGCTAATCCGAAGGTCATCCAAGGTACGTAGTGCAGCTCTCGCAAAATAGCCAAGCTCTGGATGATCACGCTTGCTTTCAAGTTCCCCTATGACGACAATCGGGATTATCACCTCGTGCTCTGCGAAACGAGCTAACGCCGCAGGATCCGCCAGCAAGACACTCGTATCTAATACGTAAGTCTTACGCCCTTTATTTTGGCTTTTTGCCAAGAGGTCCTCGCATTTTCAATATTTAGATGTTCTCACGCGGCTTCTATCTGTTGGGGAGACATATAGAACTTATGCCTCATAAGGTAAAACTCGCCAGCCCTCGGGGGTCGAAGACACGCTGGAATAAAAGGTTAATTTATGAAGCCGCCACGCTCAGCGCCCAAAGCGACGATGGCGCTGCGCGTAAGCGCGTAGAGCTCGCAGAAAATCTACCCTGCGAAAATCTGGCCAGTAGGCTTCACAGAAATAGAACTCCGAGTGAGCTGATTGCCAGAGCAAAAAGCCAGATAAGCGCTGCTCCCCCGAAGTTCTGATGACAAGTTCCGGATCTGGGATTCCAGCGGTATACAGGTGCTTACTCACCTCATCTATGGATAACGAACCTGCGATCTCGTCGGGACTCTTTCCAGATTGAATTGCGTCCCTAATGAAATGACGAACGGCATCCACAATCTCATGACGACCGCCATAACCGATGGCAACATTTACAACGATTTTAGTTCGACCTTTGCTTCGAAGTTCTACATCGCGGAGTTTTACTTGTAACCAATCTGGCAAGAGTTCAAGCGCCCCCAACGGCTTAATCTCCCATCGCCCTAATTCATCTAGATGATCAACAGCTGTGGCGATGATTTTCAAGAGCGAATCCAGTTCGTCGTGGTCGCGATTGAGGTTATCCGTCGAAAGTAACCACAGGGTTATGATCGAAACATCTGCCTCTTCGCACCAGTTGAGAAGCTCGATAATCTTCTGAGCACCGGCACGATGTCCTTGATCGGAGTTGGATCCGAAATTGCTTTTGGCCCATCTGCGATTTCCATCCAAAATAACTCCAACATGGTGTGGAGTTTGAGTGAAATCTAGTTGGCTTAATAAACGTCGCTCATAGAGCGGATAAAGCATCGCTTTGATGGCGCGCTTTAAGGGATTAGTCATCTTTTTTTGAAATCACTCGTTGCTTTATGTTCTGCAATAAAAGATGCTACTGGAAGTGTTCCCGCCAAGATATACATAATTGTATTCGGAAAACTTTTACGAGCTTTAAGGCAATAGTTAAAAGCCGCAATTACATAAATTGGGTATGTGAATCCGTGGACGATGGCGATCCAGGCCCATTTAACTTGAGCCCCAGAATAGTGATGGAGTATGTGATTTTCGGGCACTTCAAGAAACCATAAGAGGAGTGACATACAGCCCGACCAGATTGCCATAATGCGATAACGTAGCAACGCGCCTTCTAAACCTTTTTTCATGCCTTCACCTTATCTGCCAAATCTTGGAGTTTGGCGTTACGTCTTGAAGCGTTCGAAATAAATGGGGAGGTTAGGACCAACAAGCCCATGAACCACCAAATTACAACATACGAAATGTGTTGCCAATAAAAACCAGAAATGGACTGCTCCAGAACTGGCGCTGGAACTCGGCTTCCGCTCACAACCGCACCAGATGAATCAAACTCTTTCATGGCAATCACATATCCATCAAATAAGTTATAGCCTTCCCCCGCGACCAATGCTGGATCTAATCTTCCCAGAGAAGTTGAGGAGTTTAGTCCGTGATCTTCTTGTTGTCTCGGGTATAACCGTCCAACGAGAGAAAGTTCCTGGGAGGTCGGCTTGAGTGAGCCATCGTTAAGCCCTCGTACCACCAAAATTGCCTGATTATGTGCGATAAGAAATAGACCAACAGCGAGATCCTTGTAACCTTCCCCCGTCACGGATTGAGTTGGCGCAACATACGAATGCACATAATGTCCTTGCATAGTGACTATTCGATTAATAGCTGCCGTGTAAATATTTTTACCTGCGGAGTCGATTTCCGTGATAGGCACAGGAATAGAACTTGGTACGACCTTGCCTTGCCGAGAAGTTGCTTGCGCCCGATGCCACTGCCACAGTCCCAATTCAAAAAAAACTCCAGTAAGCAACAACATCGCTAAACCTGATGCAACAAATTTAATCGCCTTATTTTTGATCATTATCCAACTCACTGGCGCGTTTATAGCGGCGGTAGAAACTCACAACTAGAAAAACAAATGCCGCGGTCAGAACAATCATCACGACCGATCCCGCAAGACCAGTATTAATATTTGGAGAGTCATTCATGTCTTAATTATCCTACGATTTTCTCACCTATGCTTACCCGCATGAATGACCTAGCAGGTGAAGACTATCTCTCTCAGCGTTACGGTCGTTCTCAGAAAAGCCGAAGACGCTGGATTGCTCCTGCCATCGGGTTATTGCTAGCTGGCGGAAGCTGGCTCACCTGGTCCGCATTGCATTATTCCAATCCCGAGATAAGAACGGAGTTAATCTCATTCTCGGTTGCAAGCCCAAGGGAAGTTTCACTTCGCTATTCAATCAGCGTTCGGTCTGCGAAACGAACCCATTCCTGCACTTTCACCGCAAGTGACTTGCAGGCAAATATTGTCGGACAGGTAACAGACACTATTCCCGCAGGTGGGCACAACTACACTCGAACCATCGTAATTCCGACCCGAGTTCAAGCTGTTTCAGCCGCTATTACTCACTGTTTATAAATCTGCTTTACCCAGGATAAACTCGAGGTCTTATGACTAATCAGACATGGTTAACTGAAGAGGCCGCCGCTCGCCTCCGCGCTGAATTAGCCGACCTTGAAGGTCCTCGCTTCGCTGACATTGTGAAAAAGATTGAGGCTGCCCGCGCTGAAGGAGATTTAAAAGAGAATGGTGGTTACCACGCCGCTCGCGAGGAGCAAGGAAAGATTGTTGGGCGTATTCGCCAACTCAAACATATGCTCGAGAACGCTCATATCGGTACTCCTCCGGAGAGTGAATCTGGGGTCGTAGGTCTTGGCATGGTCGTCACGATCGAAATGGCCGGAGATCGCATGACATTTCTCCTAGGTTCACGCGAGATATCTAACGGTGAAATCGAGGTCTACTCCGAACGATCCCCTCTTGGTTCGGCAATTTTAGGAGCGAAAATTGG
>JAYTQV010000094.1:0-9016 GCA_043746515.1 Actinomycetes bacterium | reverse complement strand
GAACTTCACATCATTAGGGTATAGCGATCGAAGGCTAATGAGCCATCATTTAATTCACCGACTGAGAATCACATCCGCAACCGATGGACTATCTGGTCTTCCGACAAAATCTGGCAAAACTTTTGCGATCAATCCGGGAGTCAAGGGGCGACCATCTCGTCCCATAAATCTTTAGTGGAATTTAAATAAGTTGCTCAGCAACTTTGGCGGGAAAGCCTTGAAAACTTATAGGTCGTAGGAATCGTTCGATTGCGTGCAGCCCTACCGAAGTATGAATTGGAGAAGTAGAGGCAGGGTACGGCCCACCGTGTTGCTGGCCTACCGAAACAGCAACACCAGTCGGCCAGGAATTCCAAGAGATTCGACCAACCTTCTGCGCAATAACTTCACATACCGAAACCGCGTCAACATCATCTTCTGAAGCGAAAACCGAGCCCGCGAGCGCTCCCTCCAGAGAATTAAGCAATCCGTGCAACTCGTGAAAGTTCGCATATGTAATCACTAAACCCGTTGGTCCAAAACACTCAAGATACAACGATTGGATATTTGCAAATGCTTGCTGAGCGCTGGCGAGGATGATCGCTGGGGCGCTATACACACCACCATCTAAAATCTCTTGGCCAACTACTGGAGTTGCTCCCAATATCTTGCTCAACTCTTCGCGGTTGGCATCATGGGTCTTTTTGGTCGCAGGGCTTAAAAATGGTGAAGCCTTGCGTTCCTTTATCTGGTCTTGAATCTCAGAGACAACAGGTGAATCATTCGGGAGAAAGAGGATGCTGGGATTTGTGCAGAACTGCCCGTTACCCAATAGAAGTGAGTCTAAATACGCACCTGCAAATACTTTTGGATCAGTCAAACCAGAGGCCAGAGCCACAACGGGATTAACGCTCCCGAGTTCACCATAGAAAGGAATCGGGTTCTTGCGAGCCGTGGCAATATCAAAGAGAGCTCGACCACCCTTGAGCGAGCCAGTAAAAGCTCCAGCGGCAATATATTCTGATTTAAGAACTTGAGCTCCGGCTGACACGCCATGAATCAGCGTGAGTACGTCGTCAAAACCTTGTGCCGCAAAGACATCCGCAGCAATCTGATAAACACTTGTTGAAGTTTGTGGGTGTGATGGATGTGCCTTGGCAATGACAGTGCATCCAGCCGCAAGCGCTGATGCCGTATCTCCACCGAGTACGCTAAATGCAAATGGGAAATTATTGGCACCAAAAACCACAACAACACCTAATGGTTGTACCGTTCTTATTAATTCTGGATGACCCACTGGAGGTGCTCCTTCAACCATGCGGTCAAACTCTGGCTTAACAAATTTTCCATCACGAATGGCTCGAGCGAATTCCCGGATTTGGAAGGTAGTTCTAGCCACCTCTCCGGTAAGGCGAGGTACTCCCAGCCCTGTTTCTAGATCCGCGATTTCAACGAGGGTTGCACTTGCAGCATCAATTTCTCCAGCAACAGCCTCAAGAACCTCCGCACGCTTAAACGAAGTGGTGGTGGACCATTTGGAAAATGCTTTCTCTGATTTGGCGATATTTGAATCAACTTCGGTCATAGTTGAATCGGGATACTCGGGTCCAAAAGAAGCACCTGTACGGGGATTGATCGATTGAACCATTTCGATTCTCCATTCTGTTCTACCGAATTGAATTCCGACTCAAGATTACGCGAATTATTGCTACTGCTTTAACCATTTGGACTAACATCCAATTCTTGACCGATTGAATTTGAGGGGAGGTACTGGTGAAGCGAGGTATTTACCCGGTACTTCAGATGCCATTAGGCGAAAATGAAAATATTGATATTCAAACTCTTGCCAAGCTTGCGGAATCGGATGGGGTCCACGCCTTTATGGCCACTCCTCCGGCCGCCTATCCTGCAACATTCGATGAGATCTATAACTATTACCGATCAATTCTTGAGGCCACCAAAGTTCCACTTGTGGTGCAAGATGCCAGTAACTACATAGGCCAACCACTTCCACTAGAACTTTACGCTCGGCTCCTGAATGAATTTGGATCGGAACGGGTATTTTTCAAACCCGAGGCAACTCCAGTTAAAGAGCGCATGCAAGAGATCCAAGAAATTCATGCGGCAATTGCCGAACTTATCAAATTTGAAACATCACTAGATGCTTATGTAGCAGTAGAGAAATATCTCTTGTTGAAACAAGGAATTTTTACTTCCACGAAACAGCGAGGTCCAGTCCAGGTGAAGTTAGATGCTGGCGCGCTCAAAGCAATTGACCTGGCTTTCGATAATCTCAAAGCAACTGTGAATAAAGAGAATTAGTAAGTAGCGCGACCACCAGATGCATCAAAGACCGCCCCAGTGGTAAAAGAACAAGCTTTTGATGCCATAAAAGCCAACATCTCTGCAACTTCTTCTGGTTCACCCACGCGTCCCATAGGGATTCGGGAGATCATGTAATTCATTGTCTCTTCACTCGTATTTACATTCATCGGAGTACGAATTACTGCCGGTGTGATGCAATTTATGGTGATCCCATCCTTCGCAACCTCTTTGGCAACCCCCTTTACAAATCCGATCATTCCCGATTTAGAAACATTGTAAGGAGCCATTCCAGGGTTTCCCTCTTTGCCCGCGATAGATGCCGCATGAGCGATTCGACCATACCCAGCGCCTTTCATGGCGGGCAAAACAGCCTGTGTCAACCAAATCGCTCCGAAGAGATTGATCTGCAACGTACGTTCGAAATCCGACCAGTCAATATTTTCAACGCTCGTACTCGACGGACCAACGACACCAACCGTATTAATGAGTGCATCTACTTTGCCGGCTACTCGTATTGCCTCTGCAATGGTCTCACGGACAGAATCAGGATTGCTGACATCAATTTGTTGAACCTGCTCATCAGGTAGTTGAATTTCTGAACGCAGTTTCTGTAAGCCATCAAGTGAAAGATCCATCGCAAACACTTTGCCGCCCCGCTCAGAAATCATCTTGGCGGTTGCAGCCCCAATGCCTTGACCAGCACCCACCACAAAGATTGATTGATTCTCGAAGACCTTCTGTGGAATTAGCATGACCGCACCTCCAGGTATCCCATTGACAGAGATTACTCGGAATTAAGTTGAAAATGATTGATAGAAATCAATGCCAAGAGGAGCAGATGGCACCAAGGCCATCTGCTCCTCTTCTAGTTACTAGGTTAATTTATTACTTCAGTTGTCCACGAACTGCGCCATTTGGGAACTTCGCAGTGTGAGCATTGAAGTAGTACATGGAAGGGTTAGCTGCAATATCAGCTAGGGTTTTAGCATCAACTGCAACGCAAGTTGATCCTCTAACACCAATCTTGGTTGGGTCGAGTGCTACTGCAACTCCGCCATTAACTCCGGCTGCGCCAGTGTGAATGTGAACACCTGTTATTCCTGAAACACCATGAGTTGTGATCGAGTAGCAAAGAGTCTTCTTTGTTGAGTTAAGAGTAAAGCGAGCAGTGACACTACCCTTAGCTAGACCCATTCCAACGCCTTCAGCCTTACCCTTTGCGACAACTGATAGGTGAGTAATGGTGGCTGCATTAGCTGAAACTGTTGGCAGTACTACAAATGAAGTTGCAGCAACTGCAAGAGCCAAAACCGAGCGACGAGCAAATTTGGACTTGATTGACATGACTTGCCTTTCCCATACATTTTTTGAGTAAAGAATTTCTTTACTCTTTTTAATTTTTAATTTTTAAAAACTATTTGGTGATAAGTGAAAGGTAGTTGATCAAAATTTCTTCTGCACTTTTTTGGGCTCTTTCTGTGAGAACTCTCAAATTACTAATTTGAGAAGAGCTTCTACTTTTGCTCCTCCAGTTGATCGATTTTCAATAGTTATTAATCCACCATTTGCATCGACTATGGACTTTACGAGTGAAAGCCCCAATCCGGAACCACCACTACCACGCTCCCGAGAAGAGTCTGCCCGTGTAAATCTCTCGAATGCAATGGGAATGAAATCTTCTGGAAATCCATGGCCCGTATCGCTAATTGTTAAGATTGCATATTCGCTATTTTGAGTAAAATTTAGATCAATGCTTGCATTGGCATCACAGTTTGCCACCGCATTTGAAAGCAAGTTATCAAGGACTCTACTAAAATTCTCTGTCGAGATGGCAATGACACCATCAAAATCGATTTCATAATCAATATTTAAATTCTTACCCGTATCTAGCATACGAGCATGGTCAATTGCCTCCGCGACAAGTGTCCGACTTTCATCAGCACTCACTTCGACAAAATCTGAACCCGTATTTGGTTGAGCTAAAAACAGTAAATTTTCGGTGAGGGAGATTATTCTCTGAGTGTTCTTGGACAGCCCCAGTAGATCATCATGAGAAGTCCCAGTTGATTCGCGCTCTAAAAGTTTGAGTTTGCCTTGCAAAATTGCCAGGGGTGTCCTGAGTTCATGGCTCACATCAGCTACTAATTGGCGCTCTCGTGATAGCGAGGAATGCAACCGGGAAAGTAGCGCGTTTAGAGTCAGAGCTAATTGCGACAGTTCGTCCCCGGCGGGCGAGACAGCCAGAAGTTCATTCGAATCCTCTTCAATCATGACCTCCGCTTGTTTTTGAATTCGAGTCACCGGCAACAAAACGTACCTAGCAAGAATCCAAGAGCCGAGGACCACCATAAGAAGTAAGAGGATTCCTATCCAAAGAAAGAGGTTAAAAGTGTTGTGGGCAAAGGCCGCAGTTATTTCGTTATTGTGAGCGACAACGATTTGCCACTTTCCACCCGGACTATCTTGGACTCGTTTTGAAATCCAAAATTCGCCCTCGCTTGAGTGGAATTTGAAGATTTTCTCGTTCGGATGTATCAGAAGTTGGTTGACTTCACTGACTTCTAATGAGGAGAAAGAATTCAAGAGAATTTTTCCTTGCGGGTCGACCACAAGGGCAAGTTGGCCCGGAACCTTGGGTGCCAGAGTCGCTTTGGATCCATTAATCCCAAGAGCTGAAATAGAGATGAGAAGAGAATTGACCTCTGAATCCAAGATACTTTGCGCAGTATTTTTCTCTACTGAGTTCAAAAGGTGATTTGTTCCCAAACTTCCCACCCCAAGGAAAATTGAAGCCAAAAGTAAATTGGTGATAGTTACTTTTAGTTTAAAGGAGATGGCCATCAGTTTGCACTTTTATTTAAGCGGTAACCAACACCCCTAATAGTTTCGATCACTGGAGAATTATCTTTGTTATCTAGTTTCTTTCTGAGGTAACTTATATATTGATCGACGACATTTGGATCAATAAAGTCCGTCGTACCCCAAACCTCTTCCAAGATTTGTTGGCGAGAAAAAGAGGCTCCTAGATTTCTAACTAAGAAAAGGAGTAAGGAGAACTCTTTTGGACTCAAAGTCAGGAGTTTCCCACCTAATGAAACCCTTTGCGATGAGACTTCGAAGCGCAACTCTCCGATAACAAATAGATCTTTACCCTTTTTATTAACTCGGCGGGTAAGTGCCTTTACTCGGGCTTGGAGCTCAATAAATTCAAAAGGTTTGACTAGATAATCATCTCCCCCGACTTCTAGCCCTCTCACCCGATCAGTAACCGCATCCCGAGCGGTGAGAAAAAGTATCGGAAGATTTATCCCTGCCTGTCGTATCCTTTTAGCTACTTCTATTCCATCGATTTTTGGAATCATGATATCCATGATCGCCAAATCGAACTCTTCTGTTTGAATTTTTCTTATCGCTACTTCACCATCATGAGCAAGAGTTATTCTGGTGTTTTCGTTTTCGAGAGCACGCTGAATCAAAGTAGCCATCTCTACCTCATCCTCAACAACTAAAAAGTGCATCTCTTTCCCATCACGAGTTTTACCAGGGTAAACCATTAGTTTAGATGATTAACTAGATAGAAGAGTCGAGAAAGAGGAGAAATAGCTCTAGGTGAGAGTACTCTCAGAAAGATTGACTCTTTCAGTTTACCCTTTTGAAATTAATTGTAATAAAAATGCGTAGGAGTAGGCTCCTTTAATGATCCTAAAGGGTTGTGACAACGTGCAGAAGGCCGTTTCAGTTCGCACTTTTCTAAAGGTAGCAATTCTTCTCTCTTTCATTTCGAGCTTTCTCCTTTTGCCGACAACGGTTGAGGCAACGGGCAAGTTTGCTCCTTGTACATATTCCTCGTTAAGTCCGAAAGTTGGAGACAATGGAGGCGCCGCTGGGACTACCTATATCAACCTCATGATCATCAATCATTCAAAAACAAGTTGCTCCTTAACAGGTATACCAGCAGCACAAACTGGTTTCCTTAGTTACTCCCAAACTCCTTTTGTGCCAGTTGGACTATCAGCTTCTAAAGTGATCTACCAAAGACGAGGTGGCATGGTTTGGCTAGCGCCTCATGCCACAGCCAGCGTCGAGTTTTCGATTTCTACCGCTGCCAACTACCCCGCGAAGAAATGTGTAGCCAGAAATATCTCTATCGTAAGAATTACCTTCACCTCTGGAAAAACTCTCCTCCATCTCCTTTACCCACTTTCGAAAGTTCAAGTCTGTACGAAAATAAAAAATACTTTTATCGCAGGGGTCGCCCTAGGGACTAGATTCCCCTAAATAACAAATCAAAGGAGGATCCGAATGCGAATCAACGGTAGCTACACCCCAATAAATTGGGAGGAAAAAGATATCGAAATTATTGAAGATCGTTTCAAGTTAACCAGAGTCTCTGCCGAATTCAATTTTGAAGGCGACATACAAGGAATGGCAAAAGTTGAGTACCTTATGTTTTACTCCACTTTCGACATTGATGATATGCACAAAGCCCAAGCACAGTACGTTGGTCAAATAAGAGTTATTGGAACTGTTCGTGGGAAATCTGGAAGTTTTGTCGCTAATGATTCAGGTACTTTTGTAGAGGGCGTTGCCAAATCCACGCTCTCCATAATCGCGGGATCTGGAACGGGAGAATTAAGTACCATTACCGGAGTTGGTGAATACACGGCAAATCAAACGGGATCACATTGGGAATTTGAAATCGCCCTCTAGCGTTAGGTCACTCACGGCACCTTCGACGAACTCGCGAGCAGAGACTTTTGGAATTATTGGAATTATTGGAATTATTGGAATTATATTCCCTTGCCTTGGGCGCTGATCGAAAGAGTCAGTTGGTTCGGAAAATCTAAGAAACCCCTGAGAGACAAACTATAAATTCAAGGATGTAATTTATAGGTTTGAAGCCCAGGGGGGCAAAAATTATGGATCTCTCTCAATTCACTTCACCCGAATTGGGGACTTTGGTTCAGATAACGGGTCACAACAGCAGAAGAGACGAATACTACGAACACCACGCGTTTGTGCCGCAAGATCTACCGCGCGCCATACGACTCAGCATTAAAACACACACTTTGGTTTCAACTGCATCTGTAGCAATTGGCCAATTGCAACAATGTCTCAAGCGATTACCGAAACCAGAAATCCTTTTGAGGCCATCACTCGCACGAGAAGCAAAAAGTACCTCTGCCCTTGAGGGTACATATGCTCCGCTTCAGGATATTCTTGAAGGGGATTTCGTCGAAGAAACAAATATCTCAGCAGCCGTTAAGGAAATTCGAAACTATATTCGCGCTGCATATCGTGGGCTCGATCTTATCAAAACAAAACCAATCTGTATCAGCGTCCTGTCAGAACTTCAGGGGATAACAGTAGAAGGAACAACTGGCGCAAGAATTAATCAAGGAGAAACGCGAACTGGTCAAGTAATTATCGGTGACGATTCAAAGCCCGTGGAAAAGGCGCGTTTCAATCCGCCGCCTGCGATAGATATGTTAAAAGGTTACAACGAATGGGAAAATGGATTAATGAAATTGATGATCTTGGGAGAAATCTCGAGACCCCCGCTCAACTCGTTTTACTTAAAGGACCACTGCCATGCGATCGGTAAAACAGTACGAGACTGAGGAGTTGGCGACGGGATTCGAACCCGCACTATCAGATTGGCAAAAACCGATGTGCTGCCAGTTACACCACGCCAACTTCTCAAGAAAAGTATGTATGCGGTACCTAGATCAAGTTAATTGTACAAATGGAGTATGTGAGTAATCAAAGGATGTGGACACTAAATAGCAAAGGGATTTAACTCGAAGGTTAAATCCCTTTACCTGCCAATCTGATAGCACACGAAGTATGACATAGGTCAATACCGTTGGCGGTGAAGTGAATACAAAATCTAAAAGAGTAAGCCTCGGGGATGGAACTGCGAAATAGGAATCAACCCTTCTATCTAGTTTATGTTAAACAATCAGACAGTAAACTGTAAGGGTGAGTTCAGAAATTGAGATAGTCAATGTACTCGACCCCAAGTGCTTAGAGCTTGAAGCGCGTGGATACAAAATTGTTGGGGAATCATGGGGGGCTCATCTAAGGTTAAGCAACTCGATTAATTTGGATAGATATTCAGAGAAGATTTCTAGATTAGATTCCTTGGGTTACCGTGTGGAATCTCTTGCTCCTGGGTTTGCTGATCAAGTCCTAGAACTTGAAGTGTTAAATAATCCCGATTACCCCTACACACCAGCGACGGCACAAGCCATGCCAACTATTGAAAGTACTGGAGCGCTCTGGAAACCTGGATGCTGGGTATTTGGAGCTTTTAAAGAAGAACTTCTAATCGGTGCTGGAGCGACCTCAAAAAGAGCAGAAGAGATAAATATAGATTTCGGAAGCGTGAGACGAGAGCATCGAGGTTTGGGTGTTGGTTCATCAATTGCATCCTTTGCAATTATTACCCATGCGAAACTTGGTGCGAGGATATTTTCAACTGGCGGAGCGGCCGTTAATGAAGCGAGCCAATCGACAGTGCGAAGTTTGGGCTTCTTGGTAGATGAACAGTGGCGGAGTTACAGGAAGCCTGAGTAGAGAGCTTTGAATTCTAAAAAATTTGTGCGCTTGAAGGTGTTCTGTTCCAGCACTTAGTTGACTCATGTCTCAGGAGATAGTTGACACTTGGGGATGTCTGATTCCCGCCCTAATTCCAAGTCCCAGGTCATCA
>JAYTQV010000093.1:0-3478 GCA_043746515.1 Actinomycetes bacterium | reverse complement strand
ACTTTTTGTCCTAACGGGAGAACGAGCTCTGGCGGTTGCGCAGGAGTACCCGTTACAGTGGGTGCATTGGCTACATCATTGTAAGTGAACTGCCAAGACCATTGAATGCCATTCACCGCTATGTTGTGAGGCGCAGTTGCTGGCGTATCTACCTTTGTAATTCGAGATTCATCGCGCGCGGTATACCCAAAAAGAACAGCCACAATCAGAAATGGAATCAGGGTGTAAGCCACCTCGACGGGAATGTTGTAGCGGGTTTGCTTAGGAAACTCTTCGCTCTTTTTGCGATGAAATACGATCGGCCAAAAAATCAGGACTAACGTAATGACTCCAACGATGGCGGCAGTGAACCATGCCCAGTACCAAAGCGAGCCGGAGGTGTTGTTCACGCTGGAAGCGCCTTTTGGAAAACCTAAACCTGAAATGTTCTTGTTAGAGCATGAGCTCAGCAACAAGGTGCTAGCCGAAATTACTAAAAGTCCGAGAATCCGGCTGTTACGACGCATGGGAGAAGGATAACCATCTCGCTCGCGAAGCGTGTCCTCAGAGGGTACCGTTCTTAGGGTGGGTTCAATCACAGGCAATTTCCAGAGCGAAACACCACTGCACCCTGCGGCCAAGGCGCTCTTGCTCGAGGCATTCGATCGAGGTTGGGCCAATCCAACTAAGGTGCACCAAAGTTCTCGCGAAGCCTATATTTTACTCAATGAAGCCAAGGAGACCTTTGCATTTCACCTTGGAATTCGACCCGACCAGGTAGAAATTTTGGCAGATTCCAGCCTGGGATTTCATATGGGAATTAGTGGACTACTCGACGTCGATTCCACACTTTACTTCTCATCAGTTGATCGAACCGAAGTTTTCGCAGTTGCCGATCACGCGCATGGCGCAGAGCTCCACGTCGCTCTCGACGGCTTTGTACAGTATCCACAAGGAGCTCCAGGTGATGTCTTAGCCTGGCAGAGCGCTAATGGCGAAACGGGAATTATTTCGCGCCACCCTGAGGAATTTCGAGGCCGTGTTTTTGTCGATGCGACCGCATCTGGAGAATTATTGAAATTGCCCGATCGATGGCACACCTGCCTCTGGAGTTCTAAGGCTTGGGCAGGACCCGCTGGATTAGGGATCTTCGCCATCCACGATAAGGGGGTATGGCAGAATCCGTTACCACACAGGGAGACCCGAATATCTACCCCTGAAATTTCACTCCCTTTGGTAATGGCAAGCGCCATAGCGCTAGAGGCTCACGCATTGGAGTTCGAAAGAAAATTAGCAGATGTGCGTGCCATGAACCAGAGTATCCGTCAGTATTTAAAGTTCGAGATTCCCGATATTGATTTAGCGGGAGAGCTAGGTAGCACACTCCCCCACTTACTTTCCTTTTCAATCCTCTACGTCGATGCCCAGTTACTCGTTAGCGAATTGGATCGGCGAGGGTTTTCGGTCGATTCCGGTTCTGCCTGTAGCGCTGCCAATATGGAGCCGAGCCATGTTCTTGCCGCAATGGGAATACTTACTCACGGAAATATTCGGCTCACTCTTCACCTTAACGCCGAGGAATCGGCTGTGAATGAATTTCTATCTCTCCTCAAGGAATTAGTGTTGCAGGCGCGGGACTGATGGAATTAAATTGTTTGGGGGCGCGCTGCCCGATTCCCATTATCAAATTGGCGAAGGCGCTCACGGAACACTCCGAAATCACTTTATTGAGCGATGATCCTGCAACACTGCCAGACTTAAGCGCGTGGGCGAGAATGACTGGAAATACCTTTGAAGTATTATCCAGCAGCAGTTTCTTGGTTAGACGCCTATAGTCCCATCCTCGGATTGATGTGTAGCACTACTTCGTGTGCTGCCAATTCACCATAAGCCTCTTGGAACCGCCCCATGAAATCCTCGCGATCAAAGCGATACTCCTGTGTTCCCTTCGTTTCAAGACAAAAAGTCGCAACCATTGAACCTAACTGCGCACAACGTTCATGCCCCAGCCCCCATGAGAGACCGGCCAAAAAGCCAGAACGAAAAGAGTCGCCGACACCAGTGGGGTCGATCTTCGCTTTTTCATCGGGAGCGCCAACAGTAATTGTTGGCTCGCCGTGCTCTTCTATGCGAGCGCCTTTGGCACCCAGCGTTACTACGCGAATCTGAACTTGATCAAATAGCTCAGCATCTGACCAGCCAGTCTTCTGCAAAATCAATGCTAGCTCGTACTCATTTAAGAAAAGATAGCGAGCACCTACAACCAATTGCTTAACAGATTCGCCATCCATTCTTGCCAATTGTTGCGAAGGATCGGCCGCGAAAGGAATGTCTAAACGCCGAGCAGAATTCGAGTGGCGCATCATTGCTTCTGGATCATCTGGCCCGATTAAAAAGAGATCAATTCCACCTTCTCGTTCGGCGATTAGCTCTATATCTAACTCGCGCGCTTCCGACATAGCCCCTGGAAAGAACGACGCGATTTGATTGAGCTCTTCATCTGTAGTCACGATAAAAGTCGCGGTATACAGCGAGGTAGAGATTCGGACATGTTCAGTATTTACTCCGTGGCGAACCAGCCAATCGTTGTAATCTGCCCAGTCTTTGCCTACGGCTGCTACCAAAAATGGGTTGAGCCCTAGCGCCCCCATACCAAATGCAATGTTCGCAGCACAGCCACCACGATGGATGTCAAGATTATCGACCAGGAAAGAGAGCGAGACTTTTGCTAGAGAACCTTCAACCAGGGAATCAGTGAATTTACCAGGGAAGGTCATTAAGTGGTCGCGTCCAACCGAGCCAGCGACCGCAACTTTCATAGGTTGAGTTTACGAATTAATTGCTTAATTGAATGAATCGCCGCAGGCGCACGAGCCTTGAGCGTTTGGATTATCGATCGTGAACCCTTGTTTCTCGATCGTATCCACGAAGTCGATAGAAGCACCCATGAGGTAGGGGGTACTCATCTTGTCGGTGATTACCTTGACACCCCCAAATTCAGAGACAGTGTCACCATCCAAGGCGCGATCATCGAAGTAAAGCTGGTAGCGAAGTCCAGAACAGCCTCCTGGTTGGACGGCAACTCTGAGTTTCAAGTCATCGCGTCCTTCTTGAGTGAGAAGCGCGGCAACCTTGGTAGCAGCAACGTCGGTCAAAATAATTCCGCTCGTGTTTTGGGTTGCTACCTCTTGGACAGTTTCAGTACTCATATGGGAAATAATACCTCTAAAATCCTGCTATGACCTCTGGAAGACTGACAGACCTCTTACTTTTGGGAAGAGAGAGCGATCCCTTGAGTGAGCGCGGAGTCTCTTGTGATGGCCAACTTCCCGCTCCGAGTGATCCTTTTCTTGTCGAACGGGCCACCATTGCACGAGCAAAACTAGGTCAATCGGTCATGGTTCTAGGACATCATTATCAGCGCGATGAGGTCATAGATTTTGCCGACATAACCGGCGACTCATTCAAGCTTGCGCAGGCAGCAGCAAACAATCCCGAT
>JAYTQV010000092.1:0-5972 GCA_043746515.1 Actinomycetes bacterium | reverse complement strand
CACTCCGGTGATGTGCGCGTAGATGTTCAATCAGCCATTGCCATGCTAGCACCAGCGTGGGGATTGAAACCACTTTTAGATATTTCTGATGATGATGCGCGCTCTAATCTCGCGCGCGCATCGGTCATGGTTCTTTCTTATGTGGCCCAGTCAGCGCGCGGGGTGATTCAACCAGTGGTACCAGAGACCGAGATCGACAAGGCGCATACAGTTGTTGAACGCATGATGATTCGTTGGCGCGGAGAACCTGATCCGCTGCACGTTCGTGCTATTGATTCCTACTTTGTTTCTGCTGCCGAACATGGCATGAATGCATCAACATTCACCGCGCGCGTTATTGCCTCCACCGGTGCAGACGTTGCGGCATCACTCTCTGGCGCAATCGGGGCAATGTCTGGACCACTTCATGGTGGAGCTCCCGCTCGCGTATTGAGCATGATTGAAGGCGTGGAAAAAATGGGAGACGCTCGCGCTTATGTGAAAGGGCTTATGGATCGTGGTGAGCGCCTTATGGGCTTTGGACATCGCGTCTATCGCGCCGAGGATCCTCGCGCCCGCACTCTTCGTAGAACTGCAAAAGAGCTAGGTGCACCTCGATATGAAGTTGCTCTCGCACTTGAGCAAGCTGCGCTCGCTGAATTGCACGAGCGCCATCCAGAGCGAGTACTTGAAACAAATGTGGAGTTTTGGGCCGCCATTGTTCTGGATTTTGCACAAGTTCCAGCGCCACTATTTACTTCTATGTTTACCGCAGCACGTACCGCTGGGTGGTCGGCACATATCTTGGAGCAGAAGCGAACTGGTCGTTTAATACGTCCATCTGCGCGTTATGTTGGTCCTGGACCTCGTACTCCAAAAGAGGTAAAAGGTTGGGATGAGACCGTTCACCAACTGCATAACTAGTTCTTAGATGCTTAAATGGGAGCGGCGCTACTGACGATGTGGCGCCGTTGTATCTCCCAATATTAATTCGCCAGCCCACAGTTGTTGTTTATGCGGGTTGGCGATCTCTTCCAGTTCATCAATAGTTATGTTTATTGCAGATGCGGCCATTTCATATGCAGGTAAGTCCACAGTAGTAAGTTTTGGCCACGACATATGAATCTGTGCGCGAGGAGTATTTACTGAAATGACGGATAGGTCTCCAGGTATAGAAATTCCCTCTTCATGTGCACCATTGATAAACCCGATGGTGGCCAGATCAGGAAGCGCTAGAACACCAGTTACTTTCGGATGTTTCTTGCGCATTTTTTGATAAGCCATCCGACCAGCATCAGCATCATTCAAACTAGGAATTTCGATCGCCTTGATGCCGTGGGATTTAGCTTGGTTCAAAATTGCAGATTGAAATCTTTGATCCACTCCTCGAGGATCTTCGCTTCTTTTTTCGCTCTTTTGGGTCAAGAAAGCGATATTGATATGCCCTAATTCATGGAAGTAGTCGATCGCGCGCCGTGCCACCTCTTCGAAATCTCGATCTACGTAATTGATGTCACGTGGATCTATGGTTCGCCCGATCATCGTGAGAGGAATGTTCTGTTCCACCAATAAGGTGACTCGAGCATCATGGAGGTGAATCTCCATGAGTATTACCGCCCCAAGAAGCCCCGATTTGGCGAGTGTGACGATTTGATTCATATCAGCGTTGTGGGCGGGCCAGAGAATGAGGGCATATCCGCGTTCGCTCGCAGCGTTTACAGCTCCTGTGATGTATTGGAGGGCCACAGGTGATATTCCAGCAGCGCTGCCCGGAAAGAGCATGGCTAGAGTCTTTGATTTGCCCCCTGCGAGGGCACCGGCGGCAAAGTGGGGGACATAGTTAAGTTCTGCGACTACCTGCAGGATCCTGGCGCGAGTTTCTGGCTTTATGGAGCGTTTGCCAGTTAAGGCATAGGTGACTGTGCTGGCAGAGACTCCAGCCTTTTTGGCAACATCAGCGCGGGTAATCATTTATAACTCTTTTGTCACAATCTCATTGTTGAGTGTTCTCGGCTTCTATTTCACAGCCTCGGGCTATACATTAGCACCAGTGCTCGACACGCGTCGATACTTACAAGGGAGACCTTGTAGTAAATAATCCATGGAGGAATGCATGAACAAGAAACTCGGTCTCGTTGGCATAGTAGCCACCGCAGCACTTGCAGCTTCGACCTTGCTAGTACCAAGTGCGAACGCTTCAACTCGAACCATTATCGTCTGGGCCGACGACGTACGTGGCCCTCAACTCACAACGTTGATCGGTGGTAATACTTCCATCGTAAACGGCTACAAAATTCAAGTTAAGTTCTTCTCAAGCCTCACGGCTCTGCAAGATGCGTGGTCTAAGGCGTCTGCAGCCAGTGCTCCTGATGTAATTACTGGTCCTGCATCGTTCGTTCTTGATGCTAAATCTGGAAAACTTGCGGCTATCCAACCAGGAAGCGTTAACTCTGCATTCTCAAAGGGTGCCATCTCGGCAATGTCATATGCAGGCAAGCAATATGGAGTTGCACTTGATATCGATACAACGGCACTTGTATACAACAAGTCTTTGTTCGGTACCTCCGCTCCAACCAGCATGGTACAGATGATCAACTACTACAACGCTAATAAGGTCTCCAAAGGTCTAGCCGGTGGAATTTGCGCCGTGGACGGCACATGGGGATCTCAAGCCGTACTTAATGCGCTAGGAGGAGGTGCTTGGGATATTTCTAAGAGCCACCCAAACTATACAAAAGTCGTTCTTAATTCTGCTGCATACATTGGAAATGCCAAGAAGTACCTGCTTGATTCATCAGGCAAGTCAAATGGCTTCTTCCAATGGGATGGTTGCAACGCTGCATTTACAGCAGGAAAGATTCCATTTGCTATCACAGGCGCTTGGAACTATGGCGGGTATGCAAAGGCTGGCATGAGCTTTGGACTATCAGCTATCCCTGGTCTAAATGGTGGAACCGCTGCTCAGTGGGTTAATTACTCTGGTGCTTTTTTAACTTCATACGCAGCTACTCATAAAGTCTCAATCGGTGCACGCCAGTTGCTATTGCGATACTTTGCATCGACACCAGGACAGGTGGCTATGTACAAAGCTTCACAACGTCCACCAGCCAATGGTCCTGCAGTTGCTCAAGTGACAGATCCTCTGACACTGGGTGTTGCTCAAGCCGCTCAATCTGGTACTCCTCAGGTGAGTGCGCTGCTTGATGACAAGGCAGGCGGAACTAACTGGTATGACACACTAAGTGCCTTTTACACTGCAGTTTTTGTACAGGGTAAAGACATTACTGCCAGTGCAAATGCTGCTGCTGCAATTGAAGCAAAAGACTTCGCAGATGCTGCTGCATCTCTTTAGTCTATAAATATTAAATAAATATATTGAGAACTAGCCGGCAGTAGATACTGTCGGCTAGTTCTCTTTCAAGCATTTTAAGGAAAAACCGTAATACTCTATCTTTCAGATTTGTTGGGCACAAAAAGGGAACGGAGGTTCACGTGAATCGCTTATCTGGCTTCACTGGAACTATTGCCCTAATTTTAAAAATAATTTTTATGGGTTCCGTGGATGCAATCTTGCTCGCTATGTTTTTAGCGGCGCTTCATAAGCGCTCTGGAATTATTGAACTTATCATCATCCTCGTAGCCGTACTTGCAAATATCGTTTATTTTTCTAAACGTACGATGCCATTCAAATTTCTATTTCCAGGCTTGATCTTTCTCGTACTATTTGTTGTTATCCCAGTTGTTTATACGGTACAGATGTCATTTTTCAATTTTCAATCTGGAAACATAGTTTCCAAGGCTGATGCCATCACCCAATTATTAAATAACGGGTTGACCCCAGATGCCGCAAATACCTCTTATGATATGGTTTTAGGTGTTGACAAAGGCACATTCTCGGCTCTGCTTACTAATCCAGCGACTCACATCTCTTATTTAGCCACTAATAGTGTTGTCACTACCCTCAAACCTGGTGAGTTTACGATGAATTCAAATGGCGATGCTGTAGCTCTGCCTGGGTTTACGCCTTACACCCCAGATCAAGCGGCCAATCTCGATAGCGAAATTACCGCTGCAAAGTTCCCCATGCCCAACGGAAATTTCATCCAGCCCCAAGATACGGTTACAGCCGCACTACTTACCCAAACGGTGCATTTAGATCATGCAACGGGTTTGTTGACTGATACGGCCGCAGGTAAGACATATAAAGATAATGGCAACGGAAATTTTGTGAATGTAAATAACCCTAAGGATGTCTTATATCCTGGCTGGAGAGCATTTAGTAAATTTGATAATTATGCCCACTTGTTAACAGATCCGAATATTCGTGGACCATTTGTTGGCGTCTTTGTTTGGACTTTTGCCTTTGCCTTCTCCACGGTAATTATGATGTTTGGATTCGGGCTGTTGCTCGCTATCGCTCTTGAGCAGGATCTGCGATTCAAGAGATTTTATAGGTCGATCGTTATTCTGCCTTATGCGATTCCAAGTTTTATGAGTATTCTCATTTGGAAAGGGTTATTTAATCGGCAGTTTGGCGCGATTAATGGGTTACTGCACACCCATATCGATTTTTTTAACAGTCCCTGGTTAGCCCGAATGATGGTTTTGATTGTGAACTTGTGGCTCGGACTTCCTTATTTCTACTTAATTAGTACCGGAGCGCTGCAAGCTATTCCTTCAGATCTCGAGGAAGCTGCCGAAATGGATGGTGCCAATCCCACCCAAATATTGAGGCGAATAAAACTGCCTCTCTTGCTACAAATATTGTCCCCATTACTCATCTCATCATTTGCCTTCAATTTTAATAATTTCTCTCTTATCTACTTATTGACGGGTGGAGGTCCGACTAATTCCTTGCAAGGACAGACTGCAGGCGCCACTGATATTTTGATTTCATATACCTATAAGACAGCGTTCAGTGGTTCTACCCAAAATTATGGATTGGCATCAGCGATTTCGATGCTGATCTTTATTATTGTCGCATCATTATCGCTATGGAGCCTGCGACGCTCTAGAGTTTTGGATCTGGTGAGCTAATGGCTACTCAAGCAGTTAAGAAACGCAAGCGCGGTTCCAAAGGCCACTTCCTGAGCCATCTTTATATTTGGATACTTATTTTTTTTATTCTCTTTCCAATTTATGTGGTCATAGAGTCGAGTTTTAATCCGACCGGCGCGCTAACTTCTGGCTCATTCATTCCATCTCAGATTAGTTGGGCTAACTATCATCTGCTCTTTAGTGACCCTCATGTGCCTTTCGCTCGTTGGATTTTGAACTCAATTGTGTTGGCAACAGCCAACTCGGTTATCGCAGTTTTCATTGGTGGGGCTTCTGCATTCGCATTTAGCCGAATGAAATTTCGGGGCCGCAGGATTGGATTACAAGCGCTCCTTTTGGTTCAAGTCTTCCCATCCTTCTTAGCTCTGGCAGCTATCTATGTAATGATGGAGCGCGTTTATACGGTCTTCCCGGCGATTGGACTGGGAAGTCTTGGTGGGTTGCTCCTGATCTATCTCGGCGGCTCCATGGGTGTAAATATCTGGTTGTTACGTGGATATATCGACACTATTCCGATGGAGCTAGATGAAGCAGCTCGCATAGATGGAGCATCTACTCCTCAGGTGTATTGGCTGATCTTCTTCCCACTTGCTACCCCAGTTCTTGCAGTGACCGCCCTCTTGGCATTTATTGGCACATTTAATGAATTTATCTTGGCCTCTATCTTCTTAACGGATGTGCATCAGCGCACCGTGGCGGTGGGACTCAACTCCTTCGTGGGAGCACAGTTTGGACAGAACTGGGGTCCCTTTGCCGCCGGTTCACTCATTGCCTCGATTCCACTTGTGATCCTCTTTTTGTCACTTCAGCGCTTCATCATCGGTGGTCTTACTCAAGGTGCAACTAAAGGTTAATATTTTTCATTTTCAGTTTATCAACCGAAGGGCATGCATGTAATGAACACTCCGCTCTTCGCTCATCACGATGGCAGTGAA
>JAYTQV010000091.1:0-8233 GCA_043746515.1 Actinomycetes bacterium | reverse complement strand
CGTTTTCATGTGGCGTGGTAATGGACTAGGAAGAGGAAAAAATAATTGACAAGCGTTCTTGAAAAGCCCTTGGAGTCGGCCGGTGTTGCGAAGAAGAAGAAGAAAAAAGGTTCCCACAATTTCAGCGGTAGCGATCGAGTTACCTTAACCGCTTTTGTAGGAGTACCAACCCTTCTTCACGTGTTGTTTGTATGGATCCCCGCAATCTGCACAATTTTGCTCTCATTTACATTCTGGGATGGGATCGGTGGGCTTAAGGATATTCATTGGGTTGGCTTTACCAACTATCGGCAGATATTCCAATTGGATTCAAATCTACCGATCGCGATCCGCAACAATATTTTGTGGCTTGCGGTATTTGCCCTCATTGCTACTCCACTTGGAATTCTGCTCGCTTACTACATAGATAAGAACCTGAAAGGTACGCAGTTTTATCAAACAGCCTTCTATCTTCCGCTCGTAATTTCACTGGCGGTAACTGGAATTATTTGGGATAACATCTTCTTCACCGATGGTGTTCTGAATTCACTGCTTGGAAATACTAACTCCGATACCGCTATTTCATGGCTTGGTGATCCGAGTAAGAATATTTGGGTCGTGCTTTTCATTGCCTCCTGGCGGCATATCGGTTACATCATGTTGCTGTACTTAGCAGGAATGAAATCTGTAGATCCGTCACTCCGGGAAGCATCAGCTATTGATGGAGCCACCGAGTGGTATACCTTCCGACGCGTGATTATTCCTTCATTGCGTCCGGTCAACGTGATCATTGTGGTTGTAACCATTATCGAATCCCTTCGTGCCTTCGACCTGGTCTTCATTATTAATCGAGGAACCAATGGGCTACAAACCCTCGGAGTCTTGGTCTACCAAAATATTCAAGGTGAATCCACCCGTATTGGCTGGGGTTCGGCTTATGCAACTTTGCTCTTCCTGATCTGCTTAGGCCCGATAATGATCTATCTGTATCAGAACTTCAGTAAAGGAAATGACTAAATGGTTACCGGGGAAAAGAGTAAAACTGGGCAACGGGTTGCTATTGGAGTTCTTTCCATTTTCTCACTCATCTGGATTGCACCGATTTTATTTACCATCTTGCAATCTTTCCGTCCATTTGCTGATGTTGTAGTAAAGGGCGTTGTTTCTTGGCCAACTCACCTGACATTTGATAACTACATTCACGCCTTCGTTCAGTCTCGGATGTGGCTTTTCTTCTTGAACTCAGTTGAGGTAGCAGTTCCAGCTGTAGTCCTGACCCTCTTCCTGGCTTCAATGATCGCCTTCGTGCTCAGTCGTTATGAGTCGCGATTTAGCGTACCGATGTTGATGCTTTTTACCGCTGGTAATTTGCTTCCGCCGCAATTGCTCTTCATTCCGCTCTTCAGAATTTATTTGAAGATTCATGTGCCTCATTTCATTAATAGCAACGGGGTGCTGTATGACACTCAACTTGGATTGATTTTGGTTCATGTAGCGATTCAAATTGGATTTGCTACATTCGTCTTAACAAACTTCTTGCGCACGATTCCGAAAGAGATTTCTGAGTCAGCACTAGTAGATGGTGCAAATGTTTGGAATCACTTCTTCCGAATCATCTTGCCGTTACTCCGTCCTGCTCTCGCTTCCCTTGGAGTTTTGATGACTACCTGGATTTACAACGATTTCTTCTGGGCGGTAGTGCTCCTCAAAACTGGCAATAAGCGTCCAATCACGGCAGCGCTTTCGAATTTGCAAGGTGAGTTCAATACTGACTACAACTTACTGGCTGCCGGTGCATGCATGGCGTTTATACCTACGCTGCTCGTTTTCTTTGCAATGCGCAAACATTTCGTAGCGGGCTTAACTCTTGGATCGACCAAGGGTTAATCTTTACTGTCCTGAGATCTCAATCAAGATTGCGTTCTCAGGCGGCAGAATTGGGGGACGAACCCCAATTGTTGCGAGTTCTCTGCCGCTTAAGGTGATTCCACCAGAAGCTAGCATCCACGCTGGCTCCTGGGATTGCATCCTCTTTCCGGTGCCAGCATCAGTAATCACGTTCACGGTGTAAATCCGTTCTGGCTCTAAGCCGGGAAATCTCGCCATGGCGGGGAAAGTTGACTCAGACATATCCCGAGCAGCGATGGCAAAGAGCGCCTCAGATTTATCTTGTGCCACGACTCCATATACAAATGAATTGGAATCTGGATGATCTACACGGATCGTCTTACCGCGGTGGAGCAAATTCCGCTTTGTTTTGTAGAGAGAGATCCAACTTTTGATAGTTTCAATTTCATAAGGCTCTGCCTTTGTTAAATCCCATTCAATACCCGCGTGGCCAAAGAGAGCAGTTATCGCTCGGAAGGAAATATCGGTAACTCGTCTATTTTGATGACCTGGGCGAGGTCCGATGTGGGTTCCACAGAGTTCTGGAGGTATGACAATTCCGGTCCAACGTTGGATCATTTGGCGTTCCAGTGCGTCATTGTTATCACTCGTCCAGAATCGATCAACGTAATCAATCACACCAAGATCGATACGCGCACCACCAGAGGCACAACTTTCAATCTCTAATTGTGGGTGAAGCACCTTTAACTCGGCAAAAAGGCGGTAAATGGCCGCTGTTTGATTGTGAATTGCTGCCTGGCCCAAATGCCCAGCATCAACAAGAACACGATTGTGGTC
The DNA here is from genome assembly GCA_043746515.1 of Actinomycetes bacterium. GTDB lineage: Bacteria > Actinomycetota > Actinomycetes > Nanopelagicales > Nanopelagicaceae > PALSA-747. The sequence continues at coordinate 5,569 of JAYTQV010000091.1, read as the reverse complement.
CCACTTGATGTAGGCAATGTTGTATTCGCTCAGGATGGCATCAACTTGATTGAGGACATGTTTGTAAGCCTCGGGATGAGTGATATCGAGAACCTGTTGATTACGCCACGTGGGAGGGGTGCGGCCGGATTCGTGCAGAATCCATTCCGGATGAGCGCGAAACAGGTCAGAGTCGGGATTTACCATTTCTCCTTCAAACCAGAGCCCAAACTCCATACCTTTGTTGTTGACGTACTCGATGATCGGGGCTAGCCCATCTGGCCATACGCTCTTATCGACAACCCAGTCACCTAGCCCGGCGCGATCATGGCGCCGCAAGTTAAACCAGCCATCATCCAAAACAAAGCGCTCCACCCCAACTTCGGCGGCAACATCGGCAATTGCTTTAATTTTCTCCGCGTCATGATCAAAAGCCACTGCCTCCCAGACATTGAGAGTCATTGGGCGAGGCCGGATATTAGTGGGGTGTCCTGGTCTGGCTCGCAGCCACTGGTAGTAATTGTGACTAAGCCCGTCTAGGCCCTGGTCTGAATAATTTGCAATGACAGGTGGAATTTCATATCTGGCTGCTGGTTCCACAATAATTTCTCCTGGTTCCAGGAGTTCTCCTGCACCAATGGATATTTCACCTGTAGCTAGTCGTTCTACATGATGAACGGAATTTCCACTCCACCCGACTGACAGTCCCCAGACCTCTCCCTGCTCAAAATCTGCACTGCCTGAAAGCGCGAGTTGAGCAATGGTGTAATCGTGTCCGCTGCGTCCTTCACGGATCTCCCTGGTGGTTAATCCATAGCGAATAGCGTTACGCTGCGGATGGCGTTCACGAGACCACCTACCTGTGAAATCTAAGACCTCATCGGTGCGATCTGGTAGAGGAAGCCAATATAAGAATTGCTCCAGATTGTATGAATCGATACCTGTATTGATAAGTGTTGCACTGACCTTCAGAATTCCATAAGAATTCAAGTTATAGGTCATTTCTAACTTGAGATGTGCTGATGAATCTGCAAAATGGGCAGTAAGCGTTGGATCCGTATGATCAATGTGTACGAGAGAAAAGAGAGTGGACCAGGCTTTGCCATTTCGATGCCCGCTAATCGTTGGATGCCCAAGAAAGCCCCTGGAGTACTCGCGGAGCACTCCAAATGCCAGAGGTTGATCAAACCCACTATGTGCAACTGATTTGGTTGTAGCTGCCTGGAGGCCCGCACCCGATCTCTCAATGCGTGCTCCCCAATGTTTGATAACTAAATTGTTATCTGAAGTATCGAAAATAATTGAACTTGTTGCGCAGGAGAGGGTGATGATTTCTGAACTGGACAACGATCCTCCTATTTGTTTTCTCACTCGCGTTGAATCCTTTACTTGATTAGTAATGGGATTTAGAGTGGAGTAGTGCGTGTAGCACCAGTTCCTCGATACTACTATCAATCCTTTTTGGAGTAAATGAATGAAATATTGGACTAGTCCTGAAACTACATCGGTCAATCGTGAACCTATGTTAAATATTGCTCACGAGGATTTTGTATCACTTGATGGACAATGGGATTTTCAATTACTTCGTTCACCCGATGACCTTCCGGGACGCAGTTGGACCACTATTCCGGTGCCCGGTTTATGGACTGCGCAAGAAGAGTCTCATCACTTCTGGGATAGGCCTATCTATACGAATGTGCAGATGCCCTTTGATGAATTGCCTCCATTGGTACCAACGTTGAACCCAACTGGAATATACGAGCGGGATTTTACGGTTCTGGATAACTGGGTTGGCGAGCGAATTGTTGTGCAGATTGGAGGCTTTGAGTCTGTAGTGATATTGAGCATTAACGGGCACGAGGTCGGCATGGCTAAAGATTCAAGGCTTGCCGCAGATTTTGATGTGAGCGATTGGGTTAGTCCTGGTAAGAACCGGATTCAGATCAAGGTTGTTAAGTGGTCAGATGCTACGTATGTTGAAGATCAAGACCAGTGGTGGCATGGCGGCATCACTCGTAGCGTTAAATTGTTTATCACACCTCGGGTTCACATTGCCCGTTTCTATCCAACTGCTGGCCTGAAGGCTGACGGAAAGACTGGAACACTCGATATTCGGGCTGCCGTTTCGGCTGCTCAAGATGCAAGTTTTTTGGGGTTCTCTCTCTCAGTAAAACTAGATGGTGTTGCTCGCAGCAAAGTTTTGAACGCCAAATTATTGGGCAGCTCACGCATTGAGTGGACGCAGATGCCGGCAGAAGTGCAAGTGATTAGCAAAGATTTCTTCCAAGGTACCTATTGGGATGGAAATGTTCCCGCACCCATCATGGAGATTGTCAACAAGATTGAACCTCCAACACCTGGAGCGGTCCATCTCAAGGCAGAATTTCCAAATATCAAACCTTGGTCGGCTGAAGAGCCCAATCTCTACCATCTACATGTGGAGTTAAAAGACCCTATGGGTACCGTCATCGAGAAATTCACCCAACGAATTGGATTTCGAGATGTATCCATCAAGGGGAGAAATTTCTTGGTCAATGGCAAACGCGTTATTTTTTATGGAGTAAACCGTCACGACTTTAATCGTAAAACTGGGCGTGTGGTCTCATATGCCGACATGCGAGCAGATTTACTTGAGATGAAGAAATTCAATTTCAATGCAGTCCGCACCTCTCACTATCCCAACGATCCAGCCTTTTTAGATCTTGCGGATGAGTTGGGTTTTTATGTAATTGGTGAAGCCAATATAGAATCTCATGCATTCCTAGATTCACTCTGCAATGATTCCCGATACTTAACTTCTTGGGTGGATCGTGTTGCGCGCATGACCCAGCGGGATATCCATCATCCAAGTGTCGTAATGTGGTCACTCGGAAATGAATCTGGAGCGGGTTCAAATCATGAGGCGGCAGCCGCCTTCGTTCGTAAATTTGATCCATCTCGTCCATTGCACTACGAGGGTGCAATCCGCCCATACTGGACTGCTAACCCGTCGCTTACTGATGTGGTGTGTCCGATGTATCCATCTATCGACGCAATAATTTCCTATGCAAAGTCCAACCTGGGAACTAGACCGCTCATTATGTGTGAGTACTCACACGCGATGGGTAACTCAAATGGAACGCTCGCTGAGTACTGGCAGGCTATTCATACCCTTCCCGGACTACAGGGTGGTTTCATCTGGGAGTTTTGGGATCACGGAATCGAACAAACGCTAAGCGACGGTAGCAAGCGCTCTGCATATGGCGGGGATTTCGGAGAAGAGCGTCATGATGGCAACTTCTGCTGTGATGGTATGGTTTTTCCGGATCGAACTCCAAAACCAGCAATGTCGGAGTTTAAAACAATAGCAACTCCACTTCTCGTTACTGCCACAAGTGCAGCCTCAGGTGCATTCAAAGTAAAGAATAAGAACTTTTTTGTCAACACAAAAGATTATGAAATTCTCTGGAAGATTTCGGTGGAAGGTGAAGTTATAGATTACGGAAAAGTTAAATTACCGCTTATCGCTCCACAAGCTACAGAAGCGATAGCAGTTACATCGAAATTCTTGAAGGCAGCCCCAGATCTGGGGGAACGTTTTATAACTTTCAGCGTAATAAAGAGATCTGAAACTCCGTGGTCCCCGGCTATGAGCGAGGTTGGTTGGGCACAATTTAAACTTCCATCCAAAGCGCTACCGAAGCCAAAAGTGCGAGTCCCCAAAATTCTTAGCAATACGCTCAATGAAGATGGATCGATTTATATGGGATTTGGATCATTCAAACCACAATTAAATCTCTATCGCGCACCGACTGATAATGATCGAATTGGAAATATTTCTACTCGATGGCATGAGTGGGGAATCGACCAACTTGAACGAACCAAAATTAAAATTGTAAAAACTGGAAATTCTTATAAAGTCTTTTCAATATATAAGACTACTTCAGGTATCGAAATCAAGCACGTTCAAAATATAAGCGAGATTGTTGATGGCGTGAGCATCGTTGAAGAGATTGCTCTCCCAAAAATACTTCATGATGTCGCTCGTGTAGGTACCACTTTCGAACTTGATAGTAGTTTCTCTCAATTCGCTTACTTTGGAACTGGCCCTAACGAAACATATCCTGATCGTCGCCTGAGTCCTGTTGGTCGCTATGAGTCAGAGGTATCTGAGCAATATGTACCGTACGTGCGCCCTCAAGAAAATGGTGGTCATGCCGACGTTCGCTGGTTAGAGATTTCAAATAACCATCTTGAAATGCTACGCATTGACTTGGCAAAACCGAGTCAGGTATCGGTCACTCCACATCGATCTGCAGAGCTGGAGGCGGCTACACACGATGTTGAACTGAAACCTTCGGTAACCGTAGTCGCAATCGACACAATTCATCGCGGAGTTGGAACTGCCTCATGTGGACCAGACACCACAGCGCAATACCTCATCAAGCCAGGGAAATATACTTTGGCGTATACCTTGACTTACAAGTAGGGATTTGTGCACGAGCTAACGAAACGCTTCAATGAACTTTTTGCTCACTCACCAGAAGTGGTGGCCGTAGCACCTGGTCGAGTGAATCTGATAGGTGAGCATATTGACTACAGTGATGGTTTTGTCCTGCCATTTGCGATTTCTGATACAACCATGGTCGCAATAGCAAGAAGAAATGACCAATTGATTCGTATCGCTTCCCTGCAAAAAAATACTGAGATTGTTGAAATCTCACTTGATACATTGGCGCCTCACGTTGGTGAAAGTTGGGCACGATATGCGCTCGCAGTCCTCTGGGTACTACGAGTCGATTGTGGAATCGAACTTCTCGTGGATGGAAGAGTTCCACTTGGAGCGGGGCTGTCATCAAGCGCAGCATTAGAGTGCTCTATTGCCACAGCCATCAATCATCTTTTCAATATGGAGTTATCACTCTCGGAACTGGCGAGAGCTGCTCAAAAAGCTGAGAATGAATATGTTGGGGTTCCCTGCGGGATTATGGATCAATCTGTCTCTCTTATGGCCAAGGCTGGCTCTGCACTTTTATTAGATTGTCGTGATCTAACTTCGGAGAACATCCCATTCCTTATTGCCCCGCAAGGTCTTGAACTGCTCATTATCGATACTCAAGCACACCATAAGTTGATCGATGGGGGATATGCTGAACGTCGAGCCTCATGTGAGAAGGCTGTAGCTGAACTTGGCATCACCTCGCTTCGAGATATTTCCGTTGCAGAATATGCGGCCAGACAATCTGAACTCGATCCCGTGACTTACCTTCGTGGTTTCCATGCAGTCACAGAGATGAAACGGGTACTTGAAGCGGTTGAGGCCTTGAAGTCCAATAATTTCTCTCGTTTAGGCGAATTGTTGAATCAATCGCACCGTTCGCTTCGAGATGATTACACGGTTTCGTGTCTCGAATTAAATCTTGCTGTTGACACAGCGCTGGAACAAGGGGCGTTAGGCGCTCGCATGGTTGGTGGCGGATTTGGTGGAAGTGCGATTGCTCTTATCAAAACTGATCACGTCAAGCGTTGTGAGGTGGCAATTCAAAGAGCGTTTAATGCGCGAGGGTTTAAATCTCCGCGCTTTTTTACCTCACTACCGAGTGACGGCGCA
>JAYTQV010000090.1:0-14361 GCA_043746515.1 Actinomycetes bacterium | reverse complement strand
CAGCCTTCTTGGCGACAGCCTTCTTGGCGACAGCCTTCTTGGCGACAGCCTTCTTGGCGACAGCCTTCTTGGCGACAGCCTTCTTGGCGACAGCTTTCTTGGCGACAGCTTTCTTGGCAGCGACTTGCTTGGTTGGGGCAGGCTTAGCGGCTGACTTCTTAGCGGTCTTCTTGACTGCCACGGGCGACTCCTCGGTTATCTGCGATCCCGCAACTTATGCGTCAGGGACTGTCTCAGGTTAAGATCGTACCTTAATTGATTTGAAGTTCTCGGCAATTCATTCAAAGTTACAAGATTTCAATCGAGAGACACTAGAGCAAGCGAATCAATTCGGGAAGAATTGCCTGTAGCGCCTTTCCGCGATGGCTAATTCGATCTTTGATGTCGGGTGAGAGTTCAGCTGTGGTCTGGCTATACCCATCTGGCTGAAATATCGGGTCATAACCAAATCCAAAGGTGCCTCGCGGTTCAAGTACAAGTTTTCCTTTTATTACGCCCTCGCGCGCAATCACATGATCAGATACTGGGTAGTCATGTGGAATTACTAATGCAACTGCGCAGGTAAATTGGGCTCCTAGATCTGGGTTATCCAAAGCTTTAACTTGTTGTAGTACCTTCTCTATATTTGCCGCATCATCTCCGTGGGTACCAGACCATCGTGCAGAGAAGATCCCAGGGGCACCTTGGAGGGCATCTACGCTCAGTCCACTGTCATCTGCTAGTGCGGGGAGGCCGGTGTATTCGCAGATCTGATGAGCTTTTAAGAGAGCGTTCTCTGCAAAAGTGGTTCCAGTTTCCTCTACATCTGGCATATCGGGATAATCGATTAGGCCAAAAACCTGAAGATCCAAGGAGGCTCCCTTGAGCATCCGTTCAAACTCCTCCACCTTGCCCAGATTTCGAGTTGCCAGCACCAAGCGTTTACCTTGCTGTTTTTTACTCATGTGTTGGGCACTCCTGCTTCCAAGGATTGTTTTACTCTAAGCGGTGAGGGCCGCGTTCTGTATTTTTGTGAGTTCAGCACATCCTGCTACGCCGAGATCAAGAATGGAATCGAGCAGACTGCGATCAAACGGCACTCCTTCGGCCGTACCTTGTACCTCGACGAAATTTCCGCCTCCCGTGCATACAATATTTACATCAGTATCTGCATCAACATCTTCCTCGTAGCACAGATCTAGCATTGGAATACCTTTGACAATTCCCACACTCACCGCCGCCACAGACTCTCGCAAAGGTTGTCGGTCACCGATGATGTGACCTTTTTCTTTTGCCCAAGTAATCGCATCTGCGAGCGCAACATAAGCACCGGTGATTGCAGCTGTTCGAGTGCCCCCGTCAGCTTGCAATACATCACAATCGATGACAATCGTATTCTCTCCAAGCGCTCGGGTGTCAACAGCTGCCCGAAGTGAGCGTCCGACTAATCGTGAAATTTCCTGAGTCCTCCCACCTAATTTACCTTTTACACTCTCCCGATCCGAACGGGTATGTGTTGCTCGTGGCAACATTGCATACTCACTAGTTACCCAGCCTTGACCCTTGCCAATCAACCAACGCGGAACTCCAGGGGTGAAAGATGCAACACATAGCACTCTAGTATTCCCAAATTCAACGAGTACCGAACCCTCCGCGTTTTTTAACCAATTTCGAGAAAAAGAAATGGGACGTAGTTGATCCGGCGCACGACCATCTTTACGTTGACTCATTGCACTTGATCTCCTTTTTAGTTGTTTAGATATTTAGATTTCTTGCAAAATATTAAATTGATTTAGATACGTCATGAACTTCAGGACCAAGAAATCTTCTTGCTAATTTTGTGAAGGACTCTGTATCTCCCGTCGCAATAAATTTATGGGTGGGCATACCCGAAATATTTAAGAGATTTCTTTCAACAAGTGTTCGGTAGAGATCTTTCGCCGTCTCCTCCGCACTTGATACCAACGTCACCTGATCCCCCATGACATATGAGATAACTCCAGTGAGTAATGGATAGTGAGTACACCCCAAAACCAAGGTATCGATATCTGCAGCAATGAGTGGTTCTAAATACTCACGGGCAATCGTCGTAATCCCAGGTCCTGAAGTTTCTCCTCGCTCTACAAATTCTACGAAGGCCGGACACGCGACTGAGGTGATTGCAAGTTGCGGAGCGGCCGTAAATAAATCCAGATATGCCCCAGATTCAATGGTTGCGATCGTGCCAATTACTCCCACACGACCTGAGCGCGTTGCCGATACAGCTCTTCTCGCAGCTGGCTGGATAACTTCAAGAACTGGAATTTCATAGCGCTCGCGGGCATCTCTTAGGGTTGCTGAACTTGCGGTATTACATGCAATGACGATTGCTTTGACGCCAGCTGCTACAAGGTCATCCATGATTTCCAACGCAAACGAGCGAACTTCTGCTAATGGTCTAGGTCCGTATGGACCGCGAGCATTATCACCGACGTAGATGATTGATTCGCCCGGAAGTTGATCAAGGATTGCACGCGCTACAGTGAGACCGCCTAAACCCGAATCAAATATTCCGATTGGGTCGGCAGATGAGGGCGATGACACTCCATAAGTCTAGCCATCCATAATGAGGTTCAGCAGACTCTCTTGTAACCACCCCATCCAGAAATAGACCGCATAAATGGGCTTCTGCGGATCTTCATCGCTACGAGATTCAAAATATTCGAACGAGTCGGGATTAATATCTAGTCGGACTGAGAGCGCAAGTCGCAGATCATTAATCGCCAATAGCCAGACCTCACTGTCCAGGTCTACTACAACACCGCCTTTTTTTTGATCCACGAGGATTACTAGAGCCGATCGAACCTCTTGTAGACCACGTTTCTTTTTACCTCTCAAGGTTGGCTCTGTATATCTACGAAAATCTGCAGATGCTTCAGGATCGGCATATGCGTTAGGAAGTAAGCGCAAGAGCACGGGATCATTGGGGACTGTAATTTCATCAGGGGCAGCTTTAAGTTGTGACATGAGTTGTGCAAATGGATCGCTCTCATCATAATGATGACTGAAATCTCCTTCCCCCAGCAGCTCTAAAAGTTGCTCAACTAAATTAATCAAGATGTGAGCCTCATCGAGGGATAAATGCAGTGAATACAAATTCCCTTCGCGCGAAAATGGTGACATCAGGGGATCTCCTTAAATTTTCTCATCGCGTTGCAAAGTAGCCCACAGTCCATGTTCGTGTAGACGTTGTACATCGCGCTCCATCTCTTCACGTGTCCCTGATGTGACTACGGCTCGACCTTCGACATGAACCTGCATCATGAGCTCGTGAGCACGACCTTTGCTGAATCCAAAGAGTTTAATAAAAACCATAGTCACATAACTCATGAGATTAACGGGATCATCCCAGACGATGGTGACCCACGGTTTATCGACCAACTGGGACATATCTAGATCGGATTGAAACAGAGTATCGATAGCCATCTAATGCCCTTTCTCCCATCACGATCTGAGTGGTGTCATCTAACCCAAACAGTAACAAGACCAGTTTGAACGGCAGCATAATTCTGATCCCCAGCAATATTCAATTGATATGGGGTAAATCCGAGTGAAGTATTTGTGACGGTAAAGAGCGCCAGTCCGCTGGAATCTGTAACGGTTGTCATGCCGTTGTTAAGTTTTATGCTTACTCCGGCAACGGCCGGAACTACCTGAGCCGAGATTGGATATGCCACGCCTGCCTTCATCGAGGCGGCAATTGACCATGTCACAATACGGGATACGTTGATGGAGATGGTCGGAGTATCGCCTTCAAGGCGCTGCCAGGAACCATCGGTGTACATGCGAATATTAGAATTTTGGGCCAACTGCAAGGTAGCCACAAAAGTTCCGTCTGATGTCGTCACACCGTCCTGCACAGTTGTCCACATCCCCCCACTTACTTGAGTTTGAAGGTGGACGGGTAAGCCAGAAGCAGGAGTTTTATCTGGGAGCAGAAAAGTTCCGACCAGATGAGTTTGAGTGCCGATGGCAATATTTTTCGAGTCAGCGCTTAGTGATGCATTTACTGAATCAGGGGCAATGCCCAGCGCAACTATGCGGATTGCTTGAATGGCGCTGGAATCCTCCATTCCAAAAGTCCACTCCGATAATCCACCCAGATGGTGAGTTGCGACTAAATTCGCGCGCGCGGTAAAACTCTTGGCATCTTGATACCAAACGGTCCGATATGCCGTGCATGTCGTAAGCGCACCGCTGGGGAGTGTTCCGTTATATATTTTTTGATAAGTGAACGAGGATTCTCCCAAAGTTTGGTTATAAGTGGGACTTGCTCCATAAGCCGATGCCAACGCTGCAACGTTATGCATCACCACTGTTGATACAACTCCGGGAGAGACAGTTTTGTTGTAGTTAATCGGTGAGGTCGGACAGGTACCTATGACTTTAGTTACCCAATCTCGTCCATAACCTGGAATACCAATATAAATTTTTGATGCAGGCAAGATAGAAACCGCGTAATTAACGGTGTTCGTGGTCCACCCCAATGGACCTATCGGACCTGGACTGGTTGTCGAGTAGTCGTATGCCATGATGTGAAGTTGGTCGATAAGTGAGGCCACTTGGGACCAAGCGTAGAGGTAATAGCCTTTTTTTCCCGAGGCTGGATCAAATAGCGGCGGAGTTGTGATCGATAATAACTTTCCTTGCGCATGAAGCGCTGCTGAAAGATCAGAGATGAATTGTACCCATCGAATTTGGGTAGTTGGCCATGTTGAGAGAGCGTCAACATATGCAAAGTTTTCAAAGTCCAAATCAATTCCATCAAAGTTATTGGTGGTGACTAGATTCACGATCGTGTTCACTATATTTAAGCGAGAAACGGGATCAGCGAGCAGATTAGAGAGTACCATCTGGGAGAGTTTGCCTGTTTTGGGATTGACGTCAGTACCGTCTGTAATGGTTGGGATTATTTTAAATCCAGCAGCGCGCATTGATTGGAGAGGTATAGAAATTGGGACGTTGGGATTAGCTGGTGAATATAAATCAGCCACGGTTTTTTGATCTTTAAGGGAGTACCAAAATGGGGAAACTTGTTGAATCATGTCCGCGTTCGTAATAGCGGAAGGCAGTGCAGTTTTCATTGAGTAGTAGGGAATCCAACCAGATAAAATTTTTCGGGGTTGCCCTAGCGGATTTCCAGCAGGCAATGGAGTAGGAGAAGGAATGGCAGAGGCTACGGAGGACGGCACAGGACTTGGACTGGCAGATGAATCCGCGCTAGACACGCCAGCGCTCGAACTGAGCGACACAGCAATTGAAATGAGCGCGATGAGTGAAAGAAGTACAGACCCTCTGGGTCTCACTCTTTCTTCAATCCGTCATAAATCTCTTTACAAGTCGGGCAGATTGGAAATTTTTCTGGATCCCGACTGGGTACCCACTTCTTGCCACAGAGCGCTCTCACTGGCTTACCCGACACCATAGCTTCGGTGATCTTCTCTTTGCGGACGTAATGCGAAAATCTCTCGTGATCCCCATCGTCTGTAGGTTCGAGGCGCTCATGAGTCAAAGTATCTGTATCACCGACACCGCTAATCCCTAGTGAATCTCCTTTTGCAGGGGCGAAGGGATTTTTCATAACCCCTATGTTATCGCCTACCATTACGTAATGAAGGATCTACTGCGTACCGCCGACCTCTCTCGCGAAGATGTCGAGCTTCTCTTAAATACCGCCTCAGAGTTTGCGGTGAATCCATTCTCGGCAATTACCGTGCTTGCCAATCAAACTGTTGCCATATACATGACTAAGCCTTCAACTCGTACTCGCCTCGCCTCAGAAACCGCCGTGGCACACCTTGGTGGAACACCAATATTTATCCGAGGGGATGAGTTGCAAATCGGGCGAGGTGAGAGCATCGCAGATACTGCGCGGATTATTAGCGGATATGCCTCAGCGTTAGTTGTAAGAACGTATCAGCAATCCGATGTCGATGAACTTGGAATTAACTCAACGATTCCTGTGATTAATGGATTGACGGATGAGGATCACCCCACACAACTCCTTGCAGATTGGGTCACGATCCGAGAAGTATTTGGAAAAGACATCACAGGTCGAAAATTCACCTACATTGGTGATGGGAACAATATGTCTCATGCCTGGCTGACGATGGGTGCCATCTTAGGTGCGCACGTAGTAGTTGCTACCCCTGGTGGAAAGTATGCCCCAAATAAAAGTGTGATCGATAAGGCTTTGGCTATCGCAACGAGGAGTGGCGCCACGATCGAGATACTTACGGATCCCGAAACTGCTGCCAAAGATGCCAGCGTTCTTTACACAGATGTTTGGATGTCGATGGGGGATCCGGAAGAGGAAAGATCTGCCAAACTAAAAGCACTTTCTCCATTTGCAGTTACCAAGAATTTGATGGATTTGGCTACCTCTGATGCAATATTTATGCACTGTTTACCGGCACACCGGGGCGAGGAAGTTACAGCCGATGTAATTGATGGCCACAGATCAGTGATCTGGCGTGAGGCATATCACCGACGCACGACTATTCAGGCGATTTTGTATCACCTAGTCCGAGGCGAATTGAGTGGAAACCCCCATTAATTTCATTTTTACCCTCTTTCATTGAGAAATTACCGCAATGAACTATTCGGTAATAGTTACACCCACTAGATTGATGCCATGCGTGTAGTCGTTCCTAAAGAGATAAGACTTGGCGAAAAACGAGTCGCCCTAGTTCCCGACATCATTTCAAAGCTCATCAAGGCTGGACTTGAAGTCACCATTGAATCTGGAGCAGGAATTGCCGCTGAGTTTTCAGATGAGCAATTTGTTGCTGCCGGTGCAACTATTAAAAGTGGGGATGTAATAAGCGATGCCGATGTAGTTCTTTCGGTCCAACCCCTCACCCCTTCTGCGATGAAGTCGCTAAAAAAAGGCGCAATTACCCTCTCTTTCTTATCACCGACCACAGCGATCGATTCAATAGAAGCTGCAGTCGCAGCCCACGTAACCGCGATCTCACTCGAACTGGTCCCGCGTATTTCACGCGCGCAATCGATGGATGCCCTAACTTCTCAAGCCCTCTGCGCAGGTTACAAAGCAGTATTAGTTGGTGCTCAACTCTCTCCACGTTTCTTCCCACTGTTAATGACAGCTGCTGGCACCGTAACCCCTGCAAATGTGGTTGTTCTCGGCGCTGGAGTGGCTGGTTTGCAAGCAATTGCAACTGCGAAACGCCTCGGAGCAGTTGTGAGCGCGTACGACGTTCGTCCTGCCTCTGCAGATGAAGTTAAATCCATGGGTGCAAAATTCATTACCCTCGAACTTGAAGCCCTCGAAGGTACGGGCGGATATGCCCGCGAAATGACTGAAGATCGTGCGGCTAAACAACGAGAATTACTAACACCATATATTGCAGCGGCAAATGTTCTTATCACTACCGCCGCGGTACCAGGTCGCCCAGCTCCTCGTCTTGTCACGGCAGAGATGGTTGCAGCAATGGCGCCAGGTTCCGTTGTCGTTGACCTTGCAGCAGAAACTGGTGGCAATGTCGAAGGAACTAAGCCTGGTGAAATTGTCGTTACCGCTAACGGCGTCCAAATGTGGGGCGGCAAAGATGTTCCAAGTCAATTGGCCTATCACGCATCGATGCTCTACTCAAGAAATGTAGTGAATCTCCTTCTCTTGATGGTAAAAGATGGACACGTTGTCCCGAATTTTGACGATGAAATCATAGATGCTGCCACCGTTACGATGAATGGCGAAAATCGCAAGGGAGCCAAATAAATGAGCAATGGTTTAGCGCTGTTATCCATCTTCGTGCTATCAGTATTTATTGGATTCGAAGTCGTATCAAAGGTATCGACCACCCTTCATACTCCGCTGATGTCAGGTGCCAATGCGATTCACGGAATTATCTTGGTTGGTGCGATCACTGTAGCTGATCGCGCGGATACCAACCTAGAGTTGGGTCTTGGGGTTGCAGCCGTTGTGCTCGCCACCATCAACATGGTCGGCGGATTTGTCGTAACCGATCGAATGCTGGAGATGTTCAAAGGTAAGCCTCGCGTTAAAAAAGAGGTAGAAGTTGTTGCAGGTGAGTCCAAGTGAATAAAAACTTGTATGAACTTCTAGGACTAGTAGTCGCTGTAAGTTTTATTCTAGCGCTCAAAGGGCTCTCCTCTCCTAAGTCAGCGCGTCGTGGAAATCTCATTGGTGCTGTCGGTGCCTTTGTAGCAACTGATTTAGTTTTCTTCTCGCCAGGAATGACCCACAATCACAAGTGGTGGATCCTAGGCGCTCTGGCATTTGGCCTGCTGGTTGGAATACCAGCAGCACGCAAAATTCAGATGACACAAATGCCGCAACTTGTTGCACTTTTTAATGGAGTTGGTGGTGGCGCTGCTGCTCTTGTAGCCATAGTTGAATACTTGAAACTTGGTTCTGCTGCTAGCACTGCTGAGGTGATCGCTACTGTATTCACGGTAATTGTCGGTTGCGTCTCGTTCTCTGGCTCCATTGTTACATTCCTAAAGCTGCAGGAGATCATGACGACTCGTCCCGTGGTTTTCCCTGGAGGTCGTTTTGTCATCGCTGCCACCTTGCTCGGAACATTAAGTGCGGCTGAGTGGGTAGTCCACTCATTGGGTAATTTATCTCTCTCCGTGATGGCAGTTCTCGCCCTTATCTTCGGAGTTCTCTTTGTCCTACCAGTTGGTGGCGCAGATGTTCCCATTGTTATCTCACTTCTCAATGCCTTCACAGGATTAACTGTCGCTGCAAGTGGTTACGTACTACAGGCAACCCTGTTGATCGTGGCTGGAACCCTGGTAGGCGCCTCAGGAACGATTCTGACTCGCCTCATGGCGGCAGCTATGGGTCGTTCACTCTTTGGAACGCTCTTCGGTGCATTCACCGCGAAACCGCAGGCAGCTGTTGTGGGTGGAGAGGTCCGTTCGGTTAAATCTGGATCACCTGATGATGTAGCTATTTTGCTTAACTATGCCCAGCGCGTAGTCATCGTCCCTGGTTTTGGTCTCGCAGTTGCGCAGGCACAACATACGGTCCGTGAATTGGCGGACCTACTTGCCTCCAAAGGAGTGGATGTTGCATATGGAATCCACCCTGTCGCTGGTCGCATGCCAGGTCACATGAATGTCTTATTGGCTGAAGCGAATGTGCCGTACGAACAACTCGTTGAGATGGATGAGGTAAATCCAACCTTCCCACAGACCGATGTTGTCTTGGTGGTCGGTGCTAACGACGTGGTCAATCCGGCTGCAAAGACAACTCCAGGGTGCCCCATTTACGGGATGCCCATCCTCGATGTTTCATCTGCGGGAAATGTGATCTTCTTGAAGCGTTCCATGCGACCAGGGTTTGCCGGTATCGAAAATGAATTGCTTTATGAGCCGAAGACGACACTTCTCTTTGGTGATGCCAAGGACTCGCTAACCAAAGTGGTAGGTGCCCTTAAGGCGCTCTAATATTTCATTTCAAGCGCCTTTAAGAGTTCTTTACAGTTTTCCCCGTGCAATCTGCGCTGGCCATTGAATGTCGACTCCAAGTACCTGTGCGGCGTGAAGTGGCCAGCGAGGGTTGCGAAGGAATTCTCGCGCAAGCATGACTGCATCTGCCTGACCTGAAGTAACTATTTCGTTCGCTTGAATTGGATCCGTAATCATTCCAACTGCCGAAGTCTTGATAGCGGAACTATGTTTGATGGCCTCAGAAAATGGCACTTGATAGCCTGGGCCAACTGCAATTTTGGCGTTGTGAACATTTCCTCCGCTAGAAGCGTCAATAAGATCTACTCCAAGCGGAAGTAATTCATCGGCGAGACGAACTGAATCTTCACTGTTCCAACCACCTTCACTCCAGTCAGAAGCAGAGATGCGGACGAACAATGGAACTTTTTCATCGATACTAGCGCGAACTTCTTGGACAACCTCTTTGAGAAATCGAACTCGACCGCTGAAATCACCACCGTACTCATCGGTGCGGTGATTGGATAACGGGGAGTAGAACTCATGTAATAAATATCCATGCGCCGCATGAATCTCGATGAGGTCAAATCCGGCAGCTATAGCTCGTTTTGCAGCGACACCGAAACTCTTAACGAGATCCTGAATTTCTTCAATGGTAAGTGCCCGAGGTTCTGGGTAGCCCTCAAAGGCAATGGCACTTGGTGCAACAGCTTGCCATCCACCCTCTTCAGGAGTTGCCATAAGGTGTTCAGAGCCAGGAATGGTTGTACCGCCTTTTCGACCAGCGTGAGCGAGTTGGATTCCGATCTTGGTATTCATAGAATGGGTAAAATCCACAATGGGTGACCAGGCGGCGACCTGTGCTTCGTTGTAAAGTCCAGGACACCCCACAGAGATACGACCTTCGGGTACCACTGCAGTTGCCTCTGCCATTACTAGTCCCGCTCCACCAGTTGCGAAGCCCCCGAGTTGCACACAATGCCACTCGCCCACCACGCCATCAACGGCGGAGTATTGACACATGGGACTCACCCACACGCGATTCTTAATTTCTAGACCTCGGATGGAAATTGGATCAAAAAGTTGTGGCACGGGATTTCCTATCTATCGATGAATTGGATGAATTGGATGAATTGGATGAATCCTGACTTAATTTTCCTGAACTTCTCTTGGCGCATTGTGAATACCCAAAATATTAGGTGAATGCATGAGATCAACATGATCGGCTGGGATAGTTCCCAGCACACCTCGTTGAAAATCTTCAAATGCCTGAAGCACTTCGGCTTTCGTATTCATGACAAACGGCCCCATCCAGGCGACTGTCTCACGAATCGGTTCCCCGCCAAGAATGAGCACATCCATAGAAGGAGAGCGCGACTCTTGAGTCTGATCGGCTTTAATCACGAGGGTCAAACCATCAACCAAGACGGCGAGTTGACCCATTGAGATAGGCACAGAGCCTTCGCCAATCGTGCCCTTGCCGTTGAGTACATACGCCAACGCATTGTAGTCAGCGCGCCATGGAAGACGGAGCTCGGCACCCGGGGCAACGGTTGCATGCACCATGGTGATGGGTGTTTGAGTCGAGCCTGGTCCTTGATATCCAGCAAGGTTTCCGGCAATTACTCGCAATAGTCCACCCCCGTCGCTGGTAGTCAGTAGTGCCACATCGTTGGCACGGATATCTTGATAGGCAGGTTTAGACCACTTCTTGGATGCAGGGAGATTCACCCAGAGTTGGAAGCCGTGAAAGAGTCCCCCACTCACAACAAGGTGCTCAGGAGGAGTTTCAATATGTAATATTCCAGCTCCAGCGGTCATCCATTGGGTATCACCATTGGTGATGGTGCCACCACCACCGTGATTGTCTTTATGATCAAAAATTCCATCAATGATGTAGGTGACTGTTTCAAAACCACGATGAGGATGCCAAGGAGTTCCTTTGGGCTCACCTGGGGCGTACTCCACTTCGCCCATCTGATCGAGATGAATAAATGGATCGAGATCTGCCATATCAACACCGGCAAACGCGCGCCGAACCGGGAAGCCCTCCCCTTCAAAACCTTGAGGGGCAGTAGTTACGCTTTTGACGCGTCGAACTTTGGCTTGAGGATCTGCTGCGATCCTCGGTAGCACAGTCAGATCATTCACTGTAACGGCTGGCATGAAAGCAACTCTTTTCTCTTAAAAAAATCTTCCATTGGTGGAGGTAGAACTGGGTGATTTCAGGCAGTGGTTCCACTCAACTTTCAATAAAGATATTTCCCCAAAATAGTTAATTGAATATTCAACTAATCTAAGTATAGAACCAAATTATGGGTAGCCGCATTCCCGAGGAAAACCTTCAAGGCTGACTGACCAGTTTTTCTGTAATTTTTCATCCCAAAGAGATTTGCTCAGAGTTATCCACACAATTCACCTAACTCCTGTAAAAACCTCAACCTTTGTCAGATCCGACCTCGAGGATTAGCCCATGTCCGAAGAGCTCACCAAATCCTTGCTCACCCGAAGTGCTGGCATTGAAGTTCTCAGCGCTTTAATCAAGATTGATCCCATGACACTTAACGCTTCCGGTCGAGTGGACTATTTGGCCGCCATGGAAAAGCAAGGGGCTTGGTTGCAGGCACTCCTTCAAGTTGCCATCGTGGCAGTCGCGGGAACAGAACCGTCAGCCGATGAGGGAAATTTCTCGAGCGTAGACGATCCCCAGCGTGAAGAGATTGCGGGTGCCCTCAATCTTGCCCCTTCAACGGCACAATCCAGAATTGACGTTGCTCGTGTTTTAACCCAACACCTTCCGGCCACCTGCGCGGCTCTTGCAAACGGGGAAATTTCAAGCGCTCAAGCAACTGTGATCGCTAAAGAAAGTTCTGCTCTCCTCCGAAGAGGAATTGATCCTGACCAACTTCGATATTTAGAGTCCACCGCCATTGCCTATTCGGAATTTCATACTCCGGCTCAAGTCACTCACAAAGTCAGAAGCTTAGTTGCAAAAATGGATCCCGTAGAGTTTGAAGTCGAAGTTGCTAATGCTGCACAAAGTCGCCGGGTAATATTTACTCCTCAGCCCTATGGAATGGCGCAGATTTTGGCCTTGTTGCCAGCTGCTGAAGCACAGACTATTTGGATAGCTATCGACAAATTGGCTCGTGCAAATCGAGAGAAAAATCTTTCCACTTTCACTTCTACTTCACACTCTTCTACTTCACACTCTTCTACTTCACTTCCAGTCGATCCGCTATTAGGACTAGAAAAAGTTTGTGTCCCCGAAAAAAGTTCAGATGAAACCAGTCTCGAATCAGAGCAATCTTTGCGAAATTTCACTCTTGAAGAGATTGAACCGCTAAGCATCGATCAACTCCGTGCCGATGCATTGGCGACTATTGCAACAAACTTTTTAGTGGAGAGCGAAAATCAAAATCTCGCACATGGAAGGGCCGTAACCCTTAATCTAACCCTCGATTTGCCAACGTTACTTGGACTTCAAGAAAATCCCGGAATACTCGCGGGTTACGGTGAAATACCTGCATCTGTTGCAAGATTACTAGCGACCGATGCTAAATGGAGGCGCTTTATCTCTGATCCACTAACAGGAAACCTCCTAG
Source organism: Actinomycetes bacterium (assembly GCA_043746515.1). Classification (GTDB taxonomy): domain Bacteria; phylum Actinomycetota; class Actinomycetes; order Nanopelagicales; family Nanopelagicaceae; genus PALSA-747. The sequence goes on along the minus strand of JAYTQV010000090.1, from coordinate 1,297 downwards.
ATTTCGGACGAATGTCTTACCAGCCACCCCAACCATTGATCGATTTCATTGTTGCGCGAGACCGACGATGCAGATTCCCAGGATGCAGGCAACCGGCAAAAGTATGCGACATCGATCATGCGATCCCCTGGGAGGAGGGTGGCCATACTTCCAAGAAAAATCTAGGCTTACTATGTAGGCGCCACCATCGGATGAAAACGCATGGAGGCTGGCACCTGCTCTCAAACGAAGATGGGTCTTGTGAGTGGACATCTCCTGATGGACAAAAATTCAAGGTGGGCGCTCGTCGTATTGACGAACTGGTCTGATAATTATTCATTAACTCCCCAAAAAGCAAGGTCAAACCATCAAATGGCGTTAATATTTGGAAATTCGATTATTGAAAGGACCCATCAGTGTTTAAGGGATTTAAAGAATTCATTTTACGAGGAAATGTCATTGATCTCGCTATTGCCGTAGTTATCGGTGCAGCGTTTACGGGGATTGTCACCCAACTAACAAAATCATTTATTCAGCCTCTCATACAAGTAATCGGCGGAGGTGGAGTCAGTGGTGGGGCTTTCATGATTCATGGGGTTGCCTTCGACTGGGCGGCTTTCATCAATGCAATTATCAATTTCCTCATTGTGAGTGCCGGCCTCTACTTTCTCATTGTGCTTCCTATGAACCGCATTATTGCCCGTCGCCATAGATTCGACTCTGAAGCGGTTAAAGAAGCGGAACCTGAACCAGAGGATCTTGTATTACTGAGAGAGATAAGGGATTTGCTTCGCAAAGGGCAAGAATGAACTCTGGCGAGTAAATATAATTTCAAAAGCCTTGTGGGTCGATTCGCACCTCGCCCCATGCTTTAAATAAATCCATGCTATTTTCCACGAATGTAAAGAGATCAGCGCCACGGGTGAAACCTCAAATTCCAATCGAACCTTCAACCAATGACTTGCCTTTCTCCTAATCTGATCCATGCAGTCGATAACTATTTCGCAATGTGAAATGTGTCATTTGGGGAAATAAAAGAAATAAGTGAGAAAGAAAAGGTTTCGGCAGAAGATAACATTCCTGCCGAAACCAACGTGGAGGTGCCGGGAATCGAACCCGGGTCCTCTAGTACTGATGCAGAGCTTCTACGGGCGTAGTCCGCAGTACGTTTTCTCAGTCCTGACTCTCACGCGAACATGTAGTCAACGAACTCATTTGCAGTTAATTTCCCCGGGTGCACCCACAACATTGCATCAAGGTAAGCCTTCTAGCGACGCTAGGTTCCGAATCGAAGGCTCATTCGGTCTAACGGATTTCT
>JAYTQV010000089.1:0-17211 GCA_043746515.1 Actinomycetes bacterium | reverse complement strand
CGCATCATCATCAGAAATATCTAAAAGTGGTTTCAATCCCCACGCTGGTGCTAGCATGGCAATGGCTGATTGAACATCTACGCGCACATCACCGGAGTGAACAGGTAATGGAAAACGTTCTGCAGGTGGCAACCCAGGATTGAATTCATCATCAACCAGAAGCCCCCAGACATTTCCAAAGGTAACTCGACCCACGAGGTCCTCAATATCGACTCCGCGATAGCGCAGTGCGCTACCTTCTTTATCAGGTTCGGCAATAGTTGACTCGAAGGCAATTACTCCTTCAAGTCCAGGTTTGAAATCATCGCTCACGAAATGTCCCTCCACAGTATCGGCAGTTTCCTCGGTAGAAGTCCTATTCTTACGCTAGAAGCGTGGAGGTACAAACCCCGCTGCATAAATAGCCGAAACTTCAAAAGTGACGTTAGATACATCTATGGACACCCCCATCGCTTCCGATTCGACCCCAGTCAACATTGACCGTCAAAAGATTAGAGATATGCGCCGTTCTTATGGCGAGCACGGACTCTCTGAGGGAGAAATCGCCAGCGACCCCATCTCTCAATTTCGACTTTGGTTGGAAGAGGCCGCGGCTAACCCCGTAATAGTTGAAGCCAACGCAATGGTCCTCTCGACGGTGGCGCAGGACGGGCCACAGTCGCGGACCGTCCTCCTCAAAGATTTTTCGGATTCTGGCTTCTCCTTCTTCACCAATTATGAGTCGCGAAAGGCTCATGCAATCGCAGCCGACCCTCACGTCTCTTTGTTATTTCCCTGGTACGCCATGGAGAGGCAAGTCTCTATCCGTGGAATAGCAGAAAAACTTTCAGAACTGGAAAGCGCCGACTATTTTGCTTCCCGTCCCTACAGTAGCCAGATCGGTGCTTGGGCTAGTTCACAATCCAGAGAGTTGGAGTCCAGGGAGTACTTACAAAATCGCTTTGAGGAATTTGCAGCCACCTACCCTGAAAGCAGTCCAGTCCCAATTCCCCCGCATTGGGGTGGATACCTGGTGAAGCCATCCTCAATTGAATTTTGGCAAGGAAGATACTCAAGGCTCCACGATCGTTTGATATTCACCACATCTGGCTTCGGGTGGCAACTTTCTCGTCTGCATCCCTAGGGGATGCTTTAAGGTTTGGGCATGAGCGAAATTCACATTCCAGCAGATCTCAAGCCGCGCGATGGTCGATTTGGGTGCGGGCCTTCCAAGATTCCAGCAGAGGCAATTTCTGTCCTCACTGAAAGCAATGAATTCCTACTTGGAACTTCCCACCGTCAAGCCCCAGTTAAGAATCTCGTAAAGGAAATTCGCGCTGGTTTATCTGCGCTCTTTAAACTTCCCGAAGGTTACGAAGTAGTTCTAGGAAATGGTGGATCAACCGCATTCTGGGATATCGCCACCTTTAACTTAATTGAGAAGAAGTCACAGCACTTGGTCTTCGGAGAGTTTTCCTCAAAATTTGCTGCCGCCGCCAAGGAGGCGCCTTTCTTAGATGAACCAACAGTGATCAAATCAGAACCTGGAACTCATCCTGTCGCCATTACCGAATCTGGCGTTGATGTTTATGCACTTACACACAATGAGACTAGTACGGGAGTTGCATCTCCAATTGTGAGACCTACAGGAAGTGAAGGCGCGCTAGTGCTTGTCGATGCAACCAGTGCGGCTGGTGGTTTAGATGTGGATCTCACTCAATGCGATGTGTATTACTTCGCTCCCCAAAAATCTTTCGCTTCAGATGGTGGGTTATGGATCGCAATTATGAGTCCTGCCGCTATTGCCCGCGTTGAAAAAATTAAAGCATCCGGTCGATGGATACCTGCGTTCTTCGACCTCACCATGGCTATAGAAAATTCTCGCTTAGAGCAGACCTATAACACCCCAGCGCTAGCCACTCTGGTATTGCTCAATGAACAGATCAGGTGGATGAATGCGGGCGGAGGGCTTTCATTTGCCGTGGGGAGAAGTAGTGAATCTTCCACTCACCTTTACGAGTGGGCAGAGAAGAATCCAATGACCTCACCATTTGTCGAAGACCCCGCCGCCAGATCTAAAGTTGTTGGAACCATTAACTTTGATGACTCGATCGATGCTATGGCTGTAGCAAAGGCGCTGCGCGCAAATGGAATTGTGGATACCGAGCCGTATCGCAAGCTAGGAAAGAATCAATTGCGTATCGCAATGTTTCCAGCGATAGATCCCCAGGATGTTAAAGCGTTAACTGCTTGTATTGATTATGTAGTTACAGAGTTAAACAAGTCAAGTAAGTGATGAGCCATAAGTTAAGGCGCCGAGTCACAATCGGCGTCTTATTTCTGCTATTTGTAATCGCAGTTCTTGGAAGTGTGGGGATTCTTAAATAATTTAATCATGCGACATATTGAAAATGTGGCAGGCGCTTTCGCATTAACCAATAGATAAATAAAGCACCCAAGGTCGTAATTGCTCCGCATATTCCAACCGTTTGTCTAACTCCCACAACATCCGCGAGCCAACCGATCAAGGGTGAACCAATCGGTGTAGCTCCCAAAAATATTAAAATATAGAGACCCATTACCCGTCCTCGCAGTTCAGAAGGTGTAGTGGTCTGCACATACGTATTTGCTGAAATCATGGTGGTCAGACCCAAAAAGCCACATACAGGTAGAGCTAACGCATAGCTGGCATAGCTCGGCATGCTTGCGGCCAGCACGAGCACTACTCCGAAAAGTGCAGCAGAAACCATTATGAATACTGGTTTGCGTTTCTGATCCAACCTGGTTGAGATTATGGCAGCCCCTAATGAGCCAATAGCTAATATACTTCCGAGCAATCCAAATGCACCTGCATCTTTATGAAATACCTTGGTTGAGACCAAGGCGTTAAATATTTGAAAGTTCAAACCAAAGGTTGAAGCAAAAAAGACGGTAGCAATAACGGCAACTAGATCAAGGCGGCCGCGTACATATCGAATTCCTTCCAGGATCTTTCGCTCCTTGTCATCCGCGGGTAAACGATGCAGATCTTCGGGGCGCATAAGAACCAATGCAATTATTACAACCACATATGATCCAGCGTTGAGTAAGAAGGAGGGGCCAGTATGAAAGTACTTGATTAAGATTCCAGAAACAGCAGGTCCGATCAGGCGTCCAAGATTGAAATTTGCAGAGTTCAGACTTACCGCATTTGCGATATCGCTCTTTCCAACCAGTTCAGAGGTAAAGGACTGACGAACCGGAGTATCAAGGGCTCCAAATAATCCCAAGGAAAATGCCAGCACGAAAACTTCTAGAATCGTAATGTGATGAGAGAGAATCAAAAGACCCATGACGGCCGCGGTCAATCCACCGCCAGCGTTGGTAATAATTAATAACTTACGTTTATCCAACCTATCGGCCAGGGAACCGGCATATAGGCTAAAGAGGAGCATCGGGAGAAATTGCAAGCCCGTTACGATGCCAAGTTCAGAGCCATTTTTATGGAGATCGCTTACGACCAGCCAATCCTGAGCAATCCTTTGCGCCCATGTCCCAATATTGGAGATCATGTTGGCGGTGAAGAAAAGTCGAAAATTTCTATGCCTGAAGGAGCGTAAAGCGCCTTCGCTTTCGGACATAGTGTAATTCTACAATCGTTATTAAGAAGAGGTCGAAGTATGCTCGCCTAGTGAGACAGACGTTACCCATCATGATTGCAGGAACCAGTGCGTGGTTTGTTGCACTAGATATTGAGCTAGCTGTAAACGCTAAGAGCTCGACAATCTGGATCTGCCTCGTTGGAATCAGTCTGGGAGTACTTGGTACCCTCTACATCTTGCGCGGATTACGAAAAGAACGTAAAGCCCGCGCTCTTCGAAACTAGCCTTCGATCTGACCGGCAATACCGCGTAGAACTTTACCTAGCCGTTCAGCCTCAACGTTCGTTGGGTAGCGACCATGTCGCAATCCATTTCCAACCTTGTCCAGCATTTTGATGCTGTCTTCGATAATGGTGGCTAAATCATCGGCATTGATTCGGGTGTTGGCAACCACGGATGCAGGTTCATCGATAATACGAACGGAGAGCGCTTGTGGACCGCGGCGACCCTCAGCGACACCAAATTCGAGTTTGGTTCCTGGCTTAACGCTGGTTACTCCGGTGGGCAGAGCCGAAGAGGCGAGATAGACATCCTCCCCTTCTTCAGATGAGATGAATCCAAATCCCTTTTCAAGGCTAAACCATTTGACACGACCAATAGGCATTGGCTTCTCCCTTCTTGGTTTCACAAAGAGCACCTAAAAGGCCCTTTCGGCCAGCGCTGCTGACAAGAAATTTAGTTTAACTGATTAACGAGATGGCGGTAACTTATTACTCAGGAACCTACTACTCAGGGACGATAAGCGCCTCTGAATGCGCCCCACACCCATGTTCTACGGAGACAACCCGCGCATCTTCAGGAGAGAGTGCATTGGCACACACTCCAAAGGCTGAGCGTAAAGACCCTGCAATTGGAATGAAGAATCCACACGAATAGCATGGCATGGGGGCATATTGGGCGATAGGAGTGTTTGGACCGCGATCCCCTTCGTACCATCGCTTACTGGCGGCGTCGCGTCCCACAATTGAAAGTACTCTTGCTCGCCCTAAACCAAGTTCGAATTGTTCGACGAGAGATAGCTCTTCTTCACCTGGCAACGCGGCAAAACCTGGAACCAAACGCAGATCATCCGCTGAGGTTGGGACAATATCCCCAACACCTACATCCCCTGGTTCAATCCGCTCTTTATAGGGAATCCACTCGGGGGCAAGTAGGGAATCTTGACCTGGAAGTAGAACCACATCGGCCACTGTCGGCGTTGCCACTTCATCTACTTTGATAATGGTTACTGCCCAACGCCAACCAGAATAACCGGGGAGTGATGACTCAAATAAGTAGGTGGCGATGCGGTCATTCTCCTGATCGATCGAGACCAGTGCCCCGACAAATGCAGGCTCCCGCGAATCTTCCATGGCAGCGCTACGCGCTAACTCTTGCGCTCCAAATTTGTCAGCCATGTGCATTTGCTAAGGGTAATGCGAAACGGCCCCCCAAGAAAACTAAAAACTAGGCCTGGGGGACCGTTTGACATGTTATCGAACTATTAGAAGTCCATATCCGCGGCAGGGTTATTTACCCCAACTGCCTTGGGTTCAGGCTTATCAGTTACGACCGCTTCCGTAGTCAAGAAGAGGGCGGCGATAGATGCAGCATTTTGCAGCGCTGAACGCGTGACCTTAGCTGGATCAATAATGCCAGCAGCGATCATGTCGACATATTCACCAGTCGCTGCATTTAATCCGTGACCTGATTCGAGGTTACGGACCTTTTCAACAACTACTCCTCCTTCAAGTCCAGCATTAATTGCAATCTGCTTCAGTGGAGCTTCGATACCAAATTCAACAATACGAGCGCCGGTTGCTTCATCACCAGTCAAGGCAAGTTTTGCTAGTGCAACTTTGCCTGCCTGGAGAAGTGCAACTCCACCTCCGGCAACGATGCCCTCTTCGACGGCAGCCTTTGCGTTGCGCACTGCATCTTCAATGCGATGCTTGCGCTCTTTGAGCTCTACTTCAGTCGCTGCCCCAGCCTTAATGACTGCTACGCCACCAGCTAGCTTTGCCAAACGCTCTTGCAACTTCTCACGATCGTAATCTGAATCGCTCTTCTCGATTTCAGCTCGAATCTGATTGACGCGTCCTTTAATCTGATCTTCATTACCTGTTCCTTCAACAATCGTGGTCTCCTCTTTAGCAATCACAACTTTGCGAGCGCGTCCGAGTAGATCAATCGTTGCGGCTTCTAATTTCAGACCAACTTCTTCTGAAATCACAGTTCCACCCGTAAGAATCGCAATATCTTGCAACATTGCTTTACGGCGATCGCCAAATCCTGGTGCCTTAACCGCAGCAGATCGGAAAGTTCCGCGAATCTTGTTAACCACGAGTGTCGCAAGTGCTTCACCCTCAACATCTTCAGCCAAAATCAAGAGCGGCTTACCGGATTGCATAACTTTTTCGAGGATTGGAAGTAGATCTTTAATATTGGAAATCTTGGAGTTAGCAATCAAAATGTACGGATCTTCGAGAACTGCCTCCATGCGATCAGAATCAGTGGTGAAGTAAGGCGAGATATAACCCTTATCAAATCGCATTCCTTCTGTGAGCTCGAGTTCAAGCCCAAAGGTATTGCTCTCCTCAACTGTTATAACACCTTCCTTACCAACCTTATCCATCGCCTCTGCGATCATCTCCCCGATTGTGGTGTCGGCAGCGGAGATGGATGCAGTAGCTGCAATCTGCTCTTTAGTATCAACGTTCTTAGCCATCTTGCTAAGTTCTGCCGAGATCGCTTCCACAGCCTTTTCAATTCCACGCTTGAGAGCCATTGGATTAGCGCCAGCAGCTACGTTACGAAGTCCTTCGCGTACCAGTGCCTGCGCTAAAACAGTTGCAGTGGTTGTTCCATCTCCAGCAACATCATCCGTCTTCTTCGCAACTTCTTTAACTAACTCTGCGCCAATTTTTTCCCAAGGATCATCGAGGTCAATCTCTTTAGCAATGGAGACACCATCGTTAGTGATAGTTGGAGCTCCCCACTTCTTCTCAAGAACTACATTGCGACCGCGAGGTCCAAGGGTTACTTTGACGGCGTCGGCGAGCGTATTCATTCCTCGCTCCAAACCGCGGCGTGCCTCTTCGTTGAAGGCGATCATCTTTGCCATGTCTTTTATCTCCCTTTAATTTTGTTCAATAGCCTTTTAGGTAATCCGTAAGGTCGTTATCACTCACCTAGGGCGAGTGCTAACCGAACTCTAGCGAAAGGGAGAGCAGCCTTCCACTTGAGCGCTATGACCAGGTGGGTTGATCGAGGCGAACCGTTGAAAGTGTAGAAAAGCCGATGGTGCTTGGGGGAACGCCAGCGCTGACCGCCAAAGAGGTCATAGCAGCCACCATGGCGCCATTATCTGTACAGAGGTGTATCGGAGGTGTCCGTAACTCAATCCTCGCCTCGAGGCAGCGGCGCTTTGCCTCCGCCCGAAGCCTAGAGTTTGCCGCTACGCCTCCGGCCAAGATTAGTGTTTCCATTGCATTATCGGTGCAGGCTCGGATCGCCTTGGAGAGGAGAACATCAACTACCGCCTCCTGAAAACTCGCTGCAATATCAGCACGGTGAGCGAGAGGCGTGGCTTTCACGTATCTACTCACAGCAGTTTTGAGTCCACTGAAGGAGAAGTTGTATCCATCATCCGTAAGTCCTCTCGGGAAATCGATGGCCGCTCTATCACCTTCTCGAGCTAAGGCATCGATTGCAGGTCCGCCCGGAAAATCCAAGTTTAGGAGACGGGCAATTTTATCGAAGGCTTCACCTGCGGCATCATCGATTGTCTCACCTAAAACTTTTACCCCGCTAGCCATATCCTCGACGAGAAGTATCGAACTATGACCGCCACTCACCAACAATCCGATGGCAGGTCGTAGTTCATAGCTTTCATCTAGCGCATCGACAGCCAAGTGCGAAAAGAGGTGATTGACCCCATACAGCGGTTTCTCCAGTGCCAGCGCTAACCCATGTGCCGCGCTAGTTCCCACTAATAATGCACCAATTAATCCAGGACCAGCGGTCACGCCGATTGCATCCAAGTCCTGGAGGCGCACTCGGGCGGTATCAAGAGCCAATTTGAGGACAGAGGGCATCGCTTCTACATGAGCACGACTAGCGATCTCAGGAACTACTCCCCCAAACCTAGCGTGCTCTTCGACGCTCGACGCAATTATGTTTGCAAGCAGGGTGCGTCCACGAACTATGCCAACGGCTGTCTCATCGCAGGATGTCTCAATACCAAGCACCAACGGCTGGCTGGTCATGAACCTAACTCCTTGCGCATGACTACTGCATCAACTCCAGGGCCGTAATAGTCTTTGCGATACGAAATTTTGCGAAATCCGTTAGCGACATACAGTGGTTGCGCCTCAAAATTATCAACTCGCATCTCCAGCATGATTGCCACAACCTTTTTATTTCGAGACCAGTCCACCATTCGCTTTAAAAACTCACGTGCAATCCCGCGACGTCTAAATTCTGGAGCGACAGTCAAGGTCAAAATATCTGTGACCTCACCTGCCAGCAAAATTCCTGCATAACCAATCACCTTTGCCTCGAACTCAGCCACCAAATATTGCCGCGCAGTGCCGGCAAACTCCTCTTTAATTTGCTCCATGCTCCACGGATCTTCTAGATAGACCCTCCGCTCGAGTGCATAAACATCAACCAAATCGATCTGAGTCCACGGTCGAAATTTCACTCCCTTGGGCGCGGGGTGAGCATCAGGTTTTCGAATATATATTGGTTCGGAGATCGACCGTAACGTCAAAGAAAGCGTCGCAAGTGCTAAAACGGTGGGAGGTTCTAAATACTTCGGAATCTGGATCTGCTCAAAATCTTCACGTTGTAAAGTACGGGCAGGAGTATGGAGGTTGCCATGTAGATAGTGCTCGCAGAAAAATTCTCTTCTTCGAGCGTCTATAGCTACGACAAACTCATCATCTGCTACGACGCTCGCCATGGCAGCCAGAGATGAGACCCCGATCCACAGAATGTTCCGCGCCAGTGCGAACGCTTCTCCAAATGCTATTCCAACCCGAAGGCCGGTAAATGGACCTGGACCCATAGCAATCGCCACTTGGTCTATGCTCACTCCCCACGGCACACTTTCCAAGACTTGTGCGACAAGTTTGGGCAGGACCTCCCCGTGTGCCAGCGGATCATCGTGAAAAAATTCAGCAATCACAACTCCATTCATCACTAACCCTGCTGTGCTTCGATCGGTCGACGTATCGATTACCAGAACGTTGTTCATCTATCCAACCCGTTAATCTCTACGTTGCGATCATCTGGGCCAAAACCAAAGTCAATATTTATCTCAATTACTTTCTCACTTATTCGTTCCGCAAACCCTCTTCCCCACTCTATAACCGTTACTGAAAGAGGAGTTCTCGATTCTAAATCAAGGTCATCAATTGCGGCTAAATCTTGATCGATTAGCCGATAGGCATCAACGTGAATTAATGGAGTTGTACCAGGATGAATTTTTGAAATCAGAAATGTTGGTGAGGTGACATTTTCTATTCCAAGTGCTAACCCAATTCCACGCGTCAATGCCGTCTTACCTGCCCCGAGTTCCCCATTGAGAGAGATAACATCTCCTGCGTAAAGTTGGTTACCAATGTGAAAACCTAATCGCTCCATCTCGATAGGTGAGCAAACCGCCACTAATTTATTTGTCATATCTCAATAAACCCTAGGTACCCTCGAAGCAATTCGAGTGACTATTTCATAATTAATTGTTCCCGAAGCTGCGGCCCACTCATCAATGGAATAACCATCTCCACCCATCACGGTGACATAATCTCCTGCTTGTGCCTTCGAATCTGGACCTAGATCCACAACACATTGATCCATGGAAATTCGTCCAATCAACGGCGCCCTGCGGCTATCGACATAAACCCCCGCACTGTTATTGCTCCTTCTAGGAAGCCCATCTGCATATCCCATAACAATGACACCAAGTTTTGTATCACTTTTAAGTACCTCAGTTCCACCATAACCGATCGCATCGCCCGCCTTAGCACTTTTAATTAAATGAATCTTGGCACTTATCGTCATCGCCGATCTTAAATTCAAACCAGAGGAAGGTCCCATGATCTGGACATCTGGGCTCAAGCCATACATTGCAATTCCAAGTCGCGTCATTTCATGGTGTGCTGATGGCCTGGTGAGTATCGCGGCTGAATTTGATAAGTGAACAATCTCTGGCTCAAGTCCTGCGCGTCGCAATTCACTAAGCTTCTGCGAAAATTCCTTCTCCTGAAATTCATTGTAAACATTTAGAGGATCATCAGCGCTAGCAAAGTGAGACCAGAAACCAATCAATAAATAATCAGATTGACGCAAAACAGCAAATTCTAAAAACTCGCTCCATCCATTAAGGACTCCACCTCGATGCATACCTGTGTCAATCTCGAAATGAATGCGAGGCTTAATTCCGAGACGTTGCCCTACCTCGAGGATCTCTTGGAGTAAACCAATGGAGGAAACTGATAGGTCGATTTCATTTTTTAGCGCGCTTTCAAAATCTTCACCAGGTGGAGTTAACCAAGAAATTATTGGGACTTTAATACCGGCATCACGAAGCGCTAGCGCCTCCTCCAGTAGTGCAGTTCCGAGCCAACTAGCTCCCGAATCTATTGCGGTGGTGGCAACCGGAATTAATCCATGGCCATATGCATCAGCCTTGACTACTGCCAATATTGCAGCGTTAGAGCGTGATCGAGCCTCCCCAATATTGTGGCGAATCGCCTCAAGATCAACGCGAACGAAAGCGCGCATACTAATTTCTCTCGATAACGACCATGGCCGATGCAATTCCAGCATCATGCGAAAGAGTCAAATGTACCTGCGCTCCTACCATCATCAAAGCTAACTCTCCTGCAAATAAAAATTCAGGCTTACCGGTTGAAGAATTCACTACTTCGGCATCGTGCCAAGTGAAGATATCTCGAGCATCAAGCGCTTTGACCAGCGCCTCTTTTGCAGCAAATCTTGCCGCCAAGGAAGAGATTTTCTGAATCGATTCTCGTTCCGTAAATAGTCGAGACTTCAGCGCAGGCGTTCGATCTAAAGATTCTTGAAATCGCGCAATATCAACGACATCGATACCCACTCCTTGAATCACGATGGCTGCTTATCAGAGGGCCAAGCCCGGTCTGCTGCGATCAAAAAGACCAAGATCGATCCACCTAGAAATGCGCCTCCGACCAAATCGCTCAGCCAATGTGTATTTCGAAGCAACGAAACCATACACACCAACACTGTAACGATTGCAACCGAAGAGATGAGAAAAGGCAATCGGGAAGCCCCAAATTTTGTATAACGATATATCAGGTAGGCCAACATTCCCCAAGTAAGCAGCGCATTAGATGAGTGTCCGCTCGGGTATGAACCCACTATCCCACTATGGTAGATATCAATATTTAACCTGGGTTTCGTTCGTCCAAATACAACTTTTGCTACACCAACAACTCCATTGAGAAGAATCAGTGCTGCTAAAGATAGATTAATCGGACGCCACGATTTATAGCGGTAGGCAAGAAGCACTGCAGTAACAAGTAGACAAGTAGCCGTAAGACTGCGTAATCCCAAATCATCTAGTGCTAGCAAAAAGTGACTTGAGTTCCCACGAAAGGTGTGATGCTTAATAGTTTTAATTTTATGATCTAAGTTGTACAAATAACTCTTAGTGAGTATTTGCTCTGTAACTATCAAAAATGCGAAAAAAAATATTAATGAAACTTTGATTGCTCGATTTCGCTCTTGCCGGCGATAAACTTCCAGCGAGCCCCCACTCATTCGACGGTGACCGACTTTGCCAAATTGCGTGGTTGATCCACATCATTCCCACGTGCAACAGCCATCTCGTAGGCAATAACTTGAAGTGGTACGACAGCAAGAACAGGCTGTAGGAAGTCATGCGAGGTCGGGATTCTAATATTGTGTGTGGCGCTAGCTAAATCACTATCTCCAATCGCAATTACAACCGCGCCGCGCGCTTTGACCTCTTGTACATTACTGGCCATTTTCTCGAAAAGGGCAGCACGGCTAGTAGGCATGATGGCGATAACCGGCGTTCCGCTTTCGATCAATGCGATTGGTCCATGTTTTAACTCGCCACCAGCAAAACCTTCGGCATGCATGTATGCCAATTCTTTTAGTTTTAGGGCCCCTTCTAGCGCGGTAGGAAATCCGACGTGCCGCCCGAGAAAGAGCACGGATGTAGAATTTCTAAATTCGCGTGTCAGGGCACGCAAGGGCTCGACAGTCTCTAGAACCTGTTCAACCTTGCCCGGAAGGTCTGCAATTTCAGCCCCCAGTTCCGCATAAAAATCCTCCGTGATGGTGCCTCGAACTCTTCCCAAGTGCAGAGCAATTAAATACATGGCGATCAATTGCGTTGCAAAAGCTTTGGTGGATGCAACCGCAATTTCGGGACCCGCATAGGTATAAAGAACGGCATCGGATTCACGTGGAATTGTTGAGCCATTGGTATTACATACTGAGAAGACGCGAGCGCCGTGAGTTTTAGCATAACGAAGAGCCATCAACGTATCCATGGTCTCTCCGGATTGAGAGATAGGGATTACTAAAGTCGTTGAATCTACAGCCGGTTCTCGATAGCGATACTCGGAAGCAAGTTCCACCTCAACTTGAACTTTGGCCCAATTTTCAATCGCATATTTCCCCACTAAACCAGCATGGTAAGCAGTACCACACGCGATAATCACAACTTTGGAGATCCCCTCTAAATTGATCCCACCGATTATCTCCGCGCCTAATCCAGAAGTGCGACCGATCAATGTGTCGGCAATTGCCTTAGGTTGCTCGTAAATTTCTTTGAGCATGAAGTGTGGAAATCCTCCACGCTCGGCAGCTGATGCATCCCAAGAGATCTCGTACTCGCGCGGGATCAAAACTTCACCGGCTAAGTTTGTAACAGTGATCGAGTTCGCAGTTATATCAACGACTTCATCCTGCCCTAATTCCAGAGCACGTTTAGTGTGTGAGATAAACGCTGCAACATCAGATGCCAAGAAATTTTCACCATCTCCTACCCCAACGACGAGAGGAGAGTTACGACGGGCACCTACGATTCGACCAGGTTCATCGGCGTGAATAGCGAGAAGGGTAAAGGAGCCACGCAATTGTGAGCAGACTTCACTCATCGCCGCCGCTAAATCACCTTGATGGGTTTTTCGAGCATCGCTAAGAAGGTGCACGACTGACTCGGAATCAGTTTCGGATAGGAATGTGTGGCCCCGAGACTCAAGAAGTTCTCTTAACTCCACATAATTTTCGATTATTCCATTGTGAATAATCGCGAGCTTGCCCTCGTTATCTAAGTGAGGATGGGCGTTAAGGTCTGTGGGACCACCATGTGTCGCCCACCGAGTGTGGCCAATACCGGAGTGTGCATCAGGGTTGCTAGCACCGAGAGTGGATTCAAGATTTGAAAGTTTTCCTGCACGTTTTTCGACCCATAAAGGTGCACCCTTAGAAACGACAAGTGCGATCCCTGCAGAGTCGTATCCGCGGTATTCAAGTCGACGAAGTCCCTCAAGTACTGGAGCGAGTGCCAAAGCCTTACCGGTGTATCCGACAATGCCGCACATGAAGGTTGCTCCTCTTGAGAGTAATTACGAGAGTTCAGATCTTACTAGGGCTGCCAAATCTTCCGCTATCTCCCTTGCGACTTCAGCGCTCTGCGCTTCAACCATCACTCGAACGAGAGGTTCGGTGCCAGAAGCCCGAACCAAAATTCGACCGCTAGAACCCAATCTCTCTTGTTGCAATTCAATCTGATTGTGCAAGGAGGTCGATATTGGCAACTTCTCTTTCAATACATCTCTCACGTTGATCAATACTTGAGGGAAGCGCTGCATCACAAGTGCCAACTCCGCCAACGTTTTACCGCTGCTCTTAATCGCTTGCATCAGGTGCAAGGCCGTGAGTAGACCATCGCCAGTAAGCGCATAGTGGCGCATAATAATGTGGCCCGACTGCTCCCCACCTAAAACGTGATCATCGGCCAACATCTTCTCGAGAACATAACGATCTCCCACCTGTGTGGTCTCTACGTTAATGTCGAGTGACTCCATTGCCTTCACAAATCCTAAGTTACTCATCACGGTACCAACGATGGTTTCATTTCGAAGCAGACCCCGGCTCTGCCAATCTGCCGCCAAGATTGCCATAATGAAATCTCCGTCGACTTCATCACCGTTTGCATCAATAGCAAGACAACGGTCGGCATCCCCATCATGTGCGATGCCTAAGTCCGCACCAACCTCTAACACTTTTGCCTTCAAATTCTCTAAATAGGTAGAGCCACATTTCTCATTGATGTTCCAACCATTTGGCTCACACGAAATTGCTATGACCTGCGCACCAGCTCTGGAGTACGTTCTTGGAGCAACTCGAGATGAGGCACCGTTTGCGCAGTCAACGACGACTTTGATTCCATTCAAATTTATGGTCAACGAATTCAGCAAATGAAATATATATCGCTCACTCGCCGAGTCATCATTAATGACACGTCCTACTTTGCGTCCCGTTGGACGTTCCCACGCCTCGCCCATGTGAGCCTCAACTGCAGCTTCTAGCGCGTCATCAAGCTTTCCCCCGCCTTTGGCGAAGAACTTAATTCCATTGTCGGGCATCGGATTGTGCGACGCACTGATCATGACACCTAGATCCGCGCCGCTCTCTGCAACTAAGTGTGCAATAGCGGGCGTTGGCAGAATACCCACACGATAGACATCGACACCAGCACTTGCGAGTCCTGCGACGACAGCCGCCTCTAAGAAGTCTCCTGATGCACGTGAATCTTGCCCGACGATTGCGCGTGGACGGTGCCCTTCAAAGGCGCCGAGTTCGCCAAGGATATGAGCAGCAGCGATGCTGAGGTCGACCGCTAATTCCGCTGTAAGGAATCCATTGGCCAGTCCTCGAACACCATCGGTGCCAAAGAGCGCCATTTAATTATGCAATCGTATGTTCGTGTAATCGAGATATTAAATAATTAACGCTTGCTGTATTGAGAACGCTTACGAGCCTTCTTTAGTCCGTATTTCTTACGCTCAATTACACGAGGGTCGCGAGTGAGGAAGCCAGCTTTTTTAAGTGCTGGCCGATTTGCATCGCGATCAATCTCATTTAAAGCACGCGCGACACCCAATCGAAGTGCTCCAGCCTGTCCGGAGGTGCCTCCACCGTTGATGCGTGCAACTACGTCATATTGATTCGCGGCACCAACGGTACGAAATGGCTCAGAGACAAGTTGCTGATGCACCTTGTTTGGAAAATACACATCAAGCGCCTTGCCGTTAACAATCCACTTTCCAGAACCCGGAGTTAAACGCACGCGTGCAACTGCCTCTTTACGACGACCTGTTCCACCGCCTGGTGCTTTGATTGCGGGACGATTAGTTGAAGCAGCAGGAGTTGAAGATGTGTAGGAGGTAAGCACTTCTTCATCGTTATCAAGCGTATCGAGTGCTGGATCGAAATCTGACATGTCTATCCCCTACTTCTTCACGATTTGAGAAACTTGAGTAAATACATATGGTGCTGGGTTTTGTGCTGCATGTGGATGTTCTGAACCCGCATAAACCTTGAGTTTTGTCCCTACTGAACGACCTAGCTTGTTCTTTGGAATCATTCCTAAAATCGCCTTTTCAATTACGCGCGTTGGATCTTGGTTGATCAGATCTGCATAGACGATAGAAGTCATACCACCTGGATATCCCGAGTGGTGATGAGCAAATTTCTTGCCGACTTTCTGCCCGGTAAGAACTACCTTCTCGGCATTGATCACGATAACGAAATCGCCCATGTCGATATGTGGAGCAAAGGTGGTTTTATGCTTACCGCGAAGAAGGACGGCTGCATGGCTAGCAAGGCGACCAAGGACAACTCCTTCAGCATCGATGACATGCCACTTGCGGGTGACATCACCAGCTTTCGGTGTAAAGGTGCGCACGAGGTCTCTCTCTTTCTAGTCTTGACAAATGGTGCTAACTAATGACGAGGGTTCTTTTCAGCCCAGAGGAGCAGGTTACCTTCCCGAACCCCACACGGTCAAAATGAGGGTGCGGTCCTGGGGTCAAAAGCAGTGATATTGGCTAACTCCTGGGCGGTTGGATAATCCACCGCTACTAGCGTGAGTCCGCGGGCGGGGAAGACATACGAGTCTGACACACGCTCGGAAGCCAACAAAATCTCTTCCATCCATTCCACAGGGAATCGACCCTCCCCGACACAGACCGCCGCCCCCACCAAATTGCGAACCATATTCCACCCAAAACCATCCGCCGCAATCTCGCAGATCACACATCCTTCTTGATTGCGGCTCCATGTGAATTCCAACAAAGTTCGCAGGGTCGTGGCCCCTTGGCGGTAACGGCAAAAGGTCGCAAAATCGTGCTTCCCAAGGAGCGGCGCGCTCCCCCGGTTCATTAGCTCCACATCAAGGGGTCTGAACCACGTTGCAACATCGATTCGTTTAAGTGGGGGCAAATCTTGATTGCCGTCCAAGAGCTTGTATCGATAGTGACGGGCTATCGCGGAATATCTGGCATCAAAATTTGTTGGAGCTAACTCGACTTTCAAGATGCGAATATCTTCCTCGAGCATCTGGTTGAGTCGAAATTTGAAGTTCTCAAAATCCCATAAATCTTCGCAAGGTCGATAGCGCGAAAACTCGATATCTGCGGGAATATCGACATGTAAGACCTGCGCAGTTGCATGGACGCCTGCATCCGTGCGTCCAGCCACAATCGTGGAGACGGAAGTTCGCACTAATTTTCTCAGCGCTTCTTCCACCGCTCCCTGGAGAGTTTTTTGATCTGGTTGCTTGGCCCATCCCGCATAGTTGGTTCCGTCATACGCTAGATCGATCCGTAAACGAGGAAACCCGCTCTCAGGGTTGAGAGCGGGTTCAATCACGAGAATCCGCTAATTAGTCGTTGACAAGTTCGATGACTGCCATTGGGGCATTGTCACCGTTTCGTGGTCCAACTTTTGTAATACGGGTGTAACCGCCTGGGCGCGCCGCGAAACGTGGAGCAATCTCAGTGAAGAGAGTATGAACAACGCTCTTGTTCTGAATTGTCTCCATGACGCGACGACGAGCAGCTAGGTCGCCCTCTTTAGCAGCAGTGATTAACTTTTCAGCCAATGGACGAAGGCGCTTGGCCTTAGCCTCAGTAGTCTTGATCTTGCCGTGTTCAAAGAGTTGCTCTGCGAGTGTGCCTAGCAACAATTTCTCGTGTGCTGGACCGCTTCCGAGACGAGGTCCTCTACTTGGTGTTGGCATGGCGTTCTCCTAGAGCTGCTCTGACTCGACGAGCTCTTCGTCGACTTCAGTTCCGTAGTTGTGGTGTTGTGTTGGATCAAATCCGATTGGGCTGTCCTTGAGTTGCAGACCCATGCTGTGAAGTTTTGCCTTCACCTCATCGATCGACTTAGAACCGAAGTTACGGATGTCGAGGAGATCTGCCTCTGAACGGCCAACAAGCTCACCGACGGTATGAATACCCTCGCGCTTGAGGCAATTATATGAGCGTACGGTGAGATCAAGATCTTCGATTGGAAGAGC
>JAYTQV010000088.1:0-11095 GCA_043746515.1 Actinomycetes bacterium | reverse complement strand
GCTCCGCCACCAGGTATCGATCCTGGACCCTGGGCTTCAAAGGCCCATGTGCTAGCCACTACACAATGGCGGAACCTGAATTGTCCCTTATAAGCGCCTTACCCACAAATACGCATTTAGAAAGCCTCAATCACCCGCGCACCATGAGTTGGTCCATTCGCTCTTATTACCCCTGTTACAACCCCGCTGGCACTCAAAGCGACGGTGAGATCAAGTGCTCGCTCTTCATCTTGGACTAGAAAGGCCACTGTCGGACCACTGCCTGAAACCAAAGCTCCAAGAGCACCATATTCGATGCCAACATCTAAAACTAACCGCAGAGCAGGTCGAAGGGAGCAAGCGGCTGACTGCAAGTCATTCGAGAGCGATTTGCCGAGCAAGGTGGCATCACCAGCCCGCAAGGCTTGGAGGATCTGGTCACCTACTTGGGGCCGGGCAATATCAAGGCCGCTTCGAAGTCGGTCACATTCGTTGTAGACCGATTGAGTTGATAAACCCTGCTGGGACATGGCAAGCACCCAGTTGTAACTACCTCGAGCCAAGACAGGTGTGATCTGATCTCCATGGCCACGGCCGATAGCAATGCCACCTGTAATAGCAAAGGGGACATCGCTTCCAAGTTCGGCGCCGATCTTCTCCATGCCATCTCGAGATAAGCCCATTTCAAAGAGTGCATCACATGCCACGATTACCGCGGCAGCATCTGCGCTACCACCCGCCATCCCGCCGGCAACGGGAATCTCCTTCTTGATGTGGATTGAGATATCAGAGTCGAGATCATGCTTATCAATCATCAGTTGAGCTGCTCTATAGGCAAGGTTCGTTGAATCTGTTGGGACTCCGTGAGCGGTAGGACCTGACACAGTCAGGTTGATCCCTGATCCAATGTCGGCGAACTTAATAGTGACATCATCAAAAACGGAGATTGCTTGAAAGACGGTTGTGACTTCGTGAAATCCATCAGCTTCCAAAGGGCCAACTGAGAGCTGCAGGTTCACCTTTCCTGGAACCCGCACAACAACGCCATTTCGCCTCATACCTTTAGCGTATTCGCAATCGATATAAAGTCGCTGAGTAGAAGAGTTTCACCGCGAACCGTGGGATCGACTCCAGCATTTAATACTTTGTTCTCGGCGTCGCCCACGAAGAGTTGAGAGAGTGCACTGCGCAACATCTTGCGCCTCTGTGCAAAGGCAGCATCGATGACCTTGAAGGTAAGGAAACGTTGCGCTTCACTACCCGCAGGGTCATGACGAACGAATCGAACGAGTGAAGAATCAACATTTGGAATTGGCCAAAAGACCTGTCGGGCTACATTCCCAGCCGGATTTAAATCAGCCCACCAACTCGCCTTCACAGAAGGCGATCCATAATTTTTACTTCCCGGCCTTGCCACCAAACGGTCAGCTACCTCACTTTGAACCATCACTACTCCAGAGCGAATCGTCGGAAATTTCTCCAAGACCCCAAGCAGAACTGGCACTGAAATGTTGTAAGGCAAGTTTGCAACCAGAACGGTGGGAGCTAGTGGAATGGAATCTGTCGTAAGAGCATCCTCGTTTAGCACAATGAGTTTCTCTGGTTCGAAACCATGAGATTGCACAGTGACTGGTAACTCTTGCGCCAAGCGTGAATCTATTTCAATCGCCACAACTGCATCACATATTTCAAGGAGTGCAAGTGTTAAGGAACCTAGTCCAGGACCAATTTCGAGAGCGATGTCATAACTCTCAACTCCCGCTATTTTCACGATTCGTCTGCAGGTGTTTGCATCGATGACAAAATTCTGTCCAAGTTTCTTCGTTGGGTTTACACCTATACGCGCAGCAATCTCTCGAATCTCACTCGCGCCTAACAAGGTCCCCATTTATTCAAAACTTCCAAAGAGGCGAAGCGCATTCTCGGTGACTCGGTCGCATAAGTAATCTACACTTTCATCACGAATATCAGCGATAAATCGAATGATGTTAGCAATTTGCGCGGGAGTATTAAGTGTCCCTCGGTGTGGCATAGGAGCTAAAAATGGTGAATCTGTCTCGACGAGAAGTTGCTCTACCGGTACTAATTTTAGCGCCTCACGTAACTCCGGGGCGTTCTTAAAGGTTACCGTTCCGGCAAAGGAGAGGATGTAACCGGCATCGATGCACTCGCGAGCCATCTCAGCATCACCCGAGTAGCAGTGAAAAATGGTTTTCGTTGGAGCGCCAACTTTCAGTAATGTGTCGAGCACCGCACGATGGGCGTTGCGATCATGAATAACTAGCGCCTTATCAACCTCTTTAGCCAAGGCAATATGACGAGTGAATGAGTAGATCTGGCGATCGCGCAAATGAGGTTCGGTCCGATAAAAATCTAGCCCTGTCTCACCGATTGCCCGAACTCTAGGGTGTCGAGCTAAATCTGCAATCACTGAAAGATCTCTTTCAAGATCGAGAACAACTGGAGCTTCATTCGGGTGGAGGGCAACAGCAGCTAGGACCGTACCTTTAAAAGCCTCCGCACAATCAACACTCCACTGTGATTGTTCCGCGGAATATCCCACCTGTACCACTCGATCGATTCCGGCAATCTTTGCCGCATCAAGTAAATTTTTAACCTCTGGTGAATCGGGTTCGCTACTCGTTACCAACTCGAGATGGGCATGCACATCAATGCAAGGTCGATCAAGAGGTAAGGGAGCTGGAGCGTTGGGTCTAGGCTCTTTGAGAGAGTGTCGATCAGACATTAAACCGCTTTTTCTTCGAGCCGTGGAAAGAGAACCGCGCCCTTCGTAACTCTAGAACCCATGGGCAGTAAACCCCAACGAGAAACATCAGCAATTTTCTGATCTGTGATAGCACCCAAAGTTTCTTGAGCGCCTATACTCTCCCAGAGAGTTTGAGTAGTCGCAGGCATGAAGGGGTGCAAGAGCACCGCCAGCGCTCGAATTGAATCGGCAGTGTTATACAAGACCTCGTTAAGTTCAATAACATTTGCTGGATCCTTAGCCAAAACCCATGGAGCCTTCTCGGTAACATAACCATTCACACGCTTACAAAAATCCATGATCGCGTTTATTCCCCCTTGAAAATCCAAGGCACAGATGGCTAGATCCGCATTGTTCGCGGCTATTTCAAGGGCATCTTTCAATCCTTGATCAGTGGCAGGTTGAGGGATTACTCCATCACAGTATTTCTCAATCATTGCGATGAGCCGAGAAGCAAGGTTGCCAAAATCATTGGCTAATTCAGAGGTATACCGTGCTGACATATCTTCCCAAGAAAAAGAACCATCACTTCCAAACGGAATTGCACGCAAAAAGTAATATCTGAATGCATCTACTCCGAAGTGATCGGTAATATCAGAAGGCGCTATTCCGGTGAGTTTTGATTTACTCATCTTCTCACCACCAACGAGCAGCCAACCATGTGCAAAAACTTTCTTTGGAAGTGGTAGTTGCGCCGCTATTAACATCGCTGGCCAAATCACAGCGTGGAAACGCAAAATATCTTTACCTACTAGATGCACATCCGCCGGCCATACCTCTGTAAATTTCTTTCCACCCTCTGAATCCGTGGGATCGCCCAATCCAACCGCAGTTGCATAATTAAGTAAGGCGTCAAACCAGACATAAATTACTTGCTTGGTATCCCATGAGACGGGAATCCCCCAATCAAAGGTAGAGCGCGAGATCGAAAGATCCTGTACACCGCCTGCGAGGAATGCGATAACTTCATTGCGGGCGCTCTCTGGCTCGCACGCCTCCGGATGATCCTTGTAGTGTTGTAATAATTGCGGAACAAATGCGCTTAAACGAAAGAACCAGTTCTCTTCGCTCACTGTTTCCGCGACGGTTCCGTGAACCTTACACCTACCGTCGTCTAAGTCACCTGGCAATTTAAATTCTTCACAGCCGATGCAATATTGACCCTCGTATTTGCCAGAATAGATGTGACCTGCATCTTTCAATTCGGTGAGAAAGCGTTGAACGCGTTCCATGTGTCTAGGCTCGGTGGTTCGAATGAAATCATCGTAAGCAATGTTGAGTTTTTCCCAATTCGGCTTCCAGGCGTTTTGAACCAAGCGATCACACCACTCCTGAGGTGATACGCCATTTTGATTGGCGGTATTCAAAACCTTTTGACCATGCTCATCAGTTCCCGTTAAAAACCAAACCGATTCACCTTTTTGGCGATGCCAGCGAGTGAGAACATCGCCCGCTACCGTTGTATAGGCATGTCCGATATGAGGTGCGTCGTTCACATAATAAATAGGCGTCGTGAGATAAAAGGATTTTATTACGGCGCTCATTGGGCAATCTTATCTTTCTACAGCTTTATTACCGACCAGGGCATCAAATACAACGCGCTTTGGGAGATTGAGTTCTTTGGCGATTGCCGCAATCGCTTCTTTGCGTTGCTCTCCCGCTTCTTCTCTGGCACGTACGCGCTCAACTAATTCGCTATTGCTGTGAACTTGACTTGAGACATCAAAACCTTCAAGAACAACTGTGATCTCCCCCAAAATTTCACGTTGCGAACTCCACTCAACGAGTTCCGCGATAGTTCCACGGACGGTCTCCTCGTAGGTCTTCGTCATCTCGCGACAGATTGCAATTCGGCGCTCTCCACCCACATTGCTCATGGCATCCACAAGTGATTCCGCCAATCGATGCGGCGCTTCAAAGAAAATAATGGTGCGCTCCTCGGTGGCCAATTTTTTATACCAACTCTGACGGGTTCCAGATGTTCTAGGGGAAAAACCCTCAAAACAAAATCGATCAGTGGAGAAGCCGGAAAGAAGGAGCGCAGTAACTACTGCACTTGGTCCAGGCAGGACTTGAATTGGGATGTGATTATCCAAGGCAGCTCTAATGAGTCGATAACCTGGATCGCTAACACCTGGGGCTCCGGCGTCTGTGATGAGAAGAAGGTCTGCACCGGTCAGAAGAATTTCTGTGAGTTGATCAATTCGCTGTAGCTCGTTGCCCTCGAAGTAAGATATGACCTTGCCCGTATATCTCACCCCGAGATCACTTGTTAAGCGACTGAGTTTGCGCGAGTCCTCCGCTGCGATAAAAGGTACTCGCTCTAGCGCCTCTCGAAGACGCATGGAGGTATCTGCGACATTGCCAAGTGGTCCACAGGCGAGAATCAGCATGAGCCAATTCTGACAGGCTTTACACTTAGGTCATGACCGAGCTCAAAAGCGGGCTCACGACAGAGCTTGAGCCCATGACAAGGCTTACCAGAGATCGACTTACGGTTCTGGGGCTGGCAATAACTGCTCTTATTTTTCGGATTTGGCACTTGGGCTACCCCAAAGGATTTATCTTTGATGAGGTCTACTACGCCCAAAATGCTAACTCTTTGCTCCATCATGGAGTTGAACTAGATCCGAAGAGCGGCTCAGCAGAATTTATTGTTCATCCACCAGTAGGAAAGTGGATGATTGCTGCGGGAATCAAAATCTTTGGATATCACGAATTTGGTTGGCGCATTAGTTCGGCGCTTGTTGGGACAGCCGCAATCGTGATGGTTTTCTATATCGCAAAACGTTTATTTAATAATTATTTCCTCGCCTTGAGCTCGGGAATTCTTATGAGCGCAGATGGTCTGAACTTGGTGATGTCTAGAACGGCGTTGCTTGATGTCTTCTTAATGTTCTTTACTGTGCTCGGTTTTCTCTTTCTATTGCGAAGTCAACATTTCGCCGCCGGGATTTCACTCGGACTCGCGACTGCCACAAAGTGGAGTGGGGTGTACTACCTCATCGCCTATCTGGCGTTCGTACTCTATGTCGATTATCGACACAACCGAGCCTTGGAGGTGGAGAAGTCCTTTGTTAGGACTATTCGTGAGAAATTAATTACGAGAATTACGCAATATTTAGTGATTCCAATAATGATTTATATATGGAGTTGGATTGGTTGGTTTATTAATACCTCAGGTTACGATCGAAATTGGGCTGATTCTCAACCGCACGGTTTCTATAGTTTCATTCCAAAACCACTTCGCTCTCTCTGGCATTATCACGCTGAGATGTGGCAATTTCATACGACCTTAACTACTTCTCATCCCTACCAAGCCAATCCGTGGAGTTGGCTGATCATGAGTCGACCGACCAGTTTTTACTACGAAGCTCCCAAAGGGTGTGGGGCATCGACCTGCGCGCAGGAGGTGCTGGCCCTAGGGACTCCACTTCTTTGGTGGTCAGGAGTGTTTGCGGTTGCTATCACCTTTGGTTACTGGGTCTCCCGAAGAGAATGGCAGAGCGGACTGTTATTGCTAAGTCTAGGAGCGGGTTATCTCCCCTGGTTTAATTGGCAGAAACGAACCGTCTTTAATTTTTACACAATTGCCTTTGAACCATTTCTTATTTTAATAATTGTCTATGTGCTCTCAAAACTTTTAGAACCAAATGATTCTGGCGAGGTATCTAGGTCACGTCGATATATGAGTTACGCATATCTCGGTGTAATCGTCTTAAATTTTCTCTACTTCTTGCCGCTCTACCTTGGACGTCTGATCACATATAGCCATTGGAGTTCACTCATGTGGCTCCAGAGTTGGATTTAATACTCGGAAAGTCAATTGCCTCTTACTGGTTTGCCGCCCAATTGGCCTGCGCTGCTTGCTCTGCCAACTCTTGATCAAATAACTCATCACGTGCGGGGAGTTCAAGAGCGCTCTGCCTCTCTTGTTCCGCACTCCACTTGCCGGGTGTTGTCAGATCAATAGTACGTTTAGGCACGATTGCCTTAGGAGCTGTTACATATGTTGGGCGCGGCACTGCGACCGGTGACCAGGTGCGCTGATCACTGTTATCGATCACAGTTATTGCCGAACTCTCGACTCTTTCTTGTAACGGCACCCACTGCTCCAGTACTTGCTCACTAACGCTTCGCGCGCGCCTTGAAAGATCGATACGCGCGGTCGGATCCATTTTTACTGGCGCTGCAGTTATTGCAGCAAGGGCGGCCAAACGACGTTTTTTAATTTGCGCCAAGACTACTTGTCTGCGCACGTTAATAATATAAATAGCAAGTGCAGTAATTGGTATCAAAATTCCAACAGCTGGAATGTATCCCAAAGCAATAGACACTCCAGTCGCTACCAAAATTGCTGTAAGCACAGAGAGCACAAGCTTTCTGGCATGAATTCTCTTCTCTTTAATTTCGGGATCCACATGATCAGGGAAATTTGGAGTTGATGCCACAATTTTCATCGCACTTTTATATCGCTCGGTTTCGCGTCCAGATTGCGTCTCATGTTGACGCATCCAACGAGGTAAAAAGTATGCGACCCACATTCCGATAATAATCAGATATATGAGTCCGGAAGCCATGGAATGAAACACTAATTCAGAACCAGACGAAAAGTCGGGATTTAGGCGCTATGTCTCTCATTAAATTAAAGAATTAAAGGGGATTCTCGGCCACAAAAGTAAGGTGATCTCGCCAATCTCCGGCTATGTGAAGGTAGCGAGTTCGAAGGCCTTCATATAAATAACCGCTCTTCTCCGCCACTCTTTTAGAAGCTTCATTCTCAGGTCGTAAATTTATTTCAATGCGGTGCAACTTTAATTCTGAAAATGCAAAATCTGTCACTGCCCGCACCGCTCGAGTTGCATAACCGCGATTTGCGTATCTCTGGTCAATCCAATACCCAATATGACCTCCCCTGTAAGCCCCGAAGACCAAGCCACCTAGAGTGATTTGACCGATCAGTTTTGAAGAACCTTTCTCGGATATCCAAATCGCAAAAGAGAGAGAGCGTAGGGACTTACCCTCTTTTTTGTAATAACGAACCATCTCGAAGAAACTGGGAAGAGCGCCATCTGAATCGACTGGAGGACGAGTAGCCTCCCACGGAGCCAACCACTCGGAGTTGATACGGCGCACCTGCTGCCAAGCAGTTCTATCCTGATATCGAAGTGGCTGGAGGGTTACTTCATGATCCACGATGAAATAAGGCCAACTCTGCATGGTATTAAACCGTACGGTCCAGAATTATGATTTCAGCCATCTCTCCTTTTAGATACCCTGGAGAATCTGCCGAAACCGTGATCAGGGCACTTGCCTCTGCCAAAGTTATCAAATTCTCTTGAGCTGACAGTGGTTGCACTCGCCTATCGCCTAACTGCGAATAGGAAATCTGGGCTCGAATCAGGGAAGCCTCCCCGATAGGCGACTCAACATCTTCTTCGATCTGCGCGGCGACGGTCGCCCGAAATACATTCTTGACTCCGAGCATGGTGCGGATCATGGGGCGTATGAATATTTCGAAGGAGATAAAAGCACTCATAGGGTCACCTGGAAGGGTAATCACGGGGATGAGATCTTCCCCGATCGTGCCGAAACTATGCATGGAACTACCATGGAGATTGGGGGTCGCAACCACAACGTTCCCAATTTGTTGCAAGACCGAATGTATGAGTTCAAAGGAGCCATCGTTGCCCTCACCACTGATAACGATCAGGTCAGCACGGACAAGTTGGTCTTCTATCACCGCTTTCAACTGCTCATGATTTTCAGGAATAGTGTGAACTCGATAGGCGACTGCACCTGCCTCCTTAGCAGCTGTTGCGAGCATCCATGAGTTCGTCTCAAATTCTTGGCTTTCAGTAATCTCTTGGCCCGGTTCAACGAGATCATCGCCAGCCGAAATAACAACTACTCGAGGATGAGGTTGAGATGGAAGTCTCGATAATCCCAACGAAGCAGCGAGGCCGATTTGGGGAGAGCGAATTCGAACACCTTTACGTAGAACGACTTGGTCACCCAGGTAAATGTCTTCCGCCAAGGTTGCCCCATGAGCATCTAACAAGGGCAAGTCAAAGGGGGTTAGTGGATGTGAAATCGCTAGTAAATCCGCCAACATTTTTTTGACAGATATTTGCGAATCCATGGATTAACCTTACTTCGTTACGCTCAAATTCGAACGGAGGTACACCTCATGGAGTCAGTCTCCATGCAAAAGCGGGCTCTTCGTGCTCAACTGCGTCGAGATCGGGAATTAACCTACTCATCAGCGAGTTGGCTTCATATTGTGCAAGCGCGTGAATTGCAGAGTGCAAGCATCGTCGCCTCCTACCTTTCTTATGGATTTGAACCGCAAACAAAAGATCTCAACGAAAACCTAATTCGGGCCGGCAAGAGGCTCCTGCTCCCTAGAACTCTCAAAAATAACGATCTGGAGTGGGTTGAATGGGGCGGGGAGGAGAAATCTCTAAATGAAAATGGCAGAGTTTTAGAGCCGAATGGAGAGAAATTCACTGATGTTCACCTGATCGATGTAGTGATTGTGCCTGCTTTGCGCATCGACCATACAGGAAATCGAATAGGCCAAGGAGGCGGATCATATGATCGAGCGCTTGCGCATATTTCAGGGTGGAAAGTCGGTCTGGTGGGAGCGTTAGAAATAAGTAATGAGAGGTTACCGACCGAACCACATGATCAAAAAGTGGATGCCGCTGCCACGCCTTCAGTGCTGGTAAGAATCAAACAAAAATAATCTAATAAACCCATTATTTGGCTCCACAGATTATTCCAAATGCTTCTGATCATCCTTCGCCAGGACCGATAGATATTTGTTGTATCGAGTGAGCTCATCATCTTCACCCATGGCGGCAGCACGATCAGCGGCTCTATCTATACGTTTGGCCTCACGTGAATCATCTCGCATCCACTGAATAAAGGTGGTTATTAACGCGATCAGTATAGGAATCTCACCCACCATCCAGCCGATAGCGGCGCCAGTATGTTGATCCGAAAGCAAATTGGTGTTCCACGCTCGGTTGAGTGAGGCGAAGTACCCGCCATCTACCAATGTTGTGGTTGAAAGAAGAGCAACTGAAAAGAAAGCGTGGATACTCATGGCTGCAAAGAGAACGATGATTCGAACAATGTGCGGAATTTTCTTAGGGTTAGGATCGATTCCAATAATTACATAAAAGAATAAATATCCGGCTAACAAGAAATGTAGATCCATAAATAGGTGCCCACTATGAGAGCCCATTAACTTTCCGAAGAGTGGAGTCATATAAATAACAAAGAGAGATCCATCAAAGAGCGCCAGCGCCACAACTGGATTTGTAATGATTACCGAATATTTAGAATGGATGATTGAGATTAAAGTTCCTCGCAATCCCCGCTCTTCAGGGGTACGACCAATGGGCAGAGTACGAAGCGCCAAAGTAAAAGGGGCGCTGAGAACAAAACCAATTGGCGCAATCATTCCTAGAATCATGTGTCCCAACATGTGATAAGAA
Organism: Actinomycetes bacterium; assembly: GCA_043746515.1. Lineage (GTDB taxonomy): Bacteria > Actinomycetota > Actinomycetes > Nanopelagicales > Nanopelagicaceae > PALSA-747. The sequence goes on along the minus strand of JAYTQV010000088.1, from coordinate 844 downwards.
AAGGCGAAGCGCGCATAAACACCTATTCCACCACTAGTCGCAAAATCAACGAGTGAGACTGATATGGCAAAAGCAACAGTTCTACCGACCGGCCATTTATCCCCGCGCCGTCTGAGTACCACAACTCCCAGAATATATAGGGCTGTCAGAAGAAGGAGTATTCCTAATACGGTTCCGTCCGGTGAATAGGCACCAAAGATACGTCGAACGGTGGGGGCACCTGGCATAGCGATGCCCGTGATTGCCACGGAAGGATCGCTAGCAGAACGAAGCGCCGACGGAGAGGTAGGTGGTTGCGAAATACTTAACCAACCACCTAATGCGACAGCCACGATCATCACAAAACTTTCATTTATAAGTAAGCGTAGGGTTTGTTTGCTACCAACATGGGAGAGAGCAATTGATCGCCGATGTTTCGCACCAATGGCAATGAGTATAAGAAAGAGCGCAATTTTTAGAATGACGAGTAAGCCGTACCTACTCTGCCATCCGGCAAGGAAATTGAGGCGAGTCCAGGCGTTGAAAAAGCCACTAATGCCCGTGATTATCGCGGCCCAAAGAGCAAGCGAACTAAATCGGGTGAAAGAGGCCGAGCGCTCGCGCGGAGAGATTACAACAAGACCGATCACTCCCCCCATCCATAACGAGATGGCAGCGACATGAAAGATTAAGGAACCAATTGCCAGCCCATGATTTCCCGCGCTCGATGCATGACTCTGAAAGAGTGGAATGAGTTCGGCAAGAAGTGTTGCTACAAGGGCGAAGTAAATGGCACCAACTTTTTTCGCTCTCACGATTAAAGTCAACGCCCCTATTCCCATAACGACTTGAAATATGTAATCCC
>JAYTQV010000087.1:0-4738 GCA_043746515.1 Actinomycetes bacterium | reverse complement strand
CGTGGAGAGAAGTTATGAAACGAAAAGGCATGTGCTCATTGGGATTCTGGCCATTACAGCGCTAATTACGGGGTCATCTTCGCAGGCGAATGCAGCTAGTAATCCCCAAGGTTCCACGATGATCCATATATTTGTGGGTGGAGACCTCCACGTAATGAGTGTCCTGGGAAATCGATATTTTGTGACCGGTCATAATGGCGGTGGCATGTCAGATAACGGTGGTAAAAGTTGGACATCTATTCCTGCTCTTAAGGACGCTGATGTCATGAGCTGGACCACAACCTCGAAAAGCATTCTCGCAGGTGCTCATATTGGCCTCTTTAAATCCATGGACAAAGGCGCAACTTTTAAGCAAATTAAGTTTTATCAAAGTGCTTCGGATGTGCACGCTATTGGAGCTGCAGGAAATTATGTCTACTTAGCCTCACCTCAAGTGGGACTATTGAAATCAAACGACGGTGGGGTCACTTGGAAAATACAGAACACGAAAGTTGGTCAGAATTTTATGGGGTCCATACTGGTTGATTCAAAGAATCCAAAACGAATTATTTCATCTGATATGTCCATGGGATTAATGATAAGCACAGATTCCGGGGTCACTTGGTCCCCTTTCGGGGGGCCGGCTAGTCCAATGGCCCTGGGATGGGATTCTAATAATGCAAAATTAATTGGTACTTCGGCACAAATTTATACAAGTGTTGATGCAGGTAAGAGTTGGCAAAGCCCACTAAAGAAATAACCCCTGGCAAGCGTTCTTTCTCAGATGTAATCATTTCGCCGCAATAGGAATCGTGAGTGTGAAAGTTGAACCTTGATCGCGGCCTGCACTTTCGGCCCTTAGCGTCCCGGCATGACTCTCAGCGATACTCCGCGCGATTGTTAAACCTAATCCCGACCCTGATTCACCAGAGTGCCTAGATGGATCACCGCGATACAGACGGTCGAAAATATGAGGAAGTTGCTGAGCAGAAATACCTTCCCCATCGTCGCTTACTGAAAAGGAAATTCCGTTGTCCACTGCTTCAATAGTTAACATGACCTTGCCATCCCTGGGAGTGTGGCGGAGCGAATTTTCTAGAAGATTAGAAAGAACCTGACCTATTCGCAAAGGATCTACCTTTATGCGCGGCATTTCCCCCGAAACATGTAACTCCAAAAACACTCCTTTTTTCTCGAAACGAGGTACCCATGCGTCAGTGGTTGACTCTCCAATTTCATTGGGTGTTACTAAGGTAGGCAGAATGCTCAGTGATTGATCCTGAGAATTTGAAACATCACGGACGTCGCGCGATAATCTATTGAGTCTTTGCAACTGGTCCCTGATCGTATTCCAGGATTTAGCATCACCAATAACTACTCCATCTTCAATACCATCAACAAGTGCGCCGATTGTGGCAATTGGCGTGCGCAATTCGTGCGCCAAATCTCGCAACAGTCGTGCTTGTTCACTTTGAATTTTTGAAAGCTCAGATGACATATCCGAAAGCGCAATTGATAAACGACCAATCTCGAGAGTCGAACTCGTAACGGTCGTGGTTCCCATGTTCTCGCCATGCGCCAGCGATTCGGCAAATTCAGCCAAGCCCTCGATTGGTTCGGCAATCCTGCGCATTAAGTACCACCCCATGACAGCAACAACCATAAGCGCTGTAAGCATGGCAATTACGAGAGAAAAAATAAATGACGTCGCAAAAGCCTGAGAAATATGTAGCCTCGCTGCTCTGGTATCTATTTTTGCCTCGCGCATATGGCTATTGAAGATAGGTGGCGCGATAACAAGTGCGGTTCCGACGAGTGTGACACTTGCAATTGTGATCAGAACTACTTGTCCTACCAACAACTGTGTAATCATTCGTGGCTTTAAACGACTTCTCACTTTATTTCCATCCCATACCCAACGCCTCGGACAGTTCGAATTGCACCATCAACTAAGCCGGCATCTGACAATTTTTTCCTCAAGTGTCCGACGTGAACATCCACCACGTGAGTCTCTCCGAACCAGTCCCCTCCCCAAACCAACTCAAGCAGTTGGCGCCTTGAAAAAATAACTTTTGGACGTTCTAACATGATTTCCAATAGATCAAACTCCGTGCGAGTTAAGTCAATGACCGTCTCGTCAACGGTTGCAACGCGTGAGGCAGAATCAATAGTCAAACTTCCAAAATGTAAAGAAGTTGATGGCTCACCGGTTACCGCATCTGCTATTTGAGAACGAGGGCGTCGCAGAATAGCCTTTGAACGAGCGATCAATTCGCGAGGGGAAAATGGTTTCACTAAATAGTCATCGGCTCCGACAGCAAACCCAACAATTTTATCGACTTCTTCATCTCGTGCCGTTAACATTAATATGTAAGCATCTGAAAAAGTTCTGACTTGTCTGCACACTTCAATGCCATCAAATCCAGGCAACATGAGATCCAAAATAATCAGATCTGGCTGAACTTCCTTCGCTCTTGCGACAGCAGAGGGTCCGTCGACAGCTGTCTCCACTAGATAACCTTCACGCTTGAAGTAACTGGCAACAACTGTTGCCAGCTCAACTTCATCCTCAACAACAAGTACCTTTAACATCTGTTGCACTGTATACCAAAGCTCACTTATCGGCTGCTCAAAGGATTATTTGACTTCAACCTCGTCAGTCAAGCGTCCTTCAATCAGCCTGCGTCCCTGAGCATATGTGGCGGCATCAATCTCACCCGCGGCAAGGCGGCGATCAAGAATTTGACGAGGTGATTCATTTTGAGAAACTGACTTATCTCTGCGCGTCAACCACGTGACCAACCAAACTCCCAGCCCTATGATCAGAATCCATATGACGGCCATAGTGATTATGCCTGCACCACCCATTCCACCATTTCCGTCTTGATACCAATTCATCATTTCTTCCTCCTAAATTAGATTTACAACTGAAGGGTATTGATTAATCATTGAGATTCACTAAGGGATTTGTAAAGTTTTTGTAAAGAAAATGACTTTATCAAATCTTTAAGAACCTTCATCGAATCTTTAAGCAAAGTAGAAACTTTCTACCTTTTCCCTTAGGAGGCTCCTCTTAGTAATCAAGCTGAGCCAAGTGAGGTAAAAATAATGCCAGAAATAAGTCGACGTGGAGTTTTTGCGGCAATTCTCGGAGTGGGTGCTGCGGGTGCCTTGGCTACCGTTGAACTTAAGCCGAAACCACAACTACAAGGACTGAGTGCGATCCAAGCCCACGAATCATCGTTTGCTTGGAATGGCAATATCAAATCATTTGAACTCGCGGCCCGACCAGCAACGATTGACCTAGGAGGCAAAATTGCAAAAACCTGGGTTTACGGAGACTCCTTGCCTGGCAAAGTCATCCGCGTCAACAAGAATGATCGTGTCAAGGTTGCTTTCTCCAACGACCTAGTTAAACCCACCAGTGTGCATTGGCACGGACTTGCAATTCGAAATGACATGGATGGGGTACCAGGTGTCACTACACCTGAAGTATTACCGGGACAACACTTCAATTTCGATTTTATCGTTCCTGAATCTGGAACTCACTGGTTCCATCCTCATACTGGAATTCAACTTGATCGAGGACTTTATGCACCTTTCATAGTTGACGACCCTCATGAAATCACTAACTATGAGCGGGAGTGGATTGTCATTCTAGATGACTGGACCGATGGAGTGGGACAGGGTCCTGATCAAATATTGGCGGATTTAATGCAAGGTTCTGGTGGGTCTGCGAGTACCAATGGTAGGGGTGGCATGGGTATGGGCATGGGTGGCATGGGCTCGATGAATGGAACAGACGGTGGTGATGTCAACTATCCGATGTATCTCATCAATGGTCGACCAAAAAATGATCCTGACTCACTCCAGGTACGTCCTGGGGAGCGGGTACGCATTCGCATAATCAACGCAGCTGCCGACACAATTTTTCATGTCGCGCTAGCGCAGCACACGATGTCTATTACTCACAGCGATGGTTTCCCAGTCAAAACATACGACACTACTTTGCTTCAAATTGGAATGGGTGAACGCTACGACGTGGTAGTAACCATGGGCGATGGAGTATTTCCACTCGTTGCCGAACCTGTTGGAAAATCAGATATTGCCCGCGCCTTGATTCGCACTGCAAGCGGAGGTACACCCAACGAAAATTTCCGACCAAGTGAATTAAATGACACGCCACTGACCTCAGGTTCGCTGCAAGCAACTGATGCAGTACGACTTCCTAATCAGAGGCCAGATCGAGTCCACAACTTAGTATTAACAGGATCCATGAATCCGTACCAATGGAGAATCAACGGTCGTTTATATCCCGACATCAAGCCTCTCAATGTGAAAACTGGAGAGATGAATAGATTCAGGATCAGAAATATGTCCATGATGTCACATCCGATACATCTACACGGACATACTTATCAGTTAGGTAGCGCTGGAGGCACGGGAGCTAGAAAAGATACCGTCCTGGTTCCACCTATGGGAGGCGTCAACGTCGATTTCCTTACTGAAAATCCCGGAAGATGGATGGTTCACTGCCACAATGCTTATCACGCAGAAGCAGGAATGATGACACGTATGGAGTACATCAAGTAGCTCTTCTCATCATCAATATTTTTTTATCAAACGAAAACAATTAAAGGTCCATTACATATTCAAGATGCTCTCTTCTTTCAGTAGAGATACATTTTTCCAAATCGTATGCACCTTTTAAAAGAGTCAAAATGATCAATAACAGAAGCAAAAAAATACTATCTAAGGA
>JAYTQV010000086.1:0-7668 GCA_043746515.1 Actinomycetes bacterium | reverse complement strand
TGGTAGCCCCGAAGGGATTCGAACCCTCGTAGCTGACTTGAGAAGCCAGAGTCCTAGGCCACTAGACGACGGGGCCGCGCTATTTATTTATACCTCTTTTTTGCATTTTTACACTGAATTGCTTCTGACACGTGCATTTCGAACTGGGGTAGATCTTTTCTGCGCTGGGGTACCAGGACTCGAACCTAGACTCGCTGAACCAGAATCAGAAGGGCTGCCAATTACCCCATACCCCAAGGCTTTTGACGGCCAGGAGATAAGGATAACCTACAAATCCAGGGGTCAGATTACCTCAGATTAATAAGGCCGACTTGATCCGCTCCAAAGACTTCGCTGCTCCGAGCAATTCCATCGACTCGAAAAGTGGAGGGGAGATATGACTTCCAGTCACGGCAATTCGGACAGCTCCAAAGGCGATTCGGGGTTTTAGCCCCAACTCCTCGATTAGTGCCGTACGTAGGACCCCTTCGATTGCAGAATGATCCCAAGTACTAAACCCAGTTAGACGATCTAGGGTTACTTGCAACACCTGCTTGCTCTGCTCATCTGAAATTTTTGCCAACGAATCTGCCTCGATCGCAAAATCTGGTGTAAATAAAAACTTAAGCATTGGAGGGATCTCTGCCAGCGTGGCGATGCGCTCTTGAATAATGACCAGCGCCCGCTTAACCAGCGCAACCTCACTCTCGCTTCCGGTAAGAACCCCGGCCTTAATCAAAAATGGCATTGACCATTCAAAAAAGTGTTCTGGTGAGAGGGCACGAATTTTGTCGCCATTGATCGCCTCTAGCTTCTTCATATCAAATCGCGCGGGGCTAGAGTGAACGCGCTCTACCGTGAATAACTCCACCAACTCTTTCATGGTGACATCTTCGCGATCTTCTCCTGGAGACCAACCGAGTAAAGCCAGGTAGTTGCAAATTGCTTCCGGTAAATATCCCGCTTCGCGATACCAAGCGATAGATACCTCACCATTGCGCTTGGAAAGCTTGGCGTTATCCTGACCCATAACAAAAGGCAGGTGTGCAAAGAGAGGGTACTGATCAGGGGCTAAACCCATAGCCTGATACACGCGGATCTGACGCGGTGTAGAGGAGAGTAGATCTTCACCACGAAGTACATGGGTGATCTTCATGAGTACATCATCAACTGCCACTGCCAACGTGTAAAGAGGTGAACCATCGGCACGAACCAAGACAAAGTCCGGGACAAAATTATGATCGAAACTAACCTCACCGCGAATCAAATCTGTGAAGGTCGTACTTCCTTCGGGCATACGCATACGAACGACTGGCTTGCGACCCTGGGAAATATGGTTAGCAATCTGGTCTGATGAAAGGTCGCGACAGCGTCCGTTATAGCCAGGTGCAACATTCGCCTTGCGTTGTGCCTCTCGATCTGCTTCCAACTCTTCAGCGGTGCAGTAGCAGTGATAGGCGGAGCCACTGTCTAAAAAATTCTGTGCGTATTGGGCATAAATGTCTAACCGCTCAGATTGAAGGTAAGGACCGTTGGGACCACCAACCTCAGGACCTTCATCCCAATCTAGGCCGAGCCAACGCAGTGTTCCAATCGCCGCTTGAATATATTCATCGGTGACACGGTCGCGATCGGTATCTTCGATTCGGAATACAAAAGTGCCTCCTGTGTGCCGCGCGTATGCCCAATCAAAGAGTGCGGTACGGATATTTCCTACGTGCAACTCCCCCGTTGGTGATGGAGCGAATCTAACGCGGACACCTTTGGTGCTAGACATTTTTTGCACTCACTTTGTTTGTTAGAGTTCCCAAGCCTTCGATACTTACCTCGACGATAGCTCCAGCACCCATCGGTCCAATTCCTGCGGGTGTTCCCGTCAAAATCACATCTCCCGGTAGCAGAGTCATCACCTGTGTTACGAATGCAATAATCTCTGGAATCTTAAAGATCATCGAGCTCAGTGGCTCCGATTGTTTTACCTCACCATTAACGGTGGTGGAAATAATTTGCGAGCCAGCAAGGAAATCTGTCTCTATCCACGGGCCAATCGGACAGAACGTGTCGAATCCTTTGGCACGAGTCCACTGACCATCTTTACTCTGTAGATCGCGCGCGGTTACATCGTTTGCAATGGTGTATCCGAAGATCACATCACTAAACCTCTCTTTGGGAACATCTTTACAGATCCGACCAATAACAATCGCAAGTTCTCCCTCAAAGTCGATGCGATCAGACATCCGAGGCCATTGAATGGTGTCATGTGGCCCAATTACAGAGGTGTTGGGCTTCAAAAAAATTATGGGCTCAGTGGGTACAACTGAATTCATTTCTGCGGCATGATCAGCATAATTCTTGCCTATGCAAACGACCTTGCTGCGCGGAATTACGGGGGTCAGCAATTTGACCTCAGAGAGCGCCACTTTGGTCTCTGTTGGGACTATCCCAGTAAAAAGGGGGTCTCCCTTAAGAATCAAGATACTCTCTTGATCGTTGAGGACTCCAAAATGGGGATCGGTGCCGATTCCGACAGACTCATTCGGCGTAAAACGAACGATACGCATAACCCAACTCTACCTGCTTATCGAACTCGGATTATTTATTCTCTGCCTCAACGAGAGTCGGTTGAGCCTTCGTGGCAAGAACGGTCGCAATTCTGTGTCGGCGTCCGACGGGCCTCTCCGCCACTAACTGCCAACCCATAACAGTGATTTCGCTACCAGGGATTGGGACCCTCCCTAACTGCTTGGCAAGTAACCCACCCACACTATCAACATCCTCGCGGGCGCCATCTTCAAATTCGACTTTAAAAGCATCGGCAAAATCATCAATGTTCAAGCGCGCTGACAACCGCGCTTGCGTTTCAGAGAGCCATTCAATTTCCTCGGCCTCATCATCGTACTCATCAGCAATCTCGCCCACAATTTCTTCCAAAATATCTTCAATAGTGATTAGTCCAGCGGTTCCACCATACTCATCGATCACGATTGCCATATGGCTCTGATCACGTTGCATCTCTTTTAAAAGATCAGCTGCAGTTTTATTTTCTGGAACAAAAGTTGCGCTGCGTAGATGCTCAGCCACAGTCTCGCTCTGCTCCGACTCATGGTGTTCGTGAACCCTTTTGGCTAAATCTTTGACATACGCGATTCCAATGACATCATCCAAGTTTTCAGCGATAACAGGGATTCGAGTAAATCCGGAACGAAGCGCAAGTGATAATCCTTGGCGCAGGGTGCGATTTCCCTCAATCCATACGATATCTGTCCGAGGCACCATGAGTTCACGCACGAGCGTCTCGCCTAGATCAAGGACAGATTGCATCATCTCGCGCTGGGAGTTGGCAATAATCGATCGATCCCCAGCTTGATCGATTAATTTCCTTAAATCTGCCTCATCATTAATTATGGTAGGCAGAGCAATTCCATGTTTCTTGAGCGCCTGCAAAATTTTGTAAATCATCAGCGCGCCTGCCAGTCAGCCAATATCGACTCCTGCAGCTCGAACATTATTCTCTCTTCGGTCGGCACCGCATGGTCATACCCCAAACAATGCAAAATTCCATGAATAGTGAGCAGATGCAACTCAGGCTCTAAATCATCCTTTGCCTGCTCCACTGCAAATTGCGGACATAAAACAATATCGCCCACAATTCCCGGTTCTAATGAATGAGGGCGCATCTCATCCATGGGAAATGAAAGTACATCGGTTGGTCCTTTAAGCTCCATCCACTCTTCATGTAACTCGCTCATGCGATTTTCATCAACGATTGAAATCGCCAAGTCACATCCATCGTTGAGCCCCATGTGTATCATAGTGAACTCTGCAACACTAATGAGGTCAAAGTCATTGACTGCGACCCCCGACTCATTGGAAAGTTCTATATTCATAGCACCCGTCATTGCGACGGTTAGCGATCACCGGTCCCAGATGTGCGAAGTGGCCTGAAGTTGCCCACTTTTGCCGCGTCAAAACGACCATATGCACTGACGATCTCACCGACTAATCGGTTTCGAACTACATCCTCGGCCGCTAAGTACATGAAGCAAATATCATCCACGCCATCCAAAATCTCACCTACAACTTTAAGACCCGAAATCGTGCCATTAGGTAAATCCACTTGTGTGACATCTCCAGTGATTACCATCTTTGAACCGAACCCCAAGCGAGTGAGAAACATTTTCATCTGCTCGGCTGAAGTGTTCTGTGCTTCATCCAAAATCACGAATGCATCGTTAAGGGTCCGACCGCGCATGTATGCAAGTGGCGCGATTTCAATAATTCCCGATTGCATCAACCGCGGAATAGATTCTTGATCGATCATGTCATGTAACGCATCAAATAATGGGCGAAGGTAAGGGTCAATTTTTTCTTGCAGCGTTCCAGGTAAAAATCCGAGGTGCTCTCCTGCTTCAACGGCGGGACGAGTCAAAATAATGCGATTAACTTCTTTTGCCTGCAAGGCTTGTATCGCCTTGGCCATAGCAAGGTAAGTCTTGCCAGTACCGGCTGGCCCTACTCCAAATGTGATCGTGTTCTCGTCAATTGCCTCTACATACCGCTTCTGATTTGCAGTTTTGGGGCGAATAGTTTTGCCGCGGTTGCTCAAAATGTTGAGAGATAGAACTTCGGCAGGATGATCTGCAGGTACATGCTTCACCATGCCGATTGCGTGATGGATCGCGTCTAAGTTGAGTGACTGACCGGCGCGAATAAGCACCAGCAGCTCTTTAACCAGAATTTCGAATTGGGCAGTCTCTTGCAAGTCGCCCATTACAAATATTTCATTACCCCTAAAGGTGATTCGCAGTTGGTTAAAGGTTGATTCGAAGATTCGAAGATATGAATCCTGCGGCCCAGTCAGCGCGACCATAGGAATGGCGGCGGGAACGGTGATAAGAGGTTGGTCCATTACTTACGAATCTTACGGTTAACCTGGAGGCCACGCGAACGCACGCCCGCCTAGGAGGTGAAGATGGGCATGAAAAACGCTCTGACCTGCACTTGCACCAGTATTAAAGGTCAGCCGATATCCATCTAGTTCATATCTGGCCGCAAGGTCTTGGGCTGCAGCAAAGAGTTCGGCCAAAGTAGCAGAGTTCGCAGCGGCCAATTCGGCAGCGTTTTCGTAATGCACACGAGGAATTATGAGCAGATGAGTTGGCGCTTGGGGATCCAAATCTTTGAAGGCGAGAACATCTGTGCTCTCATATAAAAAATCCGTGGCAATCTCTCCGCTACCAATCTTGCAGAAGATGCACATTTGAAAAGCCTATTCCTACCAGCGGCCAGTAAGGGCAGAAAGTGCCGAAAGTGCCGCAAAGCCAGCGTGAACGGAGCGAAAAACTTCGTTTCCCAAGAGGACGATGGTTCCACCTGCGCTTGCAAATCGCCCAAGTTCGGCCCCCGATATTCCACCTTCTGGGCCTATCACGATCACAATTGGACCTGGCGTGAGTTCCAACGCAGCAGAAGAGATTTTAATAGTGGCGCTTTCGTGCAAGACCAATAAGTTGGTAGCCCCACCAAATCTTTTGACTATTTGATCAGTAGAAATGGGAGCTTCAATTTCTGGGACAGTTAAACGCCTTGCTTGTTTTGCAGCTGCAATCGATGTAACCATCCATTTTGCGCCTAAGTCCTCTTGCCACTTGGCGATGGATCTTTCGGATTGCCACGGGATTATCTTTGTAGCCCCAGCGACCGTCAGAAGCTCAATTGCCTCCTTGGCTCGCTCCGATTTCATAAGAGCCTGAACGACAATTAATTCAGGAGCGATTACTTGTGCAATCCCACGCTCAAGAACTTTTGTCGTAAAACTCTTCTTAGCAATCTCGTCAACGCTAACCCTGGCCCAAGCCCCACTTCCATCCGCGAGCAATATTTCCTCACCCGACTTTAGTCGCATCACTTTGATTGCGTGGTGAGCTTCATCTCCCTCAACATTGATGGTGTTGTCCACTCCTAAATCAGGAAGAAAGAAGAGCGTAAGCATCAATTACCGATTAAAGACATCGCGCACCCGACCAAAGAGACCATGCTCTTGGTGATCCTTGGTCCGGCTATGAAGTTTAAATGCCCCAGGTTTCTCTCCGCGTAGCTCCGCAAACTTTTTAAGCAATTCTTCTTCTTCGCGCGAAAGTTTCTGAGGAGTTACTACCTCTACATGGACAAACAAATCTCCGCGTCCGCCTCCGCGTAAACGTGGAATTCCCAAACCTTTAAGCGCGATCGCCTCAGCGGATTGCACCCCCGGCTTAATTTCAATTTCTTCTTCGCCATCGAGCGTTTGAATTTTCACTTTCATACCCATACTGGCGGCAGCCATGGAAATGGAGATTGAGAGATGAAGATCTTTACCATCTCGAATTAAATAATTATGAGGCAACTCATTGATCTCAACATAAAGATCACCAGCAGGGCCGCCGCCTGGACCTACCTCACCTTGACCTTGCAGGTGAATACGGTTGCCGTTCTCAACTCCGGCGGGAATCTTTACAATGATGGTGCGCTTAGAACGTACGCGCCCGTCGCCAGCGCATTCACTACATGGGGTTGGAATGACAGAACCATAACCACTGCAATTGTTGCAAGGACGGCTGGTCATGACATTGCCAATGAATGAACGGGTTACTTGTTGAATTTCACCGCGACCTTTACAAATACCGCAGGTTTGAGGTTTGGAACCATCGGCGCAACCAGTGCCGCTACATTTATCGCAACGAACTGCTGTCTCAACGCTTAATTCACGCTCTGCCCCAAAACAAATCTCTTCTAAGTCGAGTTCCACACCGATGAGAGCGTCTTGTCCAGCGCGCGCACGTGAGCGCGGACCGCGTGTTCCACCTGCGCCAAAGAATGCATCCATGATGTCACCAAAGCCGAAGTTCTGCGCTCCCCCACCAAATTGCGAAGTGGATCCACCAATGTCATATCTTTGACGCTTTGTCGGATCACTCAAGATTTCATAGGCAGCAGTGATCTCTTTAAATTTATCTTTGATATTGGGATCAGGGTTCACATCCGGGTGGTATTCCCGTGCCAACTTGCGATAGGCCTTCTTAATCTCATCAAAGGATGAATCACGGTGGACCCCAAGAGTGTCATAGAGATCAGCCAATCGATGTTCCCCCTAGAAATGCTCCGATATATCGCGCTACGGCATTTACCGTAGCGATCGTCTGGGCATAGTCCATTCGGGTTGGACCGATTACTCCCAGCGCACCCACAGATTGTCCTTCAATTCCATAGCCAACGCTAATTAGCGAAGTTTTCTGCAAACTCTTCTCTGGCTGTTCATTACCGATACGCACCTGCACATATTGATTTTGATTGGCATCGGCAAGCAATCTCAGTAAAATGACTTGCTCCTCAAGCGCTTCAAGGATTGGGAAAATTGAGGCAGCTGTCTCAGATGCGCTACTTCGTGCCAAGTTCGCCGTGCCAGCCAAAACAACTTTATTCTCATCTGGATATTGAATGACGGCAACTTGCTTGGTGAGCTGGGCCAGCAATTTGGCGGTTCGCACAAATAGGTCTTCGCGGTCATACGAGAGCGAAAGGAAAGTTTCAATAGCGCGTCGCTCTGCGGTAGAGAGCGGTTTAATTTGTGCCAACTTGTCCACGAAAAGTCGATAGCCAGTATCGGTGGGAATTCGACCAGCACTCGTGTGGGGTTGTGCTATCAGACCG
>JAYTQV010000085.1:0-19404 GCA_043746515.1 Actinomycetes bacterium | reverse complement strand
ATCACTTCGCCAAAAAGCAAAGCATCTTCAATTGATACCGTTGCAAGTAAATTCTCCGGAAGATAAATCCCTGGCAAAAATTTATGATTACATCTGGCAGAATTGATCTCATCGACAACGTTCTGATTTCGTCCCCACATGAGGACTTCGTGCCCGCTATCGCAAAGAACCTGAGCCAGTGTTGTCCCCCAAGCTCCAGTTCCCAGAACGCAGATACGTGTCATCCTTTATTTTTTTCATCTCTATATTTTTTGAAATTTCCAACCCGCGGGAATTCAGATTGATGTGGATCAAAGATCTCTTTCGGCGCCAATTCACCGCGAATTTTCTCTAGTAAATGGGTGATCGTAGCCATCGCATATGACGTTGCTTCCACCATAGCTTGGTGATCCTCTTCCTTGTCATACCAAGGCGAAAAATCCAAGGGCTCTCCGACAATGACGATTATCTGAGTGCGGGGCCATAGTTTGAGTTTCTTGCTATAGGGAGCCAAAATCCGGGAAGCTCCCCATTGGGCACATGGAATAACAGGAACTTTGGTCGTCACTGCAAGTCTGGCTAACCCAGTCTTTCCTGTCATTGGCCAATGCGAGTCATCGCGAGTCAAAGTCCCCTCTGGGTAAACACCTAAACAATGTCCTGCTTCCAATAAGGCTGCGCAATGATTGAGAGCAGAAGCGGATCCTTTGACTTCTCGTTCAACAGGAACTTGTCCGGTGCTTTTTAAAACCCAACCCACAATGGGAAGTCGAAAAAGTGAAGCCTTACCCATAAATCGCACTGCCCGGCCATTTCCGTAGAGCAAATGCGCCAGAACTAATGGGTCGAGATAAGACGTATGATTTCCGATCGCAATCATCGGACCGGACTTTGGAACGTTCTCTACTCCAAACCACACTGGCTTAGAAATTACTTTGAGCAAAGGAATGACGAAGAAGGCTCCTACTTTCCAGGTGTGATTAGCGCCTGAGGGGTTACCCCGAGGTGGCAAATAATTTTGCACGACCTCACTGCCTCGATAACTCACCTACCAAGTTTAGTGACTAAACCGACATAACTCTGGAGTTTAAGCGTTTTGAATACCTAGATACCCTCAACACTCCGCTGAAATAAAATCGAGAGAGGGGGCACCCCCCTCTCTCGCCTACTTCCCTTCCTAGCGCTTGACTGCCTTCTTCACCATTTTTGCAGGAGCAACTTTCTTAGCAGGTGCTGCCTTCTTTGCAGCCTTAACTGGTGCTGCCTTCTTAACTGGTGATGCCTTCTTAACTGGTGCCGCCTTCTTAACTGGTGCCGCCTTCTTCGCCGCAACTTTCGCAACTTTCGCAACTTTCGCAACTTTCGCAACTTTCGCAACTTTCGCAACTTTCGCAACTTTCGTAACTTTCGTAACAGGCTTAGCCACAACTTTTGGAAGAACTTTCACTGGAGGCTTTGGTGCTGGATCCATCTTCCGAGCGCCCGAGATAATCTCCTTAAGGGCCTTAGCGGGCAAGAAACGAACCTTCTTGCTGGCCTTAATCTGAATGCTCTCACCTGTGAATGGATTGCGACCTTTTCTGGCAGGACGATCAACCTTCTTGAACTTGCCAAAGTCATTAATCTGAACGTCATCACCCTTCGAAATATTACGAAGAATTGCGTCAAAAACTACGTCGACAGCGCGCGCTGCCTCTTTCTTACTATCCCCGAACTGTGGAGCCAAGTATGCGATGAACTGGGCTTTGTTCATTAGTTCCCCTTAAAAGCGCTTATTTAATAGGCTTTTGCCTACATAATCGAAATGTACGCGGGAACAACTCGAAGAACCCTTATTACTGATGGCGTGTCGCATCTGAAAAAAAGCACTTTTTACGCGTAAAAAACTCTAAATCTGCCGTCGAGAGTTCTATTGCGAATAATTGAAAAACGAGTTATGAGCGTGCAGGAAGCGTTTTGGGCTTGAAAGCGGGCCGTACCTGCTCGTAAGTACCCACTGCATCAATGTGCTGCAGAGTTAAACCAATATCGTCAAGGCCCTCCATGAGCCTCCATCGAGTGTAATCATCGAGATCGAATGGATAAATCTCGTCCGCTACTCGCACATTTTTTGCCGCCAGATCAACGGTCACGAGTGTCTCGGAATTTGCTTCAACAGCAGACCAAATTTTTTCTACTTGATCTTGCGGCAATATCACCGTGAGTAGCCCACCTTTCAGGGAATTTTGGCGGAAAATATCAGCGAATCTGCTAGAGATAACAGCTGTGAATCCATAGTTCTGCAACGCCCACACTGCATGTTCACGCGATGAGCCAGTACCAAAATCTGCTCCCGCTACCAACACTGAGGCTTCTTGGTATTGCGGCAGGTTCAAAACAAATTCTGGATCGCTACGCCATGCTGCGAAAAGTCCATCCTCAAACCCACTCTTGGTTACTCGCTTGAGGTAGACCGCGGGAATAATTTGATCGGTATCCACATTTGAACGTCGCAAGGGAAGTGCAGTTCCTGTGTGTGAAATAAATTTTTTCATCTTCTTCTCCTTAGAGATCTGCTGGTGATGAAAGGGTCCCGCGGATAGCAGTTGCGGCCGCTACGAGTGGGCTGACGAGGTGAGTGCGACCGCCTTTTCCTTGTCGCCCTTCAAAATTGCGATTAGAAGTCGAGGCAGATCTCTCGCCTACGGCCAACTGATCTGGATTCATTCCAAGACACATGGAACAGCCAGCATTGCGCCACTCTGCACCAAAATCAATGAAGATCTTATCTAGCCCTTCCTTTTCAGCTTGTAAGCGCACCCTGGCTGAACCAGGCACCACCAACATACGTACTGAATCCGACTTCCTCTTACCCTTAACAACTTCGGCCGCTGCTCGTAAATCTTCAATGCGACCATTGGTGCAAGAGCCGAGGAAGATCGTATCGACCTGAATGGACTTCAATGAAGTTCCTGCAGTAAGGCCCATGTACGCCAAAGCACGCTCCGCCGCTCCCCTTTCATCAACATCCACAATCTCAGACGGATTTGGAATTGAAGAATTCAAAGGAAGACCTTGCCCGGGATTGGTTCCCCATGTGACAAAAGGTGCGAGTTCTTCGGCCCGAATGAATATTTCAGAATCGAATTTCGCATCATCATCAGATTTCAGAGAACTCCAATATGTGATCGCTGCATCCCAATCCTCTCCTTCAGGGGCGTGAGGCTTACTCTGTACATAATCAAATGTCGTTTGATCAGGAGCAATAAGTCCAGCTCTAGCCCCAGCTTCGATAGACATATTGCAGATCGTCATCCGACCCTCCATGGAGAGAGCACGAATTACAGAGCCTCTATATTCAATGACATACCCTTGTCCTCCCCCAGTACCTATCTTGGCAATAATTGCCAAGATGACATCCTTCGCAGTAACACCCTCAGGTAATTCACCATCGACGTTGATCGCCATAGTTTTAGGTCGCACGAGAGGCAAAGTTTGGGTCGCAAGAACATGTTCTACTTCAGAGGTACCGATTCCAAAAGCTAGAGCTCCAAAAGCTCCATGAGTTGAGGTGTGTGAATCTCCGCACACGATTGTCATTCCAGGTTGTGTAATGCCAAGTTGAGGACCCACAACGTGGACGATTCCTTGCTCTGCATCACCTAGTGAATGAAGGCGAATCCCAAATTCTGCACAGTTGACTCGTAAGGTATCTATTTGCAGTTTAGAGACTGGGTCTTGAATTGGAAGATTGATATTTAAGGTTGGAGTGTTGTGGTCTTCCGTTGCAATTGTGAGGTCAGGACGTCTTACATTTCGTTGCGTCAAACGAAGTCCATCAAATGCCTGGGCTGAGGTAACTTCATGGATGAGGTGAAGATCAATGTAGATCAGGTCGGGTTCGCCTGCAGCGCTGCGAACCACATGGTCGGACCAAATCTTCTCAGCTAACGTCTTACCCATTTTTACTCCCTCGTTTGACGTAATTCCACTCTCATTCTGCCTAATCTTGCATCTCAGAGTTTGAGATGGCATTATCAGAGTATGGACACTAAGAATAGCGGAGTCGGAGTTTTAGACAAATCGGTGCGAATATTGGCAGTTCTAGAGGCTGGTCCCCATTCGCTAGCTGAACTCGTGACGGCAACTGGAATTGCCCGGCCGACCGCTCATCGATTGGCAGTTGCGTTGGAGTTTCATCGCCTTGTTACTCGCGACTTAATGGGGCGTTTTGTTCTCGGAGCCCGTGCCGCAGAATTGGCTTCAGCCGCCGGTGAGGATCGATTGCTCTCAGTTGCAGCTCCTGCACTCACTGCACTGCGCGATGCTTGCGGTGAGAGCTCCCAGTTGTATCGCCGTCAGGGAGATTTGCGTATTTGTGTTGCAACCGCCGAACGGTTATCTGGGCTGAGAGATTCTGTCCCGGTCGGAACAGTCCTCACAATGCAGGCAGGATCTGCTGCTCAAATACTTCTGGCCTGGGAAGAGCCAGACAAGCTCCACCGTGGTTTGATCAACGCAAAATTTAATGCCGCCTCACTCTCTGCGGTACGCCGCCGAGGATGGGCCCAATCAGTCGGTGAGCGAGAGGTTGGCGTTGCATCCGTGAGTGCGCCAGTGCGGGGACCAAATAATAAAGTAATCGCTGCCGTGAGCATTAGTGGGCCAATGGAAAGACTAGGGCGTCAGCCTGGCAGAGCACATGCCGCACAGGTGATGGCCACAGCCTCCCGCCTGAGTGAATACTTAATTCAATCTAAGTAAATATTTATCGAGCATATACTGCAAAAAAATCACGGCTACTCGCGCTGAAATATCGCCGTGCAGGCCTAGTGAATTCAACTAATTTTTTCGGGTACTCCATAATCCCAGTTTTTGTCCGGGGGTACCACATGTACGAAATCCAATCTTGATTTATATCCAGTTCCATAGCTCGAACTGCACCCGCATTCTTGAGGAGATTGGCCAA
The DNA here is from genome assembly GCA_043746515.1 of Actinomycetes bacterium. Taxonomy (GTDB): domain Bacteria; phylum Actinomycetota; class Actinomycetes; order Nanopelagicales; family Nanopelagicaceae; genus PALSA-747. Next base: position 14,477 of record JAYTQV010000085.1, on the reverse strand, counting down.
ACTTTGCACAGAAAGTGAATTGCCTGCAACATAAATGACATTCCCTACTTTGTCTACACCGACTCCCGATCTCCACACAAAGTACTTATTCTTAACCGTAGTTCCCCAATTCTTTAAAACACTTTGGTCGAGGTTGGGGGTAACCACTCCATTATCGATCAGTAAACTTAAATTTTGACGAGCTGACGCCACCGTAGAATCCATGTGAATTTCATTCCCCCATGAACCAACTTCAAGATGACCATCTGAGTGAATTAATAAAGTTGCTTTACCCTTAACTAATGGTTTTATTACTATTCCGTTTTGGTAGTAACCTCCCAAAGAGTCTCTTACCTTAAATCCACTATTAAAAGTTGCAACCAATCCTGATAAATCTGCTCCCTCCAATAAATCCTTGGAGCCCAATTGTGTAAGATGGCCAGGTTCAGAAAAACCTGGATGTTGCACAAACCGCAACAGCGAACTTTGCATGATAGCTATACCCGCCAAATAGGAGGTATGTAGAGAATCCGGGCGTAAATAACCAACTTGAATCGCAGCTTTCTTCCCTACTTTAAAGACAGTTTTTAAATCCCCTTCTCCGGGTAGCGCCGGTGCAACAACACTGGGCACTGACTGTGCATAATGAATTGCATCAGCGGCTAGCAACGCAGTGGCGCTGGAGTTGAGAGTCCCTCCAACCTTTGGTTTGCTGATGTTGTATTTGGCATTTTCTAACGCAGAAACCACGCTGCCTAGATAGTGATTACGAGCCCATTCGGCTAATCGAACTGCTACTGAATCGGTCCCTGGCGCAAGCAGTGAAGTACTAACTGACCAAACTATAATAAAGAGAAATACTGTTGGAACTCCTACAAGTACGCGTCTTCTCCAAAATTTCACTAGGGGAATTTACCAGTTACCGTGCTGTGATTTTACGGAAAATCGGAGTCGGTAGTACTACAAATATTAGTGCCACGTATTTCAAGAATGATGGGGCCCACGTAACAACCTTCTTTGATGATAGAGCTTTTACACCGTAATCTCCGCAATCTTGCACGGTGATAGCAAAAGGTGCAATTGGTATACCTGTAGTCATCTTGCTTTTCACAAAACCAGGGCGAAGAATTTTTATTGAAACCCCAGTTCCACGGATTTTCTCAGCCAAACCTCGGGCATAGAAATCCAAGGCTGCCTTTGTTGATCCATATCCGTAGTTATCAACTCGAGGACGCACCTGAGCGAATGAACTGATAACGAGAATAGTCCCATGCGCTTGCACTTGCATCCTTTGAGCGATCAATTCAATGAGGTGCACAGTGCCTGTGTAATTCACCTCTATTGCATCAAGTAAATTCTCAGATTCACTTCTCGCAGGATCATTTCCCTGCAAACCCACAGCGATAATAACCAAATCGAGATCGCCGCTATCAAATAGCTGAGAGATCACGCGATTGCGCTCTGCCTTGTCCGTGACGTCAAGTGCATACTCTCCACTCCGCCCAACCAAGACTGTTTCCCGCGCTGAATTACTGGGCAGTTGGGAAACAATCGCCATGCCAATATCACTAGACGCGCCAATGAGCGCTATTCGACCGGGGTTCGCAAATCCGTCTAACACAAGTTCAACCTCCTGGCTTGATCCGATTTCCAAAGTCCCCTAGGGTCCATGGAGCGTTGCATTTCTTGCCAACGGTTTATCTGAGGATACATCAATGGTACGAGTGCAGGATCTACACGCGAATCTTTAATGAGATATATCCGTCCGCCAACCTTTACTAGTTCCTCATCAAATTTGCGCAGGAAGGACTGCAACCCCGGAACCGAGGTTGAATAGTCAAGAGTCAGAGTCCATCCCGGTTTGGGAAAACTCATCGGTGCAATCGATTCGTTACCAAATTTTTTAAGAACACCCAAGAATGACGCTGCCTTGAGTTGACGCAATCCAGCAAATAGTACGTCAAAAATTTGTTCTTGCCCCTCATCAATCACAAATTGATATTGCAAAAATCCACGTTTCCCATAAAAACTATTCCAATTATTTATTCCATCAAGAGGATGCATAAACTTATTTAAAACAACAGGGCCTTGCTTTAATGGTTTTCTAAACCAAAATTCGTTAAATGCTTTCACGGTGAGTGGTGTGATGAAATTTATTCCAGCGATTGAAGGCAAGGATGGAGCCCGTTTTCGACTCTCTCTCCCTGTAACACTCGAGGAACCATAATTTCCTAAGCTCACAATTCCACGCCCTCGGTAATTCCCCGAAAGGTCTATCCAAGCCACAGTATGCTCAAACTCTTGATCTGCGCTATTGAGCAGTTCAATCATCTTCTCCAAATTCCCTACTCGCCTTTCACTTACCACTACCGAATTTGATTGAACAGCTCGCAGTTCAATATCGACTTCGACAACTATTCCAGTGAGGCCAAGTCCTCCGATGGTTGCCCAAAATTCTGGATCATTAGGCATATAAATGGCAATTTCCCCGGAAGAGAGCAAAAGGGAGATTCTTCTCACTGATCGAGAAAATGAGCCAGTTTTATGATGTGATTTCCCGTGAATGTCAGCGGCGATAGCTCCTCCCATGGTGACATACCCCGTACCTGGAACAACGGGAGGGAATAGAGATTCTTTCAGCGCCGCTCTCTCTAACTCCGCAATAGTTACTCCACCACCTACTGTTGCTATGCGCGAGGTGATGTCAATCGATACTGACTTCAGCGCAGTCATATCCACCAAAATTCCACCAGAATTGAGAGCCGAATCTCCATAACTTCTATGAAGTCCAGTTGGTAGAAGGCCACGAGAAGTTGAGGCGGAACTAATAAAATCTTGTACCTCTTCTAAAGAACCAGGTAATACGCGAATGGCAAGCGAATGAAAGTTGTTACCCCAACCAGAGAATTGTGCTGGTTCAGTTATTTGCATAGACCGAAAGAATCAATAAGAGGGCTGTTAAAAAACCAGCGCCAAGAAAGTACCAATCCCCATACATAACTTCCTCTGGGGACTCCCCGCTACTTTTTTCTACTGCCAAGATATATCGTAAAAGCGCAAACGTAACTGTGATAACGGAAACTTCAGCAAATGGATGGTTTCCAGTAAGGGAGAATGCCCACAAACTATAGGCGGTAAGTGTTATCCCAATTGCGACTGTGAGGACCAATTGCAAGAATTCAATCGTGTACTGCTCGATTACAGGGCGTGCAACAATTTGAGATTTACTCTGCTTCTCTGCGATACGTTTTGCGGTGACAATTACCAACGGACCAAATGTTGCAACAACTAGGAACCATTGCGAGCTTGGAGTGTGTGTAGCAGTTGCCCCACCAATTGCTCGAAGTGCAAAGCCAAAAGAAACAATCAGCAGTTCAACTATAGGTTCATGCTTGAGGCCAAATGAATAGAGCAAAGTAAGAAGAAAGTATATTAAGAGTGTTATCGCAAACGCTCCTGGCATGAGTATCGTGAAGAAGACTGCGATACTCGCACATCCGAAAGACAATAGCCATGCCGACTGAACGGTTATGTGACCCGCCGCGATTGGTCGTTGAAACTTTTTAGGATTGGTACGGTCGCGCTCTAGGTCTCGCACATCGTTCACTATGTAATTGCTACTGGCTGCAAAAGAAAAAGCCAGAAAAGCATATAAAGTCTTACTCAATATCGCCCAGTGAAAGACATCTCCCGCAGCAAATGGCGCAACTACGACCAGTAGATTTTTACTCCACTGCTTGACACGCATGGCTTGCAGGTATTTCATTGCTTCAAAACTCCCGATCAACTGCGCATTCTCAGCAAATTCTGACGCAATAACCTCAATAATAGTCGACGTCTCGCTGGTACCGATCGAGATACCGTGCGGTAACATAACCTAATGACTTTGAGGGATGGCTTCCGGCGTCTACTCTTTGGGGCCTCTGCCGGAATTGCTCTCTCTGCGGTAATCATGGCGATTGCTCCCGAAGCTCAGGCGACTCAATCCATAACAGCCGTCCAAGCCGAAGTGACCTCCCTGCAAATTCAAGCCTCAGCAATCGCAGAATTAGCACAGCAATCGCAGGTGAATCTCATTGCTCTCACACGTTCCCTAAATTCCGTGCAGGCGCGAGACAGTGTGCAGTCGACTAGCCTGAAAGCCCTTAAGAAATCAATTGGAATATTGGCTGCCGAACAATACAAAAATGGTGCCCTCGGGCAAGGGTTAACACTTATGTTCTCATCAGACCCAACCCAGTATCTCAATAGCGCGCAATCGCTAAAAGTTGTAGAAACACAGAACTCCATCAAAATGCGAAAATTTGCAGCAGCAGATATTGCTCTCAAAAGCACTGCGTTAACGCTCAATCAAAAAGTGGCGCTCGTTGCCGCGGCAAAAGCCAAATATGCCGCACAAGAAGTTGCAGCACAGGCCAAACTCGCTCAAGCTCAAAAACTTCTTCGGGGGCTGACTAAAGCACAGCGGGCTCGCTTAGCATCACTCCAAGCATCACAAGACAATGCATACCAGAAGCGATCGCAGGCCCTAGCTCGAGGCAAGATTCACGCCACGGGAGCCGCCGCCATTGCACTGAAATACGCCTTACGGCAACTTGGTTCACAGTATGTTTTTGGTGCATCCGGTTTGCTCTATTGGGATTGCTCGGGCCTCACGATGCGCGCTCTTCAACAAGCCGGAATATCTCTTCCGCATTCCGCTTCGGCTCAGACGGCTTACGGAAGACCAATACCATTCAGTCAAGTCCGCCCTGGGGATTTAGTCTTTTTTGGGCAACCAATTATTCATGTAGGGATCTACTTTGGCGGCGGAAAGATGGTCGATGCCCCGCACTCAGGAGCCCGCGTTCGCATCGAAAATTTTGGATCCTGGTGGGGTAACGAAAAGTGGGTGGCTGCCCGTCGCTTTTAAGGGTTCTACTTTTTTGATTGAATGATCCGAGAAAGGCAATTTTCCATACACAGAATGAATTAGGCCTCGTATGTAACCCAACGCAAAGAGCCTTCCCAGTGTTTCGTATGCAGGTCTTGCATTTGACTCACCGTACATTGTAGGAACATGGTCAGGGCGCATTGGCCCATCGAATTCGATCTCCTTGTATGCAGCGATGCAAGTTGGTAAATCATTTTGACCTGCATCGTGAAAGGCCTCTTCGAAATCTGTAACGGTTCCTACTACATCTCGAAAATGCACAAATACAATCGCATCTCTAGATCCAAATTCACGGATGACATTTGGAAGGTCATTGGTCATTAACGCAAAATTTCCCTGACATAAGGTGATGCCGTTAGATCGAGAGGGATATAGATCGAGAAGTTTTCGGAAGTTTTCAATAGAGTTCATAATACGTGGCATCCCGCGCATATCCTGTAGCGGTGGATCATCTGGATGCATTCCTAAACGGACATTAGCTGCCTCTGCCACAGGGATAACTGCATTTAAAAAGTATTTGAGTGCGCTCCACAATTGTTTGTGAGTATATTCTCCCGGCTCGGCAATACGTGACATCTTTTCGGTATCACTACTTTTAAAAGCAGTGACCAGCGCTCCTCCACGCGAAACTACATCAGTACGAGTTCTTGCCCAACTTGATACAGCCATCCAGTTATAACAAAGGGTCTGAATACCAAGTTTCCCCATCGCCTGAATTTGTTCTATTACATGTGCAATCTCTTCATCGCGCCCGGGTAAACCCAGACGAATTAAATCCATTGGGGCGGTGTCTTCGATACCAATCAACTGGATGCCGTGAGCTGCGAAACACTTCTTATCTCGTTCTATACCCTCGAAAGACCATGGCACTATCTCGTCATGCAGTCCGCTCTCTCTCTTACCATTGCCCACTGCAGCGAACATTCTTTGTTCCTGTTCAGCTCCTTGCAAAAGTGAGACAGTGTAATTAACTCCACACTGTTTGACCAATTCCCAGAGCGCATCAGGTCTGGCAGAGAGTTGTTCCGACAAGTAGATCATTTCTTGATCTCCTTGGGGCCCCTAGGAGCTGCAGCTGCCAACCTTGCCAATAGACCGCCATCCACCCGTACGTCATCTCCGGACATAAAACTTGCACGGGGACTTGTTACAAAAGAGATCACTGAACCGAGTTCTTGAATTGTTCCGACTCGTTCAAGGGCATGAGATAAACCCCAATTATCGACAAGTGCCTGCATTCCATCTGGTGAACCATCACTTAATAATCTAGCGGTCGTCCGTAACATTGGGGTGTCGATAGTTCCAGGACTAATAGAGTTCACGCGCACCCCGTATGGACCTTCATCGACTGCTAGTGCTTTAGCCATCGAAACAAGGGCACCTTTGCTGGAGGTATAGGCAACAACATTTGCTTGCGTTGAAGTCGCCTGAACCGATGCAATTATCGCGATGCTTCCCCCAGGACTCTTTCGAAGTTCAGGTAATGCTGCCTTACATGCCAAAAAAACTCCTTTTACATTAACGCTAAAAACTTCATCCCAAAGTTCAGTCGAGGTCTCCATCACGGTTCCATACCTCTGTATTCCCGCGCTCGTCACAACTATGTCCAGATGTCCATACTCAGAAAGCGCAAGTGCAACGGCCAGCTCAGAGGTCTTTGGATCATCAATCGCTCCAGCAATTGCGATTGCGGTACCTCCTTCGATTCGGATCTCTTGAACAACCAAGTTAGCTTCGTCAAATGTCAGCCCATGTACGACTACGGCAGCTCCTTGTCTTGCTAACTCCTTAGCTGTGCCACGACCGATACCACTTGAACCGCCTGTAACTAAGGCAACTCGACCTGATTGTTCTCCCTGGATGTTAACTGCCGTAGACATATGACGCCTTCCCTCGTGTTTGATTCGCAACCGTGAATGTCATTCCGGCGCATTCCTGATCATCGTTCCAACCATTATCACCTGTCGAAGATGTAACAATCAGCGTTCTCAAATCAGATCCTGCAAAGGTACAACTCGAGACAAATCGAGCCGGAAATCGCAGCGTTTCTAGCAACTCAAATTCTGGGGAGAATATACGTACACAACCACCGTTCCAAAAGGCTATCCACAAATTTCCCACACTATCGACCGTCATGCCATCTGGATATTCATCTGACGTTGTATCGAATCGGATAGCAACTCGTTGATTAGAAATCTCACCTTCTTCATAATCAAAAATGTAGAGAGTGAATTCCAAAGTGTCGATCAGATAAAAAATCTTCTCATCTGGGCTCCAATCCATGCCATTGCTCAATTTCATATTGGAGAGGACTCGCGTGATACTGCGGCCATCGGCGCTTAGGCGATGTAACCCGACTCGATCCGTTAGAACGCCATGCGAACTGGTTCCCATCCATATTTCACCGCAAGGACCAACCTTGGCATCGTTCCATCGCATGGGGACTGGGTCAGAAGATCCATCAGCGTCCACGCGCGTCGGCAACTTCGACTCAACACCATTCTCATCCCGAGCGATCGGACCGTTGGCCGTTCCGAGAATCAATCCGCCATTAGAGCGGGGCAAGATAAAACTAATATTTTCATGGGTCTTGATCTCTCCAATTTCTTGGGTTTGCAAATTCTTCCAAAGCGCTCGATTATTCAAAATATCGACCCAGAAAATTTGGGACCCTTGATCTCCAGTTGCAACTGGTCCCTCTCCAACATGGCACTTCCTTGTATCCCACACTTGCGGAACCTCTAGGGAATGCGCCACGTGTGTATCCTACGTTCCTGATGTTATAGTCGTGTGAGTAATGCAATAAGTCGAAATAGTATTGTGTAACGTCAACTATTGAAATAGTAAGTGAGCGCTCATGACTGAGTTGAGAAGTGCCCAGTGGTACGGTGGAAATGACCGCAACGCCTACCTTCACCGTGCTTGGATGCGTCGAGGATTGCCTGAAGATGCCTTTGACGGTACAAAGCCGCACATTGCGATTGCAAATACTGCTTCTGACTTAACTCCTTGCAACGCTCACCTCAACGAGGTTTCTGAATATGTTCAAAAAGGGATTTGGGAGGCTGGTGGCATCCCCCTCAATCTTCCCGTCGTTTCTCCCGGTGAGACCCAGGTAAAACCGACCGCAATGCTTTGGCGAAATATGGCCGCAATGGCGATCGAGGAGATGTTGCGAGCTAACCCAATCGATGGAGTTGTTCTGCTCGGTGGTTGTGACAAAACAATTCCAGCTCTTTTGATGGCTGCCTCATCAGTCAATTTACCCGCGATAGTTGTGCCTGGCGGACCGATGCTCACCGGAACTTTTCGTGGCGAACCTTTGGGCTGCGGTACAGATGTTTGGCGTCTGAGTGAAGAAGTCCGCAGCGGCACGCTCTCCAATAAGCAATTCATAAGTTCTGAGTCTTCAATGATTCGTAGCAAAGGTCACTGCAACACCATGGGCACAGCATCAACCATGGCAGTTGTTGCAGAAGCACTCGGTATGACAATTCCAGGATTTGCTGGAACTCCCGCTCCAGATGCCAGACTCTTATCCCTCTCACACGAAACTGGTCGGCTTATAGTAGAGATGATCAGATCAGATCGTAGGCCATCAGAGATCATGATACGAGAAGCATTTCTCAATGCCATCGTCGCGGTCGCTGCGGTTGGAGGTTCTACCAACTCTGTCGTGCACATGCTTGCAATAGCTGGTCGACTAGGAATTGATCTCACCCTCAATGATTTTGATGTGGTTGGACGAGATATTCCATTGCTCGCTAATTTGGCTCCATCGGGTGAATTCCTAATGGATGACCTGTATCGCGCAGGTGGAGTACTTGCACTCCTTGGACAAATATCGAACAAGTTTTCTGACACTCCGATAACAGTTACAGGAAAACCACTCGTCTCCTATATGCCCGAGTATGCGGTTTTTGATTCGAGCGTAATTGCGAGCCCAGCAAAACCAGTTATGCAAAACGCTGGAATCGCGATCCTCAAAGGAAATCTCTCTCCACTCGGAGCAATCATTAAGCCGAGTGCCTGCACGCCAGAGCTTCTCGTCCACCGAGGTCCTGCCCTCGTATTTGATAGCGTGGAGGATATGCGTATCCGGATAGATGATCCAGATCTAGATGTTACAAAAGATACGGTCTTGATTTTGCGCGGGTGTGGCCCAAAGGGGTACCCAGGCATGCCTGAGGTAGGAAATATGCCATTACCCAAAAGGATTTTAGAACTAGGTATTCGCGATATGGTGAGAATTTGCGATGGACGGATGAGCGGTACTGCCTACGGAACTATCGTTTTGCATGTCGCACCCGAAGCGGCGGCAGATGGAGCACTCGCACGTGTTCAAACCGGCGACATCATTCTTCTTGATGTCCCAAACCGAACCCTCGACGTTGAAATGGATACCAATGAATTGTTGAAGCGAGAGCCAAGTGCCGCAAGTGCGTTGCACTATGCACGCTCAGATCGCGGCTGGTCCAAACTCTATATTGATCACGTAATGGGGGCTGATACAGGAGCGGATCTTGATTTCCTCGTGGGTTCGAGTGGAGACCAAGTCAGTCGTGAATCCCACTAGCGCGACGGGCACATTCACTCCCCTCCTCTCAACCCAAGCGATTGATCGCTACAGAACCTCCTCTGACGCATCTCACTTTTACTTGGTCCCAGACGCCGTTGCTACTCCGATCAGCGAACACGACATTGCCACCCTATTTGCCCACGCAACCGCCGCAGGTACGAGCATTACCTTTAGAAGTGGAGGCACCAGTCTTTCGGGGCAAGCCGTAAGTGATGCAATCTTGGTTGATACCCGCCGCCACTTTCGTGAGATTGAAGTTCTAGATGGTGGCCTTCGAGTGAGAACCCAGCCAGGTGCAACCGTGAGAGCAGTAAATGCACGTCTTCGTCGCATTGGACGAAAATTGGGTCCTGATCCTGCGAGTGAGATCGCCTGCACAATCGGTGGCGTGATTGCCAACAATTCAAGCGGGATGGCGTGCGGGATTACTCACAACACTTATCGAACCCTCCAAAGCGCAACGGTTGTCTTACACAATGGAGTAATAATCAATACAGCTGACTCTCATTGTGAAGAGGATCTGATGGTAAAAGCACCCGCCATATATAAAGCGATTAATGAGATTCACGCCGAAATTCAAAGAAGTCCTAATCTTAAATTACAAATTGGTGAGCAGTACCGATTGAAAAATACTATGGGCTATGGCCTTAACTCTTTTGTGGATTTTAGTTCGGCCGTTGATATCTTCCTTCACCTTATGGTCGGCAGTGAAGGCACTCTAGGTTTTGTTTCAGAGGCTATCTTTGAAACTATCCCACTCCTCAGCCACGCCGCAACTACCCTGCTTGTCTTTGAAAATTTGCAAGAAGCTACCCAATCCCTGGATCTTATCCAAACGACTCGTCCCGCGACAATCGAACTGATGGACACTGCGTCACTGCGGGCTGGCGGAATCCTAGTCGAAAACCTTGATTTGAATCTGCACTCCGCACTTCTGGTGGAGTATCAAGCAGAGAATGAACCAGCCTTAGCGGAAATAATGCGAATTGCTCAAACGACAATCAACCAATTAAATGTTATCGGCAAGCCACGCTTGAGCATAGATCAAAGGATGCGAGAGGAACTTTGGCACATCCGCAAGGGCCTATATGCCGCAGTGGCTAGTTCTAGAAGACCAGGAACTACAGCTCTGTTGGAGGATATTGCTGTACCTGTTTCGCAACTCGCCACTACATGCATTGCACTTCAGGAACTTTTTAGAAAATTTGGATATGTAGAGGCAGTAATTTTTGGACATGCCAAAGATGGAAATATCCACTTCTTGATAAGTGAGGATTTCCAAAATTCTGACCGAGTGGAGCAATACAGGCTCTTTACAGAAGAGATGGTCGATCTCGTCTTGGAACAGGGTGGATCGTTAAAAGCGGAGCATGGTACCGGTCGAATGATGGCACCATTTGTTGAACGACAATTTGGTCCAGAGCTCTATTCACTCATGCTTCGAATAAAGAAAGCGTTTGACCCCGCCGGAATTCTTAATCCAGGAGTGATCATCTCGAAAGATACCTCAACACATCTGCGTCACATTAAATCAAACCCAACTGTAGATCTCCTCGTTGACAAGTGTGTTGAGTGCGGGTACTGCGAACCCATATGCCCTAGCAAAGACCTCACAACTACTCCACGCCAAAGAATCGTGCTGCAGCGAGCTCTTACTCGAGCGAAAGAGGTCGGTAATCTAGAACTTCATGAACAATTGTTAAAAAGTTCCGAGTACCACGTGATCCAGACGTGCGCTGTTGATGGGCTCTGCGAAAGTTCTTGCCCGTTAGGAATTAATACTGGTGATCTTGTGATCTCTTTACGAAAAGATTCAAATTCAGGAATGTTCAAGGCCTTACTCGCCCAATCTGCGAGGCATTGGGGGCTCGTGACAAGAGCGATAGCAGCGGTATTATCAATGTCCAAGAAAATTCCTTCGAGAATCATCTTGCCAATTAACGAGACCTTGCGCTCTCTCTTAGGATATGAGCGAGTTCCCTTGTGGTCCGCTGATCTTCCATCTCTTGGGAGTGCTCGGTCGCCTGCAACTAACTCCAATGCAGATTTTGTATTCTTCCCATCGTGTTTGGGTACTGTATTCCATTCGGAATCAGCCGGTGCCTTGAAGTCACTAGCAAAAAAAGCAGGATTGACCTTCAACGTTCCCTCAAACACATCGAACCTATGTTGTGGCACACCCTGGAAATCTAAAGGAAGCGCTAGCGGTTATGAATTCATGGTTGACGCCACTTACAAGGCACTGCTTGACGCTAGCGACAATGGTCGGATCCCGATTGTCTGTGACGCTTCCTCGTGCACGGAAGGAATAATCAAAGCGATCTCCTCGAAGTCTACTCATTCACTGAAGATACGGGATTCGATCGAATTCACTGAGCGCTTCATTCTTCCGCGGCTGCACATTACCAAAAAATTAAATTCGATCGCTCTTCATCCCACGTGTTCTAGCACTCTGCTTGGGATCAATTCGAGTGTGGAGAGAGTCGCGCAGGCGATATCCGAAAGTGTCTTAATTCCTGATGACTGGGGTTGCTGCGCTTTCGCTGGAGATCGCGGGATGCTTCATCCAGATCTCACGGCAAGTGCGACCAGAGCCGAAGCCGCTTGCCTCAATGGAAAGACATTCGATGCCTATCTTTCAACTAATCTCACCTGCGAGATTGGTTTGTCGCGCGCCACAGGAGAGAGTTACCAACATCTTCTTTATCAATTAGACCTACTCTCCCAAGCAAAATCAGCAAAGTAAGAAAAATAAGGAAGTAGTCCGGTATTAGGTTCTTGCGAAATCTGATAACTTAATTTCCTGAGCACTGCCATGCGGATGTGGTGAAGTGGTATCACGTCAGCTTCCCAAGCTGAAGTTGCGGGTCCGATTCCCGTTATCCGCTCGTTTATCTTCCTAGTACTCGAGGCAAATTCCAAGAATAATGGATTGAAAGTTCGCGAACTAAAACTACGACTAATCCGCCGAGAATTGCTGGAATTGCCTCATTGATCTTAAATTCATTGAGAAGCACATAGACAATTGCACCTGCGAGCGCAGAAGTTCCGATCGTCTCACGATGCAAAAGAACTGGTTGTGTCTGTGAGAGAACATCCCGAAGTAATCCGCCGGTAACAGCTCCAGTCACACCCAAGATAATTGCAACCACAGGTGTCACATGGAACCCCAGGGCAAAGTTGGTACTCGATACAGTGGAAACCGCTAGACCAAAGGTATCTAAGGCCAAAATGAAACGACCCACTGGCTCTTGGCTTTTTCTTATGATATTGATTGCAACCGCCGCTAAGACCGAAGCAAATAACCAGGGATTGAGTACCCAGGCAGGCTCGTGGACGAGAAAGAGATTTCGGAATGTTCCGCCGGCGAGAGAAGAAACGGCAGCGATCAGAATAATCCCGCCGTAATCCATACCTTTGGCGGCGGCTACTCGGCTACCAACCAAGGCGAAGGCAAAGGTCGCGATCAAATCGCATATATTTACCAGAGAAGACCATTGCACGGCATCTGCTCCAGTCCTGACCACATCCCTACTACAGAACGACTTGAACTGCCCTTAGTTTACCATCCAGTCACAAAAATTTGAGTTGGGACTCTTCCTAAAAACGCATTAGCTCCATCTGGAGTTACAAAACTCGACACGCTCGATTGATTTTCAGATCTATCTTCTTTTTTGATTGTGCTGCGGTACCTTTTGGCGCCTTTAAAAATTAATTTCTAAAGGTGGTAAGAATTTTAGCGAAGTCCGGTGGAATTCCGGCGCTGTCCCGCAACTGTAATGATCGCAAGGTCTAAGTCAGGTCGCCTAATTTCTTACCGAAGTATCTGACCTCGGAGGAAGGTTGGGCTTAACCAAGCCTTTCATTCCTCCCTCAATTTCTTTTGGGGGAGTTTTTTATGCTGTGTTACTGCGCTTTAAGCCGGACCAATACCGTATTACCCCTTGCTCAAGAAGAGGGGTTCTAATTATGGCCATCAGAGTTAAGAAACGAGACGGTAGTTTTGAAAATATCGACCTGGAAAAAATGCACAAAGTGGTGTTTTGGGCCACGCGTGGCATCGAAAATGTCAGCGCAAGTGAAGTGGAAATCCGTAGCCAGATTCAATTTTATGAAGGAATAACAACTTCGGATATTCAAGAAACCATGATTAAAAGTGCTGCTGACCTGATTAGCGAGGAAAATCCTAATTATCAATTTGTAGCTGGTCGCTTAATTAATTATCACCTACGGAAGCATGTTTACAATAGTTATAGCCCCTGCTCACTGCTAGAACTGGTGCGGAGGAATGTGTCTACCAAATTCTATGATCGTGAAGTTTTGGCTGCATATTCTGACCAAGAGTGGTTGCTTCTAGATTCGCAGATAAAACATGAGCGCGATGAAGTATTCACCTATGCCGCGATGGAGCAGTGGCGGGGCAAATACCTAGTCCAAAATCGGGTGACTGGAGAGATATTTGAGACTCCACAGATGGCCTACATGATGATTGCAGCCACTCTCTTTCAGCACTACCCACGTGAAAATCGCATGAACTGGGTGCGCGACTATTACGACAGCGTGAGTCTGGGAAATATAAGCCTCCCCACGCCTGTCATGGCCGGCGTCCGTACTCCACAGCGACAGTTCAGTAGCTGTGTTTTGATAGAGACTGGTGACAGTCTGGACAGCATAAATGCCACATCAAGTTCAATTGTGAAATATGTCAGCCAGAAAGCAGGTATAGGAGTTGGTGCTGGAAGAATACGCGCTATCGGCTCTCCAATTCGCAACGGGGATTCTTATCACACGGGGGTCATACCATTTTTGAAATTGTTTCAAAGCGCTACTAGAAGTTGTTCTCAAGGTGGCGTAAGGAGTGGTTCCGCGACTCTTTATTACCCGATTTGGCACCTGGAAATTGAGGACTTATTGGTTCTTAAAAACAATAAGGGAACCGAAGATAACCGAGTTCGCCATTTGGATTATGGAGTGCAATTTAACAAG
>JAYTQV010000084.1:0-46124 GCA_043746515.1 Actinomycetes bacterium | reverse complement strand
GGAAAGATCAATCCTTTAGCTTTAGAGGAGTACACAGCGCATGAAGAGCGGCTTAAATACCTAGCAGAACAATTGGAAGATCTTAAGAAAACTAAGAGGGATCTCCTTGAGATTATTAAAGAGGTAGATGAGAAAGTTGTACAGATTTTTAGTGATGCTTTCACAGATACGGCTCGTGAATTTGAATTGATCTTTGCTCGATTGTTCCCTGGTGGTGATGGACGTTTGATTTTGACTGATCCTTCCAACATGATGACTACCGGGGTAGATGTCGAAGCGCGACCTCCAGGCAAACGAATTAAGCGACTATCTCTGCTATCTGGAGGGGAGCGCTCTTTGGTCGCCGTAGCGATGTTGGTGGCCATCTTTAAGGCGAGACCTAGTCCTTTTTATGTAATGGATGAGGTGGAAGCGGCGCTGGATGATCATAATTTGAGTCGACTCCTCGGTGTATTCGAAGAGTTACGCGAGAAATCTCAACTAATTATTATCACGCACCAAAAACGAACGATGGAAATTGCTGATGCCCTCTATGGTGTAACAATGCGAGGCGATGGAGTATCAGAAGTTATTTCGCAACGATTACGCGAATCAGAATCCGTTTAAACGAAAGGTTTTGTCAGTTGGCGCTATTTAGTAAGTTATTTTCTAAGTTACGTGGTGAAGGCGCGAGCGACGCCGATTGGGATGAGCTGCGTTCTTCTTTAATCGCTGCTGATGTAGGTGCCTCCTTAAGTGATCAAATTATTCAAAGTGCGAAGAGTGCTAGGACGGGTCAAGCAGAAGAGGCCATACGTTCCACGTTGATGAATTCTCTAGTGGCCACGTCACGAGAATTAGCGAGAGCTGGAGATCGACCTACAACCATTTTGGTGGTGGGAGTAAATGGAACTGGAAAGACCACTTCGGTAGCTAAATTGATGAATTCACTCTCTCGTAATGGAGAGAAGGTCGTAGTGGCAGCGGCTGATACTTTCCGCGCTGCAGCAGTAGAACAATTGCAAACGTGGGGTGAGCGCGTGGGAGTACAGGTCGTTGCTGGTAAGTTCCAAGGGGATCCAGCCTCAGTGGTCTTCGATGCTGCCCGGCAAGCTCAAGCGACTAAGGCTGATTACCTGATAGTCGACACGGCTGGCCGCCTTCACACCAAGTCCAACCTTATGGAGGAGTTGTCCAAAATCCGGCGAGTCCTGGATAAAAGTGGAGGAGTTGATGAAGTCTTGTTGGTTATAGATGCTACAACGGGACAAAATGGGATTATTCAGGCACGTGCTTTCAGTTTGAGCGTTGGAGTAACTGGCCTGATTCTGACCAAACTCGATGGTTCCGCGAAGGGAGGTATCGCATTAGTTATTGAAAAGGAGACTGGAGTTCCGATTAAGTTCATTGGAACGGGAGAGGGTGTCAACGACTTCGCCCTTTTTGACGCCGACTCTTATATTTCAGGCCTCATTGTTTCCGATTGAGCCTTTAGTCTGTTAAATTAATGCCGTTCGTAAGACGAAAAAGTTCGTGCCAGTGTCGGCCAACTTTCTTCGGACCTCTCAATGATGAGATCTCCTCACCTTAACAAAAAATGGAGAATCTATGCATTTCTTAATGGGCACTCTTGTGTCCGCTGCAGCTACATCGACAGATGCAACTAATCACGCAGATACTGCTTGGATTTTGGCATCATCCGCTCTCGTCCTTCTTATGACTCCAGGGCTGGCATTCTTTTATGGTGGAATGGTCCGAGGTAAGAACGTTCTCGGAATGTTGGCTCAAAACTACGTCACCATGGGAATGGTTTCTATTCTTTGGATTACCGGCGTTTACTCTCTAGCTTTCCAGGGATCGAATGGACTTATTGGAAACCTTAAGCAATTTGGTCTCAATCACATCTGGATGCAACCAACAGGACTCGCCCTCACGATTCCGCCGATGGTATTCGTTGCATTCCAATTAATGTTTGCAATCATTACACCCGCCCTTATTACTGGTGCATCTGCTGACCGACTTAAGTTCGGTAGTTGGGTTGCATTTTCATCTATCTGGTTAGTCATCGTCTATGCACCAGTAGCGCACTGGGTATTTTCACCAGCCGGGTGGTTGGCAAAGAAAGGTGCAGAAGACTTTGCTGGTGGAACTGTGGTTCACGCGAATGCTGGTGCCGCCGCGCTCGCTTTGATTTTGGTACTTGGTAAGCGCAAAGGTTGGCCTAAAGAGCGCATGCGTCCACACAACGTTCCTTACGTTTTACTTGGCGCAGGTCTTTTGTGGTTTGGTTGGTTTGGATTTAATGCTGGATCCGCGCTATCCGCAAATACCTTGTCTGCTTATGCGTTCGTTAATACCAACACTGCTACCGGTGCTGCACTTATAGGTTGGATCTTGACTGAAAAAATTCGCGATGGCCATTCAACAACTCTTGGGGCTGCATCAGGTGCAGTCGCTGGCCTTGTTGCAATCACACCTGCTTGCGGATTCGTCAGTCCAATGGGTTCCATCGTCATCGGAATTCTCGCCGGCATAGTGTGCTGTCTTGCAACAGGGCTTAAGAACATCTTCAAATTTGACGATGCTCTAGATGTTGTTGGAGTCCACTTAGTCGGCGGTATTTTAGGAGCGCTCCTAATTGGACTTTTTGGTACTGCGATGGTTAATGGAGCAAACGGCGTCTTCTACAAAGGCGGTTGGACTCTCATGGGTCATCAAGCGCTTGCTGTAGTTGCAGTTGTTGCGTACTCCTTCATTGTCACTTATGTCTTGGCTCAAATCCTCGACAAGACCATTGGGCTGCGTATATCTGAAGAGGATGAGGCTGCTGGCCTTGATCTCTCGCAACATGCAGAAACCGCATACGAATCTGCCACATTTAGTGATGGATCTCGTTTCCTTTCCAATTTCTCTTCCAATAGCTAATCCACTAAGGGGCAAAAATGAAACTCATTACAGCAATCATCAAGCCATTTAAGTTGGATGATGTAAAAAATGCGCTTAATGCATTTGGTATTACTGGTATGACGGTCTCCGAGGCTATGGGGTTTGGTCGTACTCGTGGCCATACCGAGGTTTATCGAGGTGCTGAATACACAATCGATCTGATTCCAAAAATTCGTCTCGAAGTTGTTGTTGATTCAGCGGATGCCGAAAAAGTGATCGATGTCATCGTGAAGGCGGCCTCCACTGGTGCAATTGGAGATGGAAAAGTCTGGTCTGTTCCAGTGGACCATATTGTTCGTGTCCGAACTGGTGAACGTGGAGTCGATGCAATTTAAGTAACCACTTAAGTAGGCTACTTACATGGGAACTAGGGAGCGCCGCGAAAGATCAGATGCAAGTGATGATGAACTTGTAGATCTCTTTTGCGGCGCTCTCACTATCTCTGGAATTACTGAGCGGCAGATCGCTATGGCAGCGGTAGGAGGATTTGGTCGTGGAGAGCTGGCACCTGGATCAGACCTTGATCTTTTATTTACACACGTAGGTTTAAACGAGAAAGTTTTAAGTGCCTTCATTAAAGCGATGCTCAATCCGCTGTGGAATGTGGGTCGGCAGATCGATTATTCGGTGAGGACGCGCCGAGAAACTAAGTCAGTATCTGGTGGGGATGTAAAGGTAATTTTCGGACTGTTAGATATCCGCCACTTGGCTGGAAATCCCGATTTAACAGCTTCAGTGAGTAGTGATGCCAGCAATCAGTGGCGTAGGCGGATTCGGACTTATCTGCCGATGGTGCGCGAAACCATGCAACAACGCTTAGAGATATCGGGGGAGTTGGCTTTCCTTTTAGAGCCAGATCTGAAAGAGGCTCGAGGCGGTCTACGTGATATCAACACCATCAGATGTTTGGCTAGGAGCGAATTTGTACCGGTTTCACTGGATCGTTTGGCTTCCTCCGAAGCCCTCTTCGCTGCAGTTCGAGACTCACTTCATGGCGTTACGGGACGAACGCGGGATCAACTCTTACTCACAGAGCAGGATGCAGTTGCCGCTGATTTGGGGTTCCACGATGCTGACCTCTTAGTTCTGGAGCTTTCTAAAGCTGCTAGAGCTGTTGATTATGTAATGCAAATAACGTGGAATCTTATAGATGAGCGGTTACATCGTCTCTCATTACGTAGAGGCAAACGAATTCCAGTCGCCAAAGGACTCGAGCGATTTGGGAATGAGATAGGAGTTATTTCGGAATATGACTTAGCTTCGGATCCCGGTCTAGGTTTGAGGGCAGCGGCTATAGCGGCTCAACGCGGAGTTCGATTATCACTCGAGAGCGTCATGCGTATTGCAGATGATGTTTCAGAAATTCCAACTCCATGGCCGAGACAATCCCGCGAAGATCTCGTCGCATTTATAGGCGCTGGGCAATCCATGGTTGATGTTTTCGAATCACTCGACCAAGAAGGGTTAATCAGCCGTTGGATTCCTGAATGGTCTCACGTTCGTTTTTTGCCACAACGAAATGTTCTGCATCATCACACAGTAGATCGACATATGCTCGAAGCCGCTGTTCGTGCTGCAGCGCTTACAAGGCAAGTACATCGGCCAGATCTACTTCTTGTAGGTGCATTCTTTCATGACATAGGCAAGGGATACGAGGGAGAAGATCACTCTGCGTATGGCGCCAAATTGATAGTGCCTCTAGCTAGACGCATGGGCTTTAGTGAGACTGATGCAGCAACTCTTTCGAACATGGTCAACCATCATTTGTTACTACCAACAGTTGCAACACGTCGTGATCTCGATGACCCGCAAACTATTGAATTCGTACTTTCTCAAATTCATAGCGCTGAACTTCTTGAGCTCCTTCATGCCTTGAGCATTGCAGATGGAGAAGCAACGGGTAGGACTGCTTGGAGTGATTGGAGGGCGAAATTGGTTGAAACTTTAGTTGAGCGAACACTCACCGCAATGAAAGGAATATCTCCACCCCCACAACCAGAACTCTCTCTCGAACAACTTGCTAAAATAAAATTACAAAAACTTTCACTGGAAATTTTTGATCGCGGAGATATACTTGATATTGAAATCATCTCTCCCGATCGACTGGGGCTTCTATCTGCAATCACCTCCATCTTTACAGTTGCTCGCTTAGATGTTCGTTCCGCGAAGACTCGTACCGTAGATAAAATGGCGGTGATGAATTGGATCGTCAATGTTGATGTTAACGTTCCGATTCCAACCCACGATGGCTTGCAAGATCTCATTGAGCGTGCCTTAGAAGGCTCTCAAGAATTTGGTCATCGCATTGAAGAGCGAATCCGCTCCTATCGCCGGAGGCCCGGAATCCCCGTTCCTCCACCAGTTGTATGTGCTATTACTCAGATTGTTACTGATGCCACAATCATTGAGGTTCGAATGCACGATCGCCCAGCACTGCTATACACGGTTGCTACAGCAATATCAGAGTTCGGAGTAGATATCCGAGGAGCAATTGTTTCGACGTTGGGTGCCGAAGCCTTTGATACATTATATGTGACAGATCCCCAAGGGAACGCTCTCACTCAAGAGCGAGCTCACGAATTAGCGCGTGAACTTGAGATCATTCTGACCTCGCAGGACTAGTACCCTTATGCTGTGCTTGATTCACTCTCCGCTAAATTCTCTTCAGTCTTCTCTTCTCTACGCTCCCGCGGGCGAATTAAGGAAGGAGATATAGATGAGATTGTGACCGAAATATATGCGGCTTTGATCGATTCCGATGTAGCGCAGGAAGTTGCTGCCTCTTTTGTTGAGCGCGTGAAGCAAGAATCTATTTCCGCATTAGAGCAGATCAACAAGAGCAGCAACCCGGCACAAGGAATCTTTGAGATCGTCAATAGCGAAATAACCAAAATTCTTGGCGGTCAAGCTCGTAGAATTCGGATGGCTAAGAAATCTCCAACTGTCATTATGTTGGTTGGATTGCAAGGGGCGGGTAAGACTTCTCTAGCTGGAAAATTAGCTCTTTATCTCAAGTCTCAAGGAAATACTCCGTTGTTGGTTGCATCAGATTTGCAACGTCCAAACGCAGTGAATCAGTTACAGCAAGTTGGCGCTGACGTTGGTGTCCCAGTTTTCGCTCCAGAACTAGGTAATGGCGTTGGAGATCCAGTTTCAGTTTCAAGGGCCGGAAAGAAGTTTGCTGAGGACAAGTTATATAACTTTGTCATAGTAGATACTGCTGGTCGACTCGGTGTAGATCAAGAGTTAATGGATCAGGCAAGAGAAATTCGTGATGGAGTAAAACCTGACGAAATTCTCTTTGTTGTAGATGCGATGCTTGGTCAAGACTCTGTTAAAACTGCAACAAGTTTTTTAGCAGGGGTGGGCTTTGACGGAGTTGTACTTACAAAACTCGATGGCGATGCCCGAGGTGGCGCTGCTCTCTCCATCGTCTCTTTGACCGATCGCCCCATTATGTTCGTCGGAACAGGCGAGAGGGCCACGGATTTTGAACTCTTCCATCCCGAGCGGATGGCCTCTCGAATCTTGGGACTTGGCGATGTTGCAACTCTGGCAGAACAAGCGAAGGCGGCTCTGGATCCTGACCTCACCAAGAAGTTCGAAGAAAAATTTGCCAGTGGAGATGACTTCACTCTTACCGATTTCTTAACTCAACTTCAGGCGATCAAGAAGATGGGCTCCATGACCAAAATGCTGGGGATGCTTCCTGGAATGAATTCCGGTGCGATGAAAAAGCAGATCGACGGTCTTGATGATGGTGAGCTGATCCGAACAGAGGCGATCATCCAATCCATGACCCCCGCCGAGCGTGGGAATGTAAAGATTTTGAACGGAACTCGCAGGGCTCGCATCGCAAAAGGCAGTGGACGTGCAGTTTCAGAGGTCAATAATCTGGTAGACCGCTTTACGGCGGCTCAGAAGATGATGCGCCAAATGCAAAAAGGCGGCGGTGGGCTGCCTGGAATGCCGACCATGCCAAAATTGAACTCATCCAACAAGACCACTCCGCCTAAAAAGAAGTCTAAATCTGGAAATCCAGCGAAGCGAGCCGCTGAGCAGGCGTAACCCAGGCTAGGCCTTGCGAGCGTCCAATTTGGTCGGTGACCCGAGAGGTGGCAAGATTAGGTACCTGTGTAGGGGCCCTCTACCCCCTGTCAGAACGTGCATTGCTAAACCCATCCAACATGGCTTGAGATTTGCCTGTCGCTCCCGCTCACAGTGCAAGGCTTAAACCGAATTATTCGAGGAGTAACCACCCACGTGGCCGTTAAAATTAAATTAATGCGTTTTGGAAAGATCCGTACCCCGCACTACCGCATTGTTGTTGCAGATGCTCGTACCGCTCGCGATAGCCGTGCTATCGAGGAGATTGGTCGTTACAACCCAAATGCTGAACCATCATTTATTCAAGTCAATGGTGAGCGTGCTGCGTATTGGCTCGGAGTTGGAGCACAACCTACAGAAGCTGTAGAGGCTATTTTAAAGGTGACGGGAGATTGGCAGAAATTCAAAGGATTGCCTGGAACAGAAGGCACCCTGCGTTTTGCAGAGCCAAAGCCAGATAAGCGGATCGCGTATGAAGCCGCGGTTAAAGATGCAATGAATGAGCCAGCTGATGGAGCAACCACTGCAAAGAAGAAGGCTGCGGATAAGTTAGCCGCTAAAAATGCTCCAGCCCCAGTGGTTGAAGAGAGCATTGCGGTACCTGAAGTTGTTGCAGAGAGTTCTATTGAAGATAGTTCAGAAGTGAGCGCCGAATAGCCATGATTGATGAGGCTCTAGAACATCTCGTAAAGGGAATTGTTGACAACCCAGAAGAGGTAGTCATTACAGAGAAAACTCATCGTCGTGGGACAACTCTAGAAGTGCGAGTACATCCGGAAGATATTGGCAAAGTCATCGGTCGCAATGGCCGTACCGCCCGCGCCTTACGCACGGTGATAAGCGCCATTGCTGGTCGTTCTGTACGAGTTGATCTCATCGAGGCTGACGAGGCTAGATAACGATGCTGCTCGTGGTCGGGCGAATCGGCCGAGCACATGGAGTACTCGGCGAGGCGACAATTGAAGTTCGTACAGATCTACCCGATGAAAGATTTTCGGTAGGGTCGAAACTAACTACTGACCCAGTGTTGCACGGTCCGCTTACAGTTGAATCTAAACGAGTACATAATGGTGTACTTCTGCTCAAATTTGTGGAAATTATAGATCGTACTGCAATTGAAAAAATTCGTAACACATTGCTCCTCTCCGATGTGGATATGCAAGAGGAGGCCTTGCATGAAGATGAGTACCACGTGCAGCAACTCATTGGATGTTCCGTGGTCGACACTTCGGGCAGATTGATAGGTGAACTCACCGATGTCTTAAATCTACCTGGACAAGATCTTCTCTCCATCCTTACTCCAACTGGTGAGTTATTTCTTCCCTTTGTTGCAGAATTTGTTCCAGAGGTAGATGTCGATAATCGTAGAGTGGTTGTTAATCCACCAGAAGGGCTCTTGGGCCTTAATTCGGGTGGAAGTGAGGTAGCGGGGGATGAGTAAAGTGCGCTTTGACCTGATTTCGATATTTCCAGATTATTTTTCCCCACTCAAACTCTCCCTCATTGGCAAGGCTGTTGCAAATACATTAGTTGAGATCACTATTCACGATCTTCGTGAGGCCACCTCTGGAGTTCATAAGAGTGTTGATGACACCCCTTATGGCGGCGGCGCTGGAATGGTTATGTCGCCGGAACCCTGGGGCAAAGTTATAGATTTAGTGCTCGATGAAGTCACCGAGAGTGAACATGAACTCATTATTTTGACACCTGCTGGTGAAAAGTTCACTCAGAAGATGGCCGAGGAGTTATCAAACTGCCGACATTTAGTTTTTGCCTGTGGTAGGTATGAGGGAATTGATTATCGGGTCACAGAGCATTACCTATCGCGGCCCGGTGTCCGGGTACGAGAGGTATCCATCGGTGATTATGTTTTAGGTGGGGGCGAGGTTGCTGCTCTGGTAGTTATGGAGGCGATCATCAGATTGATACCAGGGGTTCTTGGAAATCCCGAATCACTTATTGAAGAGTCTCATTCTCTGCCAGATAACGTGGTTGAGTATCCGAATTACACTAAGCCGGCCTCCTGGAGGGGGCTATCCGTTCCCGATGTACTGCTTTCTGGCAATCATGCGCACATAAAATTGTGGCGTGAAGAGCAATCTCGTATGAGGAGTGAAAAATTGCTTCCTCCAACTAGCGAGTAACCCACACCTTCGCGGTACCTTTCCTCTATTAATTCAAGTAATTACGTGGGTTAGAAATTGAGGAGTTTTATATGGCAGTGATCGATCCTAAGATTCAAACTCGTCTGATTCGCGATCTTGAACCTGCTGTTGTGATCGAAATTGAACGCCACATTCGCACTACTAAGGATTGGTACCCGCATGAGTATGTTCCGTGGTCGGAAGGGCGAACGTATGCCGGCCCATTGAATGGTGATGCGTGGGAAGCTAAAGATTCCAGGCTGACAACAGTTGCTCAAGATTCTTTACTCTTGAATTTAATGACCGAAGATAATCTTCCTTCGTATCACACGGAGATTGCCTTTGCTACAAGCCGTGACGGTGCGTGGAACACGTGGCTAAATCGTTGGACCGCTGAAGAAGCCAGGCATAGCATCGTATTGCGCGATTACCTCATGGCTACCCGTGGCGTGGATCCCGTCGAGTTAGAAGATTTGCGTATGGCCCATATGCAAGTTGGATATCAAACACCTTACCCAAATGACATGCTCCATACGATCGCGTATGTGACATTTCAAGAATTAGCAACGCGAATTTCGCATCGCAACACTGGTCGTATATCTGATGATCCAATCTGCGAAGGTATGTTGGCGCGGGTCGCCCTCGACGAAAATTTACATATGCTGTTCTATAGAAATCTCATTGCGCAAGCTTTGAAGTTAGAGCCAAATGCCGCTATGTGTGCTATAAAAGACGTTTTAATTTACTTCCAAATGCCAGGTGCAGGAATGCCTGGATGGGGGCGTAAATCTGTGCAGATTGCCCTAGCTGGAATCTACGATTTGAAGCTCCATCTCGAAGATGTTGTTCTACCAGTATTGCGGGCTTGGGGGATTTTCGAACTTGAAACTCTCACTGGTGAGGGAGCCGCCGCGCGGGATGAGTTGGCAGCGTTTATCAAAAAGAGCACCTCTGATGTCGCTACCTTCGTCGATAAGCGGGAGAACCATTTTGAGCGCCTGATCGCAAGAGGGCAAGAGCCGCTCCGCCTCATCTAGCCTCATCTAGCCTCATTTAAAGACCGTCTCTTTCTTTCTTGCGAATACTCTGGGAATAAACCCGACACGCCGAGCGTTAATTAGCCAGAACGGTGCGTTATAGGACATTATCCGCCCCGTTAGGGAGTTCAGTTCGTCTCAAAAGGGTGCGAACGTTCTCCAGCGCAATGAGGCGAAGGAGGTGCACCATGGCAACCGATTACGACACACCCAGGAAAACAGATGAAGAACTTCATGAGGAATCCCTTGAAGAGTTAAAAGCTCGTCGAGCAGATGCTCAATCAGGACAAGTTGATATCGATGAAGAAGAGGCCGCGGAAAATCTAGAGCTTCCAGGAGCCGATTTATCTGGCGAAGAGCTCACGGTTCGAGTCGTTCCAAAACAGACCGATGAATTTACCTGTTCACGCTGTTTCTTGGTTCATCATAGTTCTCAACTGGCACGCGGTGAAGGTGCAAAATCTGTATGTAGAGATTGCGAATAACACTCACCGTTGTAGAGATTATTCTTCTTCTTTCAAAAGCGCAGTCGTGAGAGACTGCGCTTTTTTACTGCTTATGAGCCAGTAAGGCGTTAAATCTTTGGGATCTAATATCTCGATTTTCACTCCTGTGCTGATCCAAAAACGTAACTCCATGAAGCATGCAGGGTCGGAGAGTGGACCGCGCCATTGGCGCATCTGCTCAGAGTCTAATATCTCAACTGACCCTAAGAACTGCTTATCAATCCTTGCTTTATTGACCGTTAATTGTTGACCATTCACCGCAATATCTAGAAGGCTGCGTTGAGAGAGATAGATCAGTCCCAGAAACTGGAGGAGAGCAGTGATTGCGGCCCACCGTAAGCCCAGTGCAGCCCAGAACGCTATGGAGAGAGTGCTACCAAGGAATAGTAGGAAGAGCCAGAGCCAGATTGGCCAGGGAGTTCGTTCTCTAAAATTCTCACTCACGAGGTAACGGTACCTGTTAGCCCTTGGCAATCCATTAGGCTTCACTTATGAGTCGAGTCGCAAGCACAACTCCACCCCAAGATGCTGTAATACCCAAGAGGCACCCACTAGCACCTGGACCGGGTACCCAAATTCCCTCGCACTATGCCAACTGTTTTGGATGCGGAGAGTTGCATCCCACTGGTCTGCATCTTGTCGCTCACGCTGGGAGCGGACAGGATATAACGGCAATTTTTACTGTAACGCAAAATCATCAAGGAGCGCCTGGGTTGGCACATGGTGGATTGCTCACATTGGCCTTCGATGAAGCGCTGGGAAAGTTGATGTGGCTTCTTCGCGCTCCAGCAGTGACGGCCCGCCTCGAAACAGATTTTGTCCTACCGGTACCCGTAGGAAGCGAACTTTTCATCACTGCCCGCATCTCGGGTCAGTCTGGCCGTAAGGTGTATGCAGAGGCAGAGGGACACCTCGAATCTTTTGACGGCCCAGTGGCAGTTCGCGCCAGCTCTCTCTACGTAATTGTTCCTATGTCGCACTTTTTAGAAAAAGCTCCCAAGGAGTTTATTGACCATATCCGTGAGAATCCAAAACTCTTAGCTTTTGTCGATCCTGACTTTGAGATCAATCCATGAATATTGTGGAAGTTTTGGTTAAGAGGCTGTCGCCGGATGTTCCGTTGCCTACTTACGGTAGAGCTGGGGATGCTGGTGCAGATATCACCACTCGCGTAGATGTGACAATTGCGCCGGGAGAGCGGATGCTGGTCCCTACTGGCTTAGCGATTGCTTTACCTTTCGGGTTTGCCGCTTTTGTTCATCCTCGTTCCGGATTAGCGATTAAACATGGGGTTTCAATGGTTAATACCCCAGGAACTGTAGATGCTGGGTATCGGGGCGAGTTACAGGTGATCTTAATTAATCATGATCTGCGCGAGAGTATTTCATTTAAAAAAGGAGATCGTATTGCGCAATTGGTTATTCAGAGAGTCGAGTTAGCTCAATTTATTGATGTAGCCGAGTTACCAGGATCTGCGCGAGCTGAAGGTGGATTTGGGTCCACGGGTATTGCATCCGCTGAAGGCGCCACTTCGTGAGCTACGAAGGACATGCGCAAGACAAAGAAAAAGTATTGGGTGCATTAGGGGGAACTCGAGGGCTAATTGACAGCGGAGTTCCCTCCATTGTTTTTTTAATCGTATTTAATATCTCCCATAACTTAAACAACTCCGCAATCGGAGCCGTCCTGCTCTCTCTCGCCTTCTCAATCGCTCGCTTGGCGAGAAAAGAAACGCTCCAACATGCCATTTCTGGTCTGATCGGAGTGGCCTTTTGCGCATTACTTGCACGCCATACTGGAAAAGCAGCAGATTTTTACCTTCCTGGGTTGATTATCAATGTCGTGTATGGCTTGTTGTACTCGATTGCAAATCTTGTTGGGTGGCCATTACTTGGAGTGCTCCTAGGGCCGATTTTGGGTGAGAATTTTGCTTGGCGCTTCGTTCCCGCACGCAAAAACGCTTACCGCAGAGCAGGTTGGCTTTGGGTGACTCTCTTTGTTTCGCGCCTCGTCGTTCAATATCCTTTATACAAGTCCAACCACATAAATTTGTTGGGGACTGCGCGACTCATAATGGGCTACCCACTCTTCTTGGCGGTTGGATGGGGAAGTTGGATAATTTTACGCAAAGTTCCCACGGTTGACGTAGAGTCAATCGCCGAGTAGGCACTCTTTCAAAAGATGTTCGGCTGCAGTCGTGCATACAAAAATTAATTCATCTCCACTCATAAATAAATCTTGATCTTTTGGAGCGATGACATGTCCATCTCGCACGATGGATGCGAGAGAGGTGCCCACTGGAAATTCAATCTCGGAGACGGTTTTCCCGGCGACATAAGCTCCTTCGGGCAGAGTAATCTCAACTAAGTTGGCCCCACCACGCTTGAGCGAGAAGAGTCTGACCACATCTCCAACTGTGACCGCTTCCTCGACGAGTGCCGAAATGATACGCGGTGTCGATACAGCCACATCAACCCCCCATGATGAATCAAAGAGCCATTCGTTCTTAGGGTGATTGATACGCGCCACTACTCGCGGAACTCCATATTCTGTCTTTGCGAGTAGCGAGGAGACTAAATTTACTTTGTCGTCTCCAGTTGCCGCGACCAATACTTGGCAACTCGATAACTTGGCATTGTCCAGAGAAGAAATTTCACAAGCGTCGGCCAGTAACCACTCCGCTTGGGGGACGGTATCCATTTTCAGAGATTTGGGATCGCGATCCATCAAAAGTACATGGTGACCGTTCGCGATAAGCTCCCGAGCGATAGCCCGACCGACATTTCCAGCACCAACGATGGCAATTTTCATAGTATGGCCTTAATTCACTTCAGGTTTGCGGGCGAGAATTTCATCAACTTTGGCGCGATCATTCTCCATGAGGGTAATGTGGACAAGATCGCCCTCTTGTAAAACAGTGTGCGAATTTGGGATAAAGCCTTCACCTAGTCGAGTAATAAAGGCGACTCGAGCACCGGTTGCCTCCTCGATTTGCATGGCTGGATGGCCAAACCAATCTCGATGGAGAGAGACTTCGCAAAGTTGGACTGTTCCGCTTGCATCTCGCCACTCTGATTGGGAGCCCTCAGGGGCGAGCCTGCGCATCATCTGATCGGTGGTCCAGAGAACGGTTGCGACGGTAGGGATTCCCAAGCGTTGATAAATCTCGGCCCGTTCTGGGTCGTAGATCCGAGCCACTACATTAGGCACGTTGTAGCGCTCTCTTGCAACACGAGCCGCCAAAATATTTGAGTTATCACCATTTGAAACTGCGGCAAAAGCTGCGGCGTTCTCGATACCAGCTTCTAGCAGAATATCTTGGTCAAAGCCCACACCCATGATAGTTCTTCCAGCAAAATTGGCTCCGAGCCTTCTAAATGCTTCACGATTTTGATCTATGACAGATACTGAATGGCCGGCCGCTTCCAAGGCCCTTGAAAGTCCAGATCCAACACGCCCGCATCCCATAATTACTACATGCACGAGCAGAACTTACACCCTACCCTTGCCCATTGGTTAAGATCAGATAATGGATGGTGCAGAAACCTTGGGTGATCGACTCATTGATCGATTAGTAGTTGGCCAGCAGGTAACTGTCGAGATTGAAAAAGTTGCACATGGTGGTCATTGTGTTGCCCGATACCAAGGGCAAGTGATCTTTGTCCGACATGCGATTCCTGGCGAGCGCGTTCTCGTAGAGATAACTGCGGTGAACTCCAAAATGGCAAGGGCCGATGTGATCTCAATCGAGGTTTCCTCAGTACATCGCCAAGTTCCACTCTGCCAGTATGCCCGCCCCGGAGGGTGTGGAGGGTGCGATTTTCAGCATATCGAACTTACCTATCAGCGTGAATTGAAATCTCGCGTCATCGTTGAGCAATTTTTGAGAATGGCCGCTCTTGAGGTTACCTGTGAAGTGAAGGCGGTAGATCCGGAAGATGGTTTACGTTGGAGGTCCCGAGTTGATTTCGCAATTGGGGAGAGCGGAAAAATTGGCTTTTTTGCTCACAGGAGTAATGAGGTTGTGGAGGTCGCTGATTGTTTAATCACGGATTCAGTCATAGGCGTTGCAGAGCTTTCGCACCGCCGCTGGAACGGAGATGAACGGATTGAAGTGGCTTCGACCAGTACTGGACAGGTAAGCGTCTCTCGAGCCGGGCGCAGTATCTCTGGTCCCACTCAACTCATTGAAAAAGTGGCTGGGTTTACGTATCAAATCTCTCCGCGGAGTTTTTGGCAGGCGCATAAACAAGCACCAGCAACACTCATTGCGGAGGTAATCGCTTTGGCAGCTCTCACTCCTGGTGAGGTCGTATGTGATTTATATGGGGGAGTCGGACTTTTTACGGCTCCCATGGCTGCGATAGTTGGATTGCAGGGAAAGGTCCATCTCGTTGAATCCGATAAGTACGCACTGAGCGATGCCACCAAGATATTTAAGGGGATGAAGAATGTGGAGATTCATGCGGGGCGAGTGGAAGCAAGACTGCCCAAAATTGCCGCTCTAGACCTGATTCTTCTCGATCCTCCCCGAACTGGCGCCGGAGAGGAGGTGGTGACGGTTATGGCTCGCTCCCACCCTCGGGCGATCGTCTATGTCTCATGCGATCCAGCCTCCCTTGCTCGGGATGCTAAATTGTTGCTGGAGTCGGGTTACACCATGGACCACCTCGTTGGCTTTGACCTTTTCCCACACACTCAACATGTTGAGTGTGTGGCACGTTTCATTCCTCTGCAGTAGGAGGCTATGGAGTGAGTTAATTGGTCTGCGATAAGGTTCACCCACGATGAGCAAAAATTCCTTTAATACGAAGAACATCCTGGATGTTGCAGGCAAGAACTACGAAATTTTTGAAATAACCAACATCGCTGGAGCTTCCACGCTTCCATTCAGCCTCAAGGTTCTCCTTGAGAATTTACTTCGAACTGAAGATGGGGCGAACATCACCGCAGCTCAAATCACGGCGCTCGCCGAGTGGGATCCAACGGTGGAGCCAGATACTGAAATTCAATTTACTCCTGCGCGAGTGATCATGCAGGACTTCACCGGAGTTCCTTGTATCGTTGATTTAGCCACGATGCGTGAGGCCATCGCAGATTTAGGTGGGGATCCCACCAAAGTAAATCCCCTAGCTCCAGCTGAACTTGTTATCGACCATTCAGTGATTGCAGATTTCTTTGGAACCTCAAGTTCATTTGAAGAGAACACTGATGTCGAATATCAGCGCAACAAAGAGCGTTACCGTTTTCTGCGCTGGGGGCAAACTGCTTTTGATGAATTCAAAGTTGTTCCACCAGGAACCGGCATTGTTCATCAAGTAAATATTGAATTTCTCGCTCGGGTGGTAATGACCCGACAGGTCGACGGAATTTTGCGAGTTTATCCAGACACTGTGGTAGGGACCGACTCTCACACAACGATGGTTAATGGATTGGGAGTCCTGGGTTGGGGTGTCGGTGGAATTGAAGCCGAGGCGGCTCTTCTCGGGCAGCCAGTCTCGATGTTGATTCCTCGAGTAGTTGGGTTCAAACTCAAAGGTGAATTGCCTGTTGGCACCACCGCGACTGATCTTGTTCTCACAATTACAGAGCGTCTGCGTAAGCATGGTGTAGTTGGTAAATTTGTTGAATTCTATGGTCCTGGTGTTTCTTCGCTTCCAATGGCTAATCGCACCGCGATTGGAAATATGTCTCCAGAATATGGATCTACATGTGCCATATTCCCCATAGATGCTGAAACACTTCGTTATCTTGAACTGACTGGCCGATCTAAAGAGCAGATCGAATTGGTTGAAAAATATGCCAAGCGAAATGGTCTTTGGCATGACCCTGCTGTTGAACCTCGGTTCTCTGAATACGTGGAATTAGAACTTTCAGAGGTAGTTCCATCCATTTCAGGACCAAAACGCCCACAAGATCGCATCTCACTCTCCAACTCTAAGAGCGCCTTTCAAGAGATTATTCCAAGCTATCTTGGAGCAAAGAGTTCTCTTGAAGCTATACCTGTGAGTGTAAATGGAGAGTCGACTTCGATCTCAAATGGTGCAGTTGCGATTGCCTCAATAACATCGTGTACCAATACTTCAAATCCTTCAGTAATGATTGGGGCTGCGCTACTTGCCAAGAAAGCCATTGAAAAGGGCTTGCGGAGTAAGCCGTGGGTAAAAACAACACTCGCTCCCGGCTCCAAAGTTGTCACTGATTACTACGATAAAGCAGGGTTAACTTCCTACATGGAGCAGTTAGGTTTTAACCTAGTGGGATATGGATGCGTAACGTGTATTGGTAATTCAGGCCCACTTCCCATTGAGATCAGCAAGGCCATTAATGAGAACGATCTAGCTGTAACAGCTGTGCTCTCGGGAAATAGAAACTTCGAAGGAAGAATTAGCCCAGATGTAAAAATGAACTATTTGGCATCGCCGCCGCTCGTAGTTGCCTACGCTCTCACTGGAACCATGAACCATGATTTTGAGGTCGATCCAATTGGAGTTGACTCTGATGGCGCTTCGGTTTACTTAAGAGATATCTGGCCAAGTGCTGCGGAAATTGAATCCGTCATTGCATCATGCATCACCTCCGATATGTTCATAAAGGATTACGCCACGGTATTTGATGGTGATTACCGTTGGAAAGCGTTGGAAACCCCCACGGGAAAAACTTTTGAGTGGGAAAACGATTCCACATATGTAAGAAAACCACCTTATTTTGATGGCATGCCGCGACATCCAAAGCCTGTGGCCGACATTGTAGGCGCGCGCGTTTTAGCAATCCTTGGTGACTCGGTAACAACAGATCACATCTCTCCTGCAGGAAATATCAAGCTAGATTCACCTGCAGGTAAGTATTTAGAGGAGCACGGTATTTCTCGTGCGGATTTCAATTCTTATGGTTCTAGGCGTGGAAATCACGAAGTAATGATTCGTGGAACCTTCGCCAATATTCGCTTGAAGAACCTCTTGCTCGAAGGCGTCGAAGGTGGTTTCACTCGAAACTTCCTTCGTGGTGGCGAACAGGCTTCAATTTATGAGGCATCGAGTGAGTACCAGGCAGCTGGAATTCCATTAGTTATTCTCGCTGGTAAGGAGTACGGCTCAGGTTCCTCTCGGGACTGGGCAGCTAAGGGCACCGCCTTACTTGGAGTTCGCGCAGTGATTGCTGAATCCTTTGAGCGAATTCATCGCTCCAATTTGATAGGCATGGGCGTTCTTCCCCTGCAATTTCTACCGGGTGATAGTGCGAAAAGCCTAAGACTTCTGGGGACTGAGACCTTTGAAATTACCGGTATCGAAGCGCTCAATCATGGCCCTAGCCCTAAGTTGTTGACCGTCAATGCGGGGGATATCCAGTTCCAAGCACGTTTGCGGATCGATACCCCCGGGGAAGCGGATTACTACCGCCACGGCGGAATCATGCAGTACGTGTTGCGCTCCCTACTTATGTGATTTTTGACCGACTCTCTTTACCTCCTGACCTCGCAAGGTAAGCAACACTCGCGTAGAATTTGTATATGTCCTCGCCTCGATTCTTGCCTGCCATAAAGGCTCCGCAGGACTTGCGAGAAATGAACATAGAGCAACTCAACTTGCTTGCGGGTGAGATTCGCGAATTTCTCATTGAAAAGGTCTCCAAAAGTGGTGGCCACCTCGGTCCAAATCTTGGCGTTGTTGAACTCACAATTGCCGCACATCGGATATTCAACTCTCCTCACGATGTGATCCTTTTTGACACGGGGCACCAGTCCTACGTGCATAAAATTTTGACAGGTCGCCAGGATAAGTTCGACTCTCTTCGTCAGCGTGATGGCTTGGCTGGATATCCAAGTCGTCAAGAATCCGTTCATGATGTCATTGAAAACTCCCATGCTTCAGGAGCGCTCTCATGGGCAGATGGAGTTGCTCGTGGTTTTCACGTCCAAGGGATAAAAGACCGAAGCGTGGTCTGCATAGTTGGTGATGGCGCGCTCACCGGTGGAATGGCCTGGGAAGCGCTCAACAATATTGCGGCCAGTCCAGAACTTCCAATCGTAATCATTGTTAACGATAATGAACGCTCCTACTCTCCAACCATCGGAGGGGTCGCTACCTATCTATCTACTCTCCGCACAACTAGTGGCTACGAAAAGTTTTTAGATTGGGGAAAGACAGTCTTAGAACGGACGCCAGTTGTTGGACAACCAATTTATGAGACCCTCCATGGAGTTAAAAAAGGTATAAAAGATATCGTTGCTCCGCAAGGAATGTTTGAAGATCTGGGGCTTAAATATTTTGGTCCTGTTGATGGTCACGATATCGAAGCGATGGAGAGCGCATTTACCCACGCCAAGAATTTCAAAGCCCCCGTTATAGTGCATGTAATTACGGAGAAAGGCCGTGGCCATGCGCCGGCGATCAATGATGAGGCGGAGAAATTTCATGCAGTTGGAGTAGTGAACCCTCAAACTGGGCAACCACTAAAAAAATCTGGTCCCTCCTGGACCTCCGTCTTTGCCCGTGAATTAGTAGATATCGGACGTGACCGTTCTAATGTTGTTGCAATCACGGCGGCGATGCTAGGTCCTACGGGGTTGGACCAGTTTCAATCGGCCTTTCCAGAGCGTACCTTCGATGTAGGGATCGCCGAACAGCACGCGGCTACCTCTGCTGCCGGTATGGCGTTTGCAGGGCTACATCCAGTGGTTGCAATGTATTCGACCTTTCTCAATAGGGCCTTTGATCAGCTCCTCTTGGATGTGGCCCTGCACAAGGCGGGAGTTACTTTCGTATTGGATCGTGCCGGAATAACTGGAGATGATGGTCCTTCGCATAATGGAATGTGGGACCTGGCTTTAACCGGAATCGTTCCGACCCTTCATGTGGCGGCTCCTCGTGATGGAGCCAGACTGCGAGAAACGCTCCGTGAAGCCATTGATATTACTGATGCTCCTTCAATGATTCGTTTTCCAAAAGGAGTATTGGCGCCAGATATTCCAGCCTTTGAACGCAGGGACGGGATTGATGTTCTCTACCGAGGTGAGAGCGCGGATATTCTTTTGATTAGTGTCGGATCCATGGCCTCCTTGGCGGTAGAAGCTGCAGCTCAAGCCTATCGAGAGGGTGTTGGAGTTACTGTTATTGATCCTCGTTGGGTCAAACCTCTTCCTCATTCTCTTACAACCATGGCTAGGCGTTATCGCAGCATTGTGGTGATTGAAGATGGAATCAAACATGGTGGAATAGGGAGCACGATTTCAGAACTCCTACGAGAGGAAGGGCTTTTGCTGCCCCTTTACTCCATCGGGGTGCCCTTAACATTTTTAGAGCATTCCAAGCGCGATGAAATATTTAGTGACATAGGGATAACAGTTCAAACAATCACTCGCTCCCTGGTGAGTTGGTCGTCAACACTCAAGGAGTTAGAGAATCCGCAGGATCAACAAAGAGCTATTAGGAGTGAATCACACTAAAGCGGGTTTTTTACGTTTCCCTAGGATAAGAAATAGGGATGTCCCAGCAGCGATGTACACCAACCACACAATCGCCTGCAGGGTGGTTGGGCGCTGGGCATACCCCACGAGAGAATGAAGAATATTTCCAAAATTTGAATTTTCAGATAGTAGGCCAGAACTATTCCATAGCTGGTGGCGAAGGAAGGGTAACCATTTTAGTTCTTGCATATTTTGAATAGCATCTGAGAGCAGTCCGGCGGCAAAGACCATGAGCGCCACACCTAGAACTCGGAAGAAGAGTCGTAAATTAATGCGGGCTCCCATTCGATATATGCCTACAGCCAAGGCCAAGGAGGTAGCAAGACCCAGGCTCGCGCCGAGCCACAGCAAGTTGCCGCTTGCCGGGGTCGCAGCTTGTTTGGAGTTGGCGAAGATGATAGCGAGAGTGAACACCATGGTTTCAAGACCCTCGCGCCCAACAGCTTGAAATGCGAGCAAACCCAAGCTCCAGCGCCCACCCTTGGATATGGCGGTATTACTGCGCTCTTGCAGGTTGCTAGAGAGGCCACGAGCGTGGCTTTGCATCCAAAAGGTCATATAGGTGAGAACCGCAGCAGCCAGTAAGAAGGTTCCTGTTTCAAAGTAAGTCTGGATGTTGGAACCGTTGTACTGCTCGATGAGTAGATATGCAGCTACTCCACCAGTGCTTATCAGTACAAATGCAGCAGCCACTCCCCAAAATACATTCGCAAAGAGCTCCCGCTGCCCAATTCGCTTGAGATAAGCCAGGAGAATTGCCACGATCATCGAGGCTTCGATTCCTTCCCGAAGAAAGATCACAAATGTAGGAACCATGAGAGGAGCCTATGCGGGAGGTAGCGAATTACGCAACTTGAATGTTGCGTAAATAATCACAAGCTAAGGAGTAGGGGAGTCAGTAAGTTCTCCAGTGCTTTCATCTGGAAGATCGGGGGATGCGACTATTAGCGGCTCTCTTGCCAGCATGGGTTCAAGCAGTACGGTGCTGATATTTTCGATTTGCCATGGTCTTGCGCCATGGATTGCCAACATTTCCTTCACGTATTTTTCCAGTTCAGATTGTGGCGGATCCTTCCACACCAATTGTCGAATGACCTCTGGGGAGACCAAATTTTCGACCGGCAATTGCAGTTGATGAGCTCGCTCTATCACTGCCGCTCTAACATGACTAAGTCTGGCGTGTGCTAGATAGTTGCGCTCTCTCCATAATTTAACTGGAGGCAAGCCGACATTGGGGGTTCTCAATACTGGTAGGTCAGTTTCGGCAAGTTGAAGCGTTTGGTTCAGAAGAACGAACCACTCGGTTGTCGGGATATTGGTAGCTCGACTTTTTCGCTTAATAATTTTGGTGAACTCATCGATGCTCGTTGGACGCTTTATTGCCAATTCAACTAAAGCATCGTCATTAAAAATACGTCCGGGCGCAATATCGACCAGACGAGCAAATTGATCGCGCACCTCCCAGAGCGCCTTAATGATCGCGAGAGTCATTCGGTCGCGAACCTTGTGTAATCCAGAAGTACGTCGCCAGGCATCTACTCGTGGTGGTGGGGGTGGATTGAGAAGAATTTGTGCAAAATCTTCTCTTGCCCACTCTAACTTTCCTCGTTCGGCCAAAAGATTTTCAACTGCATCACGCAGATCAATCAGAACATCTACATCTAGCGCAGCATAATTAAGCCAATCAGGATGCAAGGGTCGAATTGACCAATCCACTGCACTATGTTCTTTTGCAAGTTGCAGGTCGAGGAGCGCTTCACAGAGCGGCCCCAAACCAACTCGCTCACAACCTGCTATTCGCCCACCTAACTCTGTATCAAAAAGAAAGCGCGGATAGATTCCTAACTCGCGTAAGCATGGGAGATCTTGAGTACTTGCGTGAATAATCCACTCGCACTCACTGAAGGCAGCGTTCATCTGCATCCACAACGAGGGATCGTTGACACTTATTGGATCGATTAAATGTAATCCACCACCGCGTCGAAAAATTTGAATCAAGTATGCGCGTTGGCTATAGCGGTAGCCAGATGCTCTCTCGGCATCAACAGCTAGCGGACCGGATCCCTTTTGTAGTTCGGATAACGCGCTTAGAAAACCTGCCTCATCTGTGATGAGAGATGGCACGCCTTCTTTCGGGGTTAGTAGAGGTTCTGGCATGAGGGAAATCTATTACTGCGCAAGGTTATTGCGCGTTAATGGTGTAACGCCCTCGGGGATAGGCTCTAGACCTGCACATCGTTCCAGAAGATCAAGCCAAGCGCGGACATGATCGGCGATTGCCGAAGCATCTGTAGGAGTCCACGATGCTCGAACTTCAATCTCCGAATCATCCTCACGCTCTCCCAACGTTCCAAAGGAAGAACTGGCTACTCGAGTCACAGTTCCACTTGGTTGGAGATACCCACAATTGAATGTCTCAAGTGCTTCAATCAGCCAGCTCCATCCGACGCTGGCAACAATGGGGTCAGAGGCCATCTCATTATCGACATCGGCTCTCACAAATGTGACACATCGAAAAGATCCAGCCCATCCCTCTTGTCCTGCCGGATCATGGAGAAGCACAAAACGCGCAGTTGCTATCTCATCTTCTGTATCAGCTGTCATGGCAAAGGCGAAGGGGGCAAGCTTTTGAGGTGCCGGAATCTCTTCCAGAATTAACTCCGCTCTGGTTGAAATTGCTCGAATCTCGGCCACAATTTCATCAAAATTCTTTAGGGCCACCATGAGCACATGGTAATTTGCCGTCGAATTAACTGTGGGAAGGCGCGAGGCGGTAGCTGAGGAAAAGACCTCCCTCTACCGGTTCACGCGAAACCTCTTTAAATCCACGGATAAAGTCCGAGATCTCAATCGAATTTTCACCGCCACGTGTTAGGGAAAAGGTGATGAAGAGTTCTCCGACAAGGCGCTCTGCTAGCGCTTCTCGCAGCAAACGTGGACCGCCCTCGATCAATACATCTCCATAAAGTGCGCTTGCTCTCGGTATCGCATGCGCAATTGGCTCTCTCCACGCTTGAGCGAGGGGGTTAGCAGCAACTGTTGGGGGGAGCGATTGATGCGTGAGGACGATCAAAGGACTCGGAGTCTTGAAATAGGGCTCGTTTCTGGCTGTCGCGCCTCCTATGAGAATTACATTGAACTTTGAGCGAAGTTGATGGAATCTCTTTCGATCTGCCACAAAGGAGAGAGCGCGGGAGGAGCCAGCGATGGTCGTAGAACCATCTGCGCCAACGATTAAGTTGGCCGCAACTCGATCTGCCATGGCTCTACTCTAAATGTCAGTGCAGAGATTTACTCTCCATGCCATGATCATTGACTGTGAAAACTGCGTTATGCAAAATATTGCCTGCTTGGATTGTGTGGTCTCGGTTCTACTCACGATCTCCGAGAGGCCAAACTCTGAGATCTCTCACGCCGAGGTAAACGCCATTAGCGCTCTCTCTGACAAGGGTTTAGTGCCTCCTTTACGCTATCACGCGTAGTTGGAAGCAAGAAATTTGGGAAGCGCCACTGACGCTGGCTAACCTTGTGGAGTGTCCGTGCGAAAAATTCTCCTTGTCACTAACGATCTCGGGCCGCGCGCAGGAGGTATCGAAACTTTCATTTTAGGACTACTAGATCAACTACCTGGCTCTGCGATTCTCATCTATACCGCAGCACAGGCAGGGAGTGAAGAGTTCGATCAAAAACTTATTGAAAGACTAGGAGTTGCGATTATTCGTGATAAAAACTCTATTTTACTTCCCACTCCGTGGCTCAATCGTCGTGTGCGCACGGTCATGCGCGATTACGAATCAGAAATTATTTGGTTTGGTGCCGCAATGCCGCTTGCATGGATGTCAGGCCTACTGAAGAGGGCTGGTGCGAAACGGATCGTTGCAATTACCCATGGTCATGAAGTGTGGTGGGCAAAACTTCCTCCATTTCGCCAGATCTTTACAACAGCGAGCAAATCCATCGATGTGCTGACATATCTCGGCTCTTTTACTCGCAGTGCCCTGGAGCCGATTGTGAATCCACGCTGTCAATTAATCCAGTTGGCACCTGGAATTGCTATCAATCACTTCGCGCCAGGAGCGCCATCTGAGATCTTGCAAAAGGATCTGCGTTTAGAAGGAAGAGACGTTCTACTATGCGTTGGCAGGCTAGTTCATCGCAAAGGCCAAGACAAATTATTAGCGGCTCTCCCTCGCATCCTGCTTCAACATCCCGATGCTCTTCTTCTCTTTGTAGGAACTGGTCCACGCCAAAAAAAAATGGAACAATTAGTTTCTCGCTATAACCTCCAAGATCACGTTCGATTTGTTGGTCGAGTGGGGTATGCCGATCTGCCTGAATACTTTCGATTAGCAGATTTATTCGTTATGCCTTCCCGCTCTCGTTTCTTTGGTTTAGAGGTTGAGGGGTTAGGAATTGTTTATCTGGAGGCAAGTGCAACTGGAATTGCGGTACTAGCTGGAGAATCTGGTGGTGCACCCGATGCTGTGCGCAAAGGGGTAACTGGGGAAACAGTAGATGGGCGAAACATTGAGGCTATCTCAACTGCCATCAACGATTTGTTAGCTAACCCCAAAAGACTTAATGAATTAGGGGCTGCTGGGCGCACGTGGACCGAAGAATCGTGGGATTGGCGACTCTGGGGAGAAAGGTTTCGATCTCTATTACTCAGTGATTAAATGATTCGCTAGGGCAACAACTATTGCTTGAGTTCGATTACTCACACCTAATTTGCGATATATGGCGGAGAGATGGGTTTTTACAGTGGCTTCGGCAAGGAAGAGGTGAGACGCCATTTCTTTAGCGCTCCATCCAGTTTGTAAAATTTGAATGACATCTAATTCGCGTTGCGTGAGATCAAATCTATTTTGGGGGAGTGCTGGCGCAGCAAAGTAA
Source organism: Actinomycetes bacterium (assembly GCA_043746515.1). Classification (GTDB taxonomy): domain Bacteria; phylum Actinomycetota; class Actinomycetes; order Nanopelagicales; family Nanopelagicaceae; genus PALSA-747. Next base: position 21,046 of record JAYTQV010000084.1, on the reverse strand, counting down.
TACTGCGAGTGTTCTAACTGATCAATGATGGTGAGAAGGTGCTGTACGGGCTCACCCTTTACCACATAAGCAGCAGCACCACGTTGATGTGCCGTAGCGAGTGATCTTGGGTCATCGCCTAATGTGAGAACAACAAACTTGATGAGTGGGGTAATGAGATCTAAGCCGGACCCATCGGGCAAGTTCACATCTACGATAACGAGTTCGGGGGTTGTAAACATGAGTTGTGCTCGGCCTTCAGATACCGTCGCGGCCTCTCCGACAATATTGTGTCCAGCCGATCTCAGTGCTTGCATCAATCCCTTTCGGATTAATTCATGATCATCGATAATAAGAATGAGCATCTAGAGGCCTTCCGATATTTCCACTCGTGAATGAATTGATCGGGGAGCGAGTTTCCAACCGATACTCATTAATCGTTCTTGGAGTCCGGTCAACCCAAATCCATTGCTTGAAATAATTTCATGAGATTCACCATTGTTTATAAATAGGATCTGAGCGAGATTGATTGTGATTGCTACGTGAGAAGCTCTCGAATGCATTATGGCGTTTCTTGATAACTCTTGTAAGACCTTAAATAACTCAGTACCAGTATCGTTATCAGGCAGAAGTCCAGTAATCGAGAATTCAATACCCATACTGGTTAGGCTATCAACCAACTGTTTATGAGAAGTTGGGTCACGTGAATTGCGGAGTACATAAATCTCATTTCGAACCACGCTACTTAACCCAGTAATTTGCTCTCGTATTTGTCGCAGAGATTTACGTGAGGCTGCCGAAGTGTCAGACCTGCCAATTTCAGCATCTAGGCTGTATCCAACCGCGGCCAATTCCTGGGCGATGCCATCATGAAGTTCACGGGCGATACGAGCTCGTTCTTTCGCTACATCACCCAAATAAATCGGCAATCTCTTTGGCGTAGTGCTCATTAACAATATGTCGTTTGACGGAGAGCTTTGCCGTTAGTTGGCCAGCACTAATCGTGAAATCTTCAGCTAAGATTGTAAATTTTCGGATTGATTCAGCGCGGCTTACGGCTTTATTTGCCTCGTCAACAGCGCTCTGAATTACATCCAGAAGAGTGGGATCTTTGGTGAGATCGGCAAGTGAGGCTCCCGCCTTGCGGTTGCTCGTAGCCCAGAATTTAACGGCATCTGGGTCTAAAGTGATGAGCGCCGCGATAAAGGGTTTGTTATCTCCCACAACCATGCACTGGCTTATGAGGGGATGAGCACGCAATCGATCTTCTAAAATCTCCGGAGCAACATTCTTTCCACCTGAAGTTACGATCATCTCTTTCTTACGACCTACGATGCTGAGATAGCCATCGTCATCAATTCTCCCTAAATCTCCAGACTTGAAATAGCCATCTTCAGTCATGCATTCATCGGTCGCTGCCGGGTTCTTCCAGTATCTCTTCATAACAACCGGCCCCTTAAGCAACACTTCACCATCGTTAGCAATTTTGATTCGAGTACCGGGAATAGGCCGGCCAACACTTCCTATTTTTTGAGCGGAGCGAACATTGAGCGAAACTGCAGCCGTCGTTTCGGTGAGCCCATAACCTTCCAGAATGTTAATTCCGGCACCACGAAAGAAATGCCCGAGTCTTGGACTTAATGGGGCACCACCTGAGATGGCAGCTTCCACACGACCTCCTAGGCCTGATCTAATTTTGGAGTAAACCAACCGATCAAAAATAAGATGTAACGTACGCAGTTTCAATGGAATGGTTTGGCTATCAATTCCCTCAGAAAATTGAACTGCAGTATTAACAGCTTTCTGGAAAATTTTTGATTTCCCTGATTCTTGAGCTTTATGTTCAGCGCTGTTGTAGACCTTTTCAAAAATTCGAGGGACTGCTAGTACGAGAGTGGGTTTAAAGGAACCGAGGTCTTGCGGCAGGCGACTAATATCTCCGCAATGGGCCATATGCAATCCTGCGTAGATGGCACCAAATTGAATCATGCGACCGAAAACATGTGCAATGGGCAAGAAGAGAAGAGTTGATCCCCCAAGCTTTAAAAATTCGACCCGTGCATACAAAACAACATTTGAACATTCAGAGAGGAAATTACCGTGTGTAAATGTAACTCCCTTGGGGTTACCGGTCGTACCTGATGTATAGATCAAGGTCATCAGATCCTCTGGCCCCAGGGCGGCGATTCGCTCATCGACTTTTGAATCTGGGATAACTCGTCCCACATTAATGAGAGAAGGAATTGCTTCATCAGTGATAACTAAAATTTCACGACACGTTTCGGGTATCACGGGCTGCGCTAGGTGAGCCAGGGTGGGGGATTCGACAATGAGCAGGACGCTTTCGGAGTCGCTTAAAATCCACTTAATTTGTTCGGCGCTGGAGGTTTCATAAATTGGAACTGTGATACCGCCACAGTAAATAATGGCAAAATCCAGGATCGTCCACTCATACCTAGTTTTGGCCATGATGGCCACACGATCTCCACGCTCAACTCCATGTGCGATGAGGCCCTTTGCAACACTGCGAATCTCTTGATCAAGTTCTACCGCCGTAACGCTCTGCCAACCATCTCCGAGCGGACGAGAGAGCAATACTCTGTGAGGTTCGTTGGCGACTCGATCAGTAATGATGTTGGTGATATTTCCCGTACTTGGGTGTGCCACCAGTGCCGGTAGATACGTCTCTATCATGCGAGAACGCTAGTGGGAAAGAGTCGAACTTTCACGGGCTTCTGCACGGTAATCTTCGCCCGTGGAGAATTTCAGCATTGGAGTCGATATAGGAGGAACGAAAGTCCTTGGAGGGGTTGTGGACTCGTCTGGAAACATATTAATGATCCATCGTGAAAATACACCTAAAGCAGGCGGAATAGCTCTCACGCAGGCAATCATTGGCGTTATTCAAGAATTACTTGCTCAACATGAGGCTACCAGCGTCGGTATTTCGGCTGCAGGATTCGTTTCGTCGGACCGTGAAACAATGCTTGCTACCCCCAACATTGCCGATTGGAATGGAATTAATTTGAAGGAGGAGATTTCTCGCGAAATCAACCTTCCAGTCGTAATTGAAAATGATGCAAATGCCGCCGCGTGGGGGGAAGCAGTTTATGGAGCAGGACGCGGTGAGAGTGAGCTCATGATGGTTACGGTAGGTACAGGTATTGGTGGCGGCTTGGTTAATAACGGAGCGCTCTATCGTGGAGCTTTTGGGGTGGCTGCTGAGTTTGGACATTTGCGACTTGTTCCTGGAGGACATTTATGTGGCTGTGGATCCCTCGGTTGTTTTGAGCAGTATGCCTCGGGTTCCGCGTTGCATCGCCACCTACTCGAAGCAATAGCGAAGGATCCGCTTGCTGCTCAATCTCTCCTGGCTCGTGGAAATGGAACTGTCGATGGGATTAAGGGCAATCACATCACCGAAGCCGCGCGGGCAGGAGATCCGATTGCAGTGGGTGCGTTTAATACCACGGGGGATTGGTTAGGTGCGGGTATCGCATCTATATGCATGATCGTTGATCCAGCGTGCGTAGTCATTGGTGGTGGAGTTATCGATGCTGGAGATTTGTTGATGAAACCCACTCGGGAAGCCATTGAGAAATATATGCCTTTCGGTGGAAAACATCCGGCTCCAAAGATTGCAGTTGCGCAACTCGGAAATGATGCCGGACTAGTAGGAGTGGCAGATTTAGCTCGCCTGTAATTCCTCTAATTCTTTTAATTTCAGAGTTGTGCCCCATCGCCTGCGTCATCCTCGTCGTTTCGAGCAAGTCGAACAATAGAGGCGGCAACCCCACCGATAAATAGGAGTACACCTGGCCAAGGACCGGTACCAAAGAAGGTGAAACCTGTGGTGTATTCGAGCAAAAGATATGCCGGACCGCCGATGAGACAAGCAAGGGCTATGCGCGCAGATTGATCTACTTTGGGTAGTTCAGGATTGGGGTGGACGAAATGATCTTCACCTAACGCATCTAGCTGATCAAGATAGGTCGTAGGAGCTGACTCATCTAGCGAAAGTTGAGAGACAATAGATTCAAATTCAGCATCTATGAGGTCGTTTTCGTCGCTTTCATTTGTTCGCTCAAATTCGCCAGTGAGAACATCTTGAATATATTCCACGCTCTCGGCAATGAGGTCTTCAACTTCATAATCTAATGAAACGTTATGAAATGATTTTTCGAAAATGATTTCACGAATACTTGGCGAAGAGACGTTGTCGATAATTGTGTGGCTGCAGTTGGGGCTAACAATATGATCATTTACCGAATAGCCAATAAGAAGTGGCACCTGTACCAAGTAGAGGTCAATTTCCACCTCACTCCATAATTTGCGCACGGAGTCAAGAGCTTTAAGTGGGATCCGGTCGTAACCATGTACTGGTGCGTCTGATTTTGCGACATCACTAGCACGACCTCGGACCGAGGGAAGGAGAAATTTCAGTACTGGCAAAACCTTAAAAAATTTTCGTTCGTCAAATATCGATGGATTAAGAAGTAATAAGCCTTCGATCTCGGTGCCACGTTGCTCGGCAAACTTAAGTGCGAGTGCGCCTCCAACGGAAAAACCGGCTATAAAAACTCGTTCGCAATTTTCTTTCAAAGCAAAAAAGGCAGATTCAACGGATTGATACCACTCTGGCCAGCGAGAGTCATTGAGATCTTTCCACTGTGTGCCGTGACCCTTAAGCCTTGGAACCGAGACGGTAAAACCTGCCTCATGAATACCTTGAGCCCAGGGGAGAACCGACGCGGGGGAGCCCGTGAAGCCGTGGAGGATGAGCACACCCGTTTTGCCCCCAGAAAGGTAGAAACTTTCCGAGTTTGAGATCTCGTTCACGCTCAGATGGTGTCACACAGTGGTCCTGAACCCCTAAATTAGTACCCTGAATCTCTTTACCATCGCTGGGTAAAGGTTCTATCTGTCGTGAGAGGAGGGGTAATGGCATATACATTTCTAAAATCTTTTTTAACCCCGATTCTGATGGTGCTCTTTCGACCTAAAGTTTCAGGCCTTCGGCATGTTCCAAATCTTGGCCCAGTAATAATCGCCTCCAATCACTTGTCGTTTAGCGATTCCATATTCATGCCACTTGTCGTTCCCCGCAAAGTAACTTTTATGGCAAAGAGTGAGTACTTCACTTCGCCAGGAGTAAAAGGATTTATTAAAAAGATAACATTCCAAGCGTTAGGTCAGGTTCCAGTTGATCGCTCTGGTGGAAGGCGTAGCGAGGCCGCACTTCGCACTGGATTGAAACTTCTCGAGGAAGGGCAGTGCATCGGAATATATCCGGAGGGAACTCGCTCGCCAGATGGTCGCCTCTATAAGGGGCGTACCGGAATCGCTCGGATGGCCATTGAATCGGGCGCTCCTGTGGTTCCTGTCGCGATGTTTAACACGGCAGAGATTCAACCAACGGGACAAGTTGTTCCAAAAGTTCGTAGGGTTGAGATGGTTTTTGGTGAACCGATGTACTTTGACGGAGATTCAAGTGATCTGACCTACCTGCGTAAAGTGACCGATGAGATCATCCAAGGAATTCAAAAAATTTCAGGTCAGGTATATGTAGATATGTATGCCTCTGATGTTAAGAGCGCGATCGCTAGGGAGCTCGAAGGGAATTAACCGTTCCCCAATACATCCCTTCGCGCCGAGACATAGTCACACACGGAGCACCCGTCTTTGGATGGCGGACATTCACCGCGTACCATTCGGACTAATTCACTTAGCCGTTCTTGGAGAGCGTTGGGGTTGCGTTCTGCTGGAAACCAAGCGTTATTCACGCGGTATCCAAAACCCGCACTTAAATTTCCGGAAGCACGGTCCAGGGACCAGGTATATAAACCGACGAGAGAGATCTCTTTTGGGGCCTCCTTTTGAGGGTTTTCCAGGCTAAATGCGTAGGCCTCCAATTGAGGAGCGTAGAAGGTGCTCTTGTCATAGCCACTTTTCTGTAACTTGCAGTCAACAATTCCGAAGGTTCCATTGGCGAACTCCAGGAGCAAGTCGTACTTACCGCGGATGAAGAGCCCTGAGTCAACGCCATCTACAACAATATTTTTGGAAACCACCCACCCACCATGTGAATGAACCTTTCCCTCGGGAAGGTTCGGGTGCATATCCGAAGTCTTCGCGCCAATAAAGTAGCGCTCTTGCATATCGGCCAAGTCACCGATTAAGGGCATTTCTATCGGAGCGGCCACTGAGTGGTTGTATTGGAGCCAAAGGCAACGGTGGCAACTACCCCATGCGTACGTGAGATGGCTAGGACTAATGGCCGCGCGTGGTTCTCCCATGATGACCTACTTTTCTCGATGACTAGATTGACTTCGAAATTAAATTCCTTGTAGACGAAGTCTGTACTACTTGGCTGACATCTGCGAGATTCGCCACAACCAACGTCAAGGTGCGTCCAAGACCTTCACGGATGAAAGACGGAATTGAGAAAGGTGAAGAGCCCCAGTGAGATCATCACGACTCCACCAGCTAGGCGCATTCGCTCTAGCCGTGACGGCTGCGCGGAGAGCCAACTTCGAAAGGTGCCCGCAATAAAACCCCATATTCCGTCAGAAATCAGAGCAATGAAACAGAATAGAAACCCAAGGATGAGTAGTTGCGAAGTGAGATGACCTTGCGACCTGTCAACAAATTCAGGCAATATCGCTGCAAAGAAGACCAGAGTTTTGGGATTAAGTAATCCAACAACGAAACCCTCGTGAATCGTCCTGGGAATTGAGGGCCGACTGTCGCTCACGCTGGTCATCGCCTGTGCATCTTCCTTGTGATGGCGTACGGCAGTAATTCCCAAATGGATGAGATAGAACGCTCCTAACCACTGAACGGCAATGAAGGCCAGGTGATACCGCTGGAGTATCGGACCTAATCCCAGGGCCACCAGGACTGAAATGACGAACTCACCAAGAACATTGCCCAGAACTGTGGCGATTGCCACGGTGCGCCCCCAGGCGATGGCTCTGGCGATCGTAAAGAGGACACTTGGCCCAGGAGCCCAGATTATGAGCGTGGTGGCAACTAGGTACTCCCAGAGTTTGGAGGGAATGGCCAATGTCACTACGGGAGAGTACTTGAAGAGCGTGGTTCTGAGTGGACAGCGTTGTATCAAATCGATAAGTTACGACTCGTTATATCGATTCGATAGATCTAAACGATCTAATTACCTGTTGGAGTCCATAGATGCGCTCGCGAAGTGAATCCCTTGAGTTCGCCTTACTTGGCGTACTTAGCCAGGGGCCCCTTCACGGATATGAGTTACGCAAGCGCATGACCGCAATTTATGGCCCATTCCGTGCACTCTCATTCTCAGTTCTCTACCCCCAGCTGCATCGCATGTTGGAAGCAGGGGTAATCCAGGAGAGTCTCTCTACGGAGGCAGGAGTAAGTCGTAGATCACGCATCGTGTATGCCATTACCGACTCTGGCCGACATCGCTTTGAGGCAATCTCATCGAGTAGTGGCCCAGATAGTTGGGAAGACGAGAGTTTCGAAGTCAGATTCGCATTCTTTGGGCCGACCCCACAGCGAAATCGCCTTCAAATACTTGAAGGGCGGCATCGCAAATTAGCTGAAAAGGCAACCATCCTTCGCAGCGAACTTGAGAAGTCTCCCGAAGGAATCGACCGTTATTTAGTTGAGTGGCGTCGTCACTCATTGGAATCTGCTGAGCGAGAGATCGCTTGGTTACAAGAAATGATCAATACCGAGAGGAAGTCTTCGTGAGCAACGAAAACATGACCAATAGCAAAGAGATACGTGTAGCGATTATCGGTGTGGGTAACTGCGCTAACTCGCTTATCCAAGGCGTGACGTACTACAAAGATGCAGAGCCAGATATCGAAATCCCTGGGCTCATGCATGCAGTACTTGGTGGTTACCACGTGCGTGATGTGAATTTCGTTGCAGCATTTGATGTAGATGGCAAGAAAGTTGGACTCGACCTTGCAGATGCAATGTGGGCTTCAGAGAACAACACAATTAAATTTTGTAATGTCGCCAAAACTGGACTTATCGTTCAACGTGGTCACACATTAGATGGCCTGGGTCGCTACTATCGTGAAACAATTATCGAGTCCGATGAAGCTCCGGTAGATATCGTTGCGGTTCTTAAAGAACGCAAAGTCGATGTATTGATCTGCTACCTACCTGTTGGTTCTGAACACGCGGCTAAGTTTTATGCACAATGTGCAATCGAAGCCGGCGTAGCGTTTGTGAACGCGTTACCAGTATTTATTGCATCAGATCCAGAGTGGGCAGAGAAGTTCACCCAGGCTGGCTTGCCTATTGTGGGGGATGACATTAAATCTCAAGTCGGTGCAACTATTACTCACCGCATCATGGCAAAATTGTTTCAGGATCGTGGAGTGCATCTTGACCGCACATATCAACTCAATGTTGGTGGAAATATGGACTTCAAGAATATGTTGGAGCGCGATCGCCTGGAGTCAAAAAAGATATCCAAGACTCAATCTGTTACATCTCAGTTAGATCACGACATGGGCGCTAAGAATGTTCACATTGGACCATCGGATTACATTCCGTGGTTGGATGATCGCAAGTGGGCGTATGTTCGTTTAGAAGGACGCGCCTTCGGTGATGTTCCCCTGAACTTGGAATACAAGCTCGAAGTGTGGGATTCACCAAACTCTGCTGGAGTAATTATCGATGCGCTTCGTTGTGCCAAGATAGCACTCGATCGCAAAATAGGTGGTCCACTACTGTCTCCATCAAGTTACTTTATGAAGTCCCCACCAGTTCAATATACCGATGAGGTTGCACATCAACGTGTCGAAGAATTCATTTCTGGAACGGTCGAGCGTTAATTCGTTAATTCGTTAATTCGTTAGTTTTGCGTAAGAACTAGTCGATAGTGAAGCCGTCGGTGATAGGTCCCATAACTATTCCGGCGGCTGCATGATCTTGAGTTTCACCGCGCTCTTGTTGCGCTTTGTGTGCATTATCGTGCCATCTAATCTCAATCTTGCCGTATTTCCAGATTAAGAGAGCGCTCACCCATACCACCACAAACATCATGACAATAATGAAGCCAGCCTTGTTGATGTTAAAAGCCAAGGCATAGTTCCAGAACCCCCCAGTGAGATTTAGTTGTTGGGCAAATACTTGCGCTACTTCAAGTCCGCCAATGAAGATGGCAACAATGACTGAAAGTCCGGTTATGACGATGTTGTAATAGACCTTGCGAACTGGTTTGGAGAAGGCCCATCCATATGCAAAGTTCATAAACGATCCATCAATCGTGTCAAGCAGACTCATTCCACCCGCGAAAAGCATTGGCAGGGCCAAAATAGCCCACCACGGCAACCCAGCGACAACCGAGGAACCTGCAAGTACAAGCAGGGCAACTTCAGTAGCGGTATCAAATCCCAGACCAAAGAGGATTCCTAGTGGATACATCTTCCAACTTTTATCAATACGTCTGGCGATTGGTCCGAAGAAACGCATCATAAATCCGCGCGAATCTAAGTGTTTCTCTAACTCCGCCTCGTTGTAAGTTCCGGTGCGCATTGCCTTGAAAACTTTGAGCACTGAAATCAGAACAACGAGATTTAACAATGCAATCAGCATCAAGAAAGTTCCGCTTATGGTCGTTCCGATCAATCCCGTGTAGTGATGCAAGCTAGAATTTTGATTTTTGACTTGTACGCCCAGTGACTTGATTCCAAAATTTAGAATGATGGCAAGAGCTGTGACTACCGATGAGTGGCCGAGAGAGAAGAAGAATCCAACTCCCATCGGCCTTTGACCTTCAGCCATCAATTTACGAGTCGTGTTATCGATTGCGGAGATGTGGTCAGCATCGAAGGCGTGGCGCATACCGAGGGTGAGCGCTAGGAATCCAGTGCCCCAGCCAAACATCGTTCCGTCGGCTAGGCGATAGTGACTCGAGGTAGCGAATGCCATCAAAATTAGCCCGCCAAAGAGTAGAAAAAAGATAACGCCAAACATCGCGAGTAATCGACGACGTTCATCCCCAGAGAGACTGGCGAAGGGATTTCTTGACCTCTTGTGTTGGAGACCCGCTGGTGCGTTCATGGATTCCTCCTGACCCTACTACTTTAGTTGCGAATAGTTCGCAAGTAGTAATTTATTGCATCAATACCCCCTCGGCAACTTGAAATCGAGGGGGTATTGATGGGCAATGTGGAGCGTTTAGAGGGAGACGGCACCCTCATGCTCAGTCAGAGAGTCCTTACCTGCGTTGATAAAGATGGTCGAGACAATCGCTGCGGCCAGCAGGAATCCTGAACCGATCTTGAAGGTATTGCTAAAGCCATGTACTTGACCGTAAATGACGGCTTTTGCTCCGAGGGAGCTGTGACCCTTGATATAGGCGGCAGCCGAGGAGATCGCAACGGTGTTAAGGAGTGCAGCACCTAGTGATCCACCAATTTGCTGGCTGGTGTTAAGCATGGCACTGGCAACTCCTGCGTCATGCTCTCCGGCATTGTGAAGTCCGGTACTGGCACTTGGAATAAAGACGAAAGCTAAACCAAATGACATGATGATCATGGCTGGAAGGATGTCTTTGGTGTAACCCGAAGTTGGAGTTATTCCTGAGAGCAGCCAGAGGCCACCAGCACCAACGATGAGACCGCTGACCATCAATCGGCGTGGACCGGTCCTAGGCAGGAGCTGCGAAGCGATACCCGCTCCAATAATGATTCCACCGCTAAATGGTAGGAAGGCAAAGCCAGATTTGAGAGGTGAGTAATGCAGGAAGTTTTGCATGTAGATAGAGAGGAATAGGAACATCGCGAAGAGTCCTGTACCTGTTAGCAAGGAGGTTAGGTAAGAACCGCCACGATTTCTCTCTTTGACAACGCGAAGCGGCAGAAGGGGATTTTTTACTTGCATTTCAACAACCACAAATGCCCCAATGAATAGAGCTGCAAGAATGAAATAAGGATAGGTGTGGAGATTGAGCCAACCATTATTTGCCGCTTGGCTAAATCCATAAACCAAACTGATCAGACCGAGAGTTACTGTGACGGCTCCAGGGATATCATATGTGTTGTCGCCAGCAGCCTTCGACTCGTGAAGATTTGGAATAGCAAGAAAAACCGCGATGATTGCAATAGGAATATTTACAAAGAGACACCATCGCCAGTTTGCATATTCGGTGAGGGTTCCGCCAGCGATCAATCCAATTGCAGCCCCTCCACCAGAAATTGCGCCATACACTCCAAAGGCACGTGCCCGTTCCTTAGGAACCGTGAATGTGACGTTGATGAGAGAGAGTGCAGAGGGAGCAAGTAGCGCACCAAAAGCTCCTTGAAGTCCACGGGCTGCGAAGAGCATTCCTTGAGAAGTGGCGAAGCCACCAATTGCTGAAGCTCCTGCAAATCCAAGAAGTCCTATCATGAATACTTTCTTACGCCCGACATAATCTGCAATACGACCACCGAGCAAAAGCAATGAGCCAAACGCTAAAGAGTAAGCGGTAACAACCCACTGACGGTTTGCATTAGAAATATGAAGCGCTGTTTGTGCCTTAGGGAGCGCGAGGTTGATGATGGAGGCATCGAGAACGATCATGAGTGCGGCAATTGCAATCACTATAAGCGCCCTCCAACGATTGGGGTCTAACCCTTCATCGCCCGGTTGCCAATGGTGCTTCTTGCCAGCTTTTGTTCCTGATTGAGTCGACATAACGCCTTCCAAAAATAGTGAGGAAATTCAAAGAGAAGTTGAACTTTATTGCAAAAAAGTCCAAAGCGCGAACGGAAAAGCCTGCCAGAGATGAATTTCAGATGGCATTCTGATACCTTCTTCCCAGCACTATTTTGAGTCGAAGATCACTTTTGCGAAGTAATCGCAAATGATAAATGTTCTTTGAACCTCAGGTGGCGCGAAAACTACAAGGGAGACTGTCATCGTGTCTTGGCACCAGCCAAGAGTCCTCGATGTACACAACGTTCGTACATGACTTCAACGATAAAGCCGCAAACATATAGAAAGACCAGTAACAACCCTCGCCCGATTAACCATTCACGAGTCGATTCGCTACTCGCTATCGAATGGGATCGCTTTTCTCAATCCTCTTTTGCCTCACGAGTCGAATTCGATCTAGCACTGGGGTCCATGCCATTAGGAGTTCCATCTAGTTTCCAACACTGGGATCCATATCCATTGTCGATCGTCAGTGCGCAAGGCGCATGGATGACGGATGTCGATGGAAGAAAACTCCTTGATCTTTCTATGGGTTTTGGAGCCATGTTGGCCGGACACTTAAACCCGGTTGTAGTTGCAGAAGCAAAGAAGGCGCTGGAGAGCGGCACTCTCTTTGTGACGCCTTCACCAATTTCGCGTGACGCGGCAGAGAAAATCTGTAAGCGCTTTGACGTGGATCAAATTCGCTTTGCAAACTCGGGCACCGAGGCGACTATGTACGCGGTACGCTTGGCGAAAGCCTATTCAAGTAAAAATGGACTCGTTAAAATCGAGGGTGGATACCACGGTAGTTACGATCCCCTCACTGTCTCCGCGAAGCCTGACTTGAATCTGGCAGGACCTGCGGATTCTCCACATCCAGTTATTCCAGCGGGTGCAAATGTGGGGGAGATCTATGTTGTTCCATTTAACAATCTTCTTGCTCTCGAAAAGATATTTCAGGCACACTCCGCAACAATTGCCTGTCTCATTATGGAGCCAGTTCTTGAAAATCTCGCGATCGTATTGCCGGATGAAGGCTATTTGGCGGCAGTTCGCGCCCTCTGTGATGAGTACGGAATTATTCTAATTTTTGACGAAGTGAAAACAGGGCTGACTGCTGGGCCACGTGGGGCGGCAGCTCGCATCGGTGTGAAGCCTGACTTGATTTGCTTGGCGAAGTCAATCGGTGGAGGTTTACCACTTGCAGCATTTGGTGGAAAGAGAGAGATCATGTCTGCAATCGCGGATGGACGCTTCCACCACTTTGGAACATTCAACGCTAATCCATTAGCAATGGCGGGTGTTCGTGCAATGGAAAAAGTGTGTACTGATGAGAGTTTAGAAAAAGCCGAGTCTCTCAATTACCAAGCTCTAGATCGCATCACCGACATCATCAATGAATATGAGTTGCCAGCGCATACCGTTGGATTTGGAATAAAGGGTTGTGTGACGTGGTCGATTGATCCGGTACGAAATTATCGGGATTACAAGGCCACTGATTTCAAAGTTGCAGAACTTTCCTGGCTCTGGTCTCTCAACCGCGGAATCATTACGCCGCCGGGTCTTGATGAGCAATGGTTGATCAGCCTTGCTCACGAACAGAATGAGATCGATATTTTGGTTGAGGACTTTAGGGAGATTGCTGTAGCACTGAGAGGATAGTTTTGGCGCTTTTATTCGAGGGAGATGAGATCGAAGTACTCATCGTTCCAAAGATCCTCATCTCCATCGGGTAGGAGCAGAACACGTTCAGGCTTGAGTGCTACAACAGCTCCAACATCGTGCGTCACCATCACAACTGCTCCTTGATACTCGGCCAGGGCGGCCAGAATCTCATCGCGTGATGCTGGATCAAGGTTGTTGGTTGGTTCGTCGAGAAGTAGCAGATTAGCGGCTCCGACGACGAGCGTTGCGAGAGCAAGTCGAGTTCGCTCACCACCGCTGAGTACCTTCACGGGTTTTTGTACATCATCTCCACTAAATAAAAATGAACCGAGAACTTGTCGTGCTTGTGGTTCACCTACGCTCTCCCCAGATGACATCATGTTCTGCAAGACAGTGCGTTCAAAATCCAACATCTCATGTTCCTGTGCGTAGTACCCAATCTTGACTCCGTGGCCTGGCTCAATCTCACCGGTGTCTGATTCGGATACTCCAGCAAGCATTTTGAGAAGTGTAGTTTTACCTGCACCATTGAGTCCCAGAATGACAACGCGCGAGCCTTTGTCGATCGCCAAGTCCACGTCGGTAAAGATCTCCAAAGAGCCATAGGACTTAGAAAGACCGTGTGCCATAAGGGGAGTTTTTCCGCAAGGAGCAGGAGTTGGAAAGCGTAATTTGGCGACTTTGTCAGATTTACGAACGTCCTCTAGGCCCGCAAGCAGCGCATCGGCACGGCGCAACATACCTTGCGCTGCTACGGCTTTACTGGCTTTTGCCCGCATTTTTTCGCCCTGCTTTGCCAAGATCGCAGCTTTTTTCTCGGCATTTGCGCGCTCTTTCTTGCGACGATGTTCATCATCTTCGCGCTGTTGCAGATATTTTTTCCAGCCCATGTTGTACACATCAATAACATTACGATTACCATCAATATAGAAAACTTTGTTTACAACAGTTTCTATCAAGTTCACATCGTGGGAGATGATCACTAGTCCGCCGGAATATTTACCTAAATATTCGCGTAACCAATTGATTGATTCGGCATCTAAATGGTTTGTAGGTTCATCTAATATCAATGTTTCAGAGCCACCAAAGAGTAAGCGCGCTAGCTCTACCCGACGACGCTGACCACCTGAAAGTCCTGATAAAGAATCATTAAATACGCGTTCCGGTAGACCCAAGTTCATAGCGATTGATTCTGCTTCTGCCGAAGCACCATATCCACCTGCAACGCTAAATTCCTGATCAACCCGGCTATAACGCTCCATGGCCACCTCGAGCTCTTCCATCGACGCCGTGGCCATCGCTTCCTCTGCTTTTCTCATTCGAGTCACTATGAGGTCTAAGCCGCGTGCGGAAAGAATGCGGTTGATAACGCTCTCTTCTTGATCTCCCGTGCGAGGATCTTGAGGTAAGTATCCGATGGTTCCAGTGCGCAATACTTGTCCACCTGCGGGGAGTCCCTCACCGGCTAAGACTTTCGCTAAGGTGCTTTTACCGGCGCCATTTCGACCCACAAAACCAATTCGATCACCATGATTGATGCGAACAGTCACATCTTTAACGAGTAACCTTGCCCCAGCTCGAAGTTCGACACTCTGGGTTGCAATCACTACCTAATCTTACTGATTAATCACTCAGCACATTACATGGGAGAAAGCAGTAGGACATAAGAGAAAGGCGCGGAAATACTGGAATTGAGGTGTGAGCGGGGTTAGACTCAAATAAACCATTGGGAGTTGATGAATATGAAGGCCCTCGTTATTGGAGCCGGCGGAGTTGGAAGTGCGATCGCGAATATCGCGGCCCGTCGGACGTTTATTTCTAATATGGTCATAGCAGACCGAGATTTGGCGCGCGCACAAAGCGCCGTTGAACGTTTGAAAGATGATCGGTTTAGCGCGGCAAGTGTCAATGCAGCAAGTGTTGAAGACCTTCGTACTCTCATTCGCCTCACCCATCCAGATGTAGTGATCAATGCGGTAGATCCACGTTTTGTTATGCCAATATTTGATGCGTGTGAATTAGAGGGAGTCAATTACGTAGATATGGCTATGTCTTTATCCAAAGCGGATCCAGATTCACCTACGAGCAAAGTTGGGTTGATGCTCGGCGATGAACAATTCGCCAAGGATGATTCATTTAGAGCTAAAGGAATTTATGCGCTGGTTGGAATAGGCGTTGAACCCGGTTTGAGCGATGTCTTTGCGCGTTATGCGGCCGATAATCTTTTTTCGCGAATCGATTCTGCAATTGTTTATGATGGTTCAAACCTGGTTGTCGAAGGTTATGATTTTGCACCTACTTTTTCAATTTGGACGACGATAGAAGAGTGTCTCAATCCTCCATTGATGTGGGAGCGAGATCGGGGCTGGTACACCACGGAGCCTTTTTCTGACCTGGAGAGCTTTGAATTCCCAGATGGAATTGGACTCGTCGAGTGTGTGAATGTTGAGCATGAGGAGGTTGCCCTCATTCCCCGAAAGATTGATGCGGGGAGAGTTGCTTTCAAATATGGACTTGGAAGTCACTTCATTGAAATATTAAAGACGATTCGCACCCTGGGGTTAGATAGAACCGAGCTGGTAAGCGTGCAAGGGGTCGAGGTTTCGCCGAGGAACGTTTTAGCCGCACTACTACCCGATCCAGCCACACTGGGTTCACGAATGTCGGGTAAGACCTGTGCTGGAATTCAAGTTAAAGGTTTAGACAAGCAAGGTAAACCAAGGGGCGTTTACATATATAACGTCGTTGATAACGCTTTTACAATGAGTGAATATGGAGATCAGGCTGTTGTTTGGCAGACAGCCATCAATCCACTCATCGCCTTGGAACTCGTTGAACGAGGGGAGTGGAGACCGCAAGGGGTGAATGGCCCCGAATGGTTTCCAGCAGAACCTTTCTTAGAATTGCTTGAGTCATATGGAACGAACTGGCATATTAGGGAAGAATAAGGAGCACGCCTTCAGAGTTGATCGTTGTAACCAGTGCAAACTGGATCTAGAATTTTCCAGAGGGTTCTGGGGAACTGTCACAATCTACGAAGGGCGGCCAAGCAATGTCATTAGAAATCTCTAGGCGCAATTTGATAAAAGCAGCAGGAGGTTTAGGGGCTACATCGATCCTAGGTCTAACAGATGTAGAGATAGCGCAAGCCGCATCAAAATCTAATCCAGTGCGATTTGCTAACTGGTCTTTATATCTGGATTATGACAACAAGTCGAAGAATTACCCCACTCTCGTAGATTTCACCAAAAAAACTGGAATTCCAGTTAAGTACATGGAAGTTATTGACGATAACGACACGTTCACCGCCAAAGTGACTCCACAACTCAAACTGAAGAAGGATATCGGGTACGACATTGTTGTGCTCACAGAGTGGATGGCTTCCAGATGGATCAGTGGAGGCTATGTAACCAAGTTCGACGATTCTAAGATCCCAAATAAGAAGAATGTGCTTCCTTATTTGTTGAATCGACCTCTGGATCCAGGACGTCACTATTCCTTGCCTTGGGCTGGGGTTATTGCAGGATTCGCGTGGAACAATAAGAAAAATCCAAAAGGAATTCATACTATGGAGCAACTCTTTGCTCCCGCAAATAAGGGAAAGATTGAAGTCTTATCTGAAATGCGTGACACCATTGGTTTGATCATGTTGTGGCAAGGAGTGGATATATCCAAACCTTTTTCGCAAGATAAGTTTATGAACGCTATCGATTATTTAAAGAAAATGATTCATGATGGATTCATTCGTCAGGTAAAGGGACAGAGCTATCAAGAAGATCTCATCAGCGGGGATGCGGTTGCAGTTATTGGTTGGTCTGGAGATATCAATCAACTAAATGCCCAGAACTCTAATCAATTCGGTTTTGCGATTCCCGAATCAGGCGGGACGTTCTCTACAGATAACATGATGGTTCCTTCGCAATCTCCGAACAAAGCGAATGCGGAGGCGGTAATTAACTACTACTACGACCCTGTAGTTGCTGCTCGGGTAGCAAATTACATTAACTACATCTGTCCTGTCGCGGGAGCGCAGGAAGCGATGAGAAAAATTAATCCTGCACAGGTCAACAATAAGTTAATTTTTCCGGATGCCGCAATGTGGAAAAATCTGAAAGTTTTCCGTGGTCTCACCCAGACCGAACAGATTTCTTTTGCTACTGCATTCCAGAAGGCAAGTGGTAACTAGTAGTGGTTGATGCTTCAACCTCCGTCCACGGTGATCTCACTCTTAAGAACCTCACTAAAAGATTTGGAGAGTTCGTCGCTGTCGATGATCTCGATCTGGTAATCCCGGCTGGCTCTTTCTTTGCGTTGCTTGGTCCTTCTGGGTGCGGCAAGACCACCACTCTGCGTATGGTGGCTGGTTTAGAGGAGCCAACGGCTGGTTCGATCCATATAGGTTCCGCGGATTTAACCTATGAGAAGCCTTATAAGCGACCCGTCAATACAGTATTCCAAAATTATGCTTTATTTCCGCACCTTTCGATCTACGAAAATGTGGCATTTGGATTACGTCGCCGAGGCGTTAAGGATGTTGATAATCAAGTTCAAAAGGCTCTGGAGCTCGTTGAATTAACTCATCTTGCTTCTCGTAAACCCAATCAACTCTCTGGTGGGCAGCAACAGCGAATCGCCTTAGCTCGTGCCATTGTGAATCGTCCGGCACTGCTTTTGTTGGATGAACCACTTGGAGCGCTCGATCTCAAGTTGCGTCGCGCTATGCAGATTGAACTTAAATGGATTCAGACAGAAGTCGGCATCACCTTTGTTCACGTCACTCACGATCAAGAAGAGGCGATGACAATGGCGGACACCATTGCCGTTATGAACGAGGGAAAAATTGAACAGATGGGAAGTCCTGCTGATTTGTATGATAACCCTCGCACTGCATTCGTAGCGAACTTTCTGGGTCAATCCAATTTAATTAAAGGCTCGATCCTGGATTCTTCTGGAGCGCACGGTGTGGTGGATGTTTTTGGCACCAAGGTAGGACTCCCGGCTACTCGCAATCATGCCCATGACTCTTCAGTGCTCTTGGGAATTCGTCCGGAGAAAATTCGCATTGCGCCTAAAGGATCGGCAATGAGTGGAAATATCTTGGAAGGCGGGGTGATCTCAGATGCCTCCTACATTGGAGTAAGTACGCAGTATCAAGTGGAGATGCCTTGGGGACAAGAACTCATGGTCTTTGAGCAAAACGATGATGGAACTCCTCCCTTGTCAAAAGGTGATCCCGTAGTCATTTCATGGGAGTCAATCTTTACCTTTGGTTTAGCAGGTGACCAAGATGCAACAGCTGGGTCGGAAGCGAATCCTGATAGCGAATGACTACCGCGCTCCTGCAGACATCCCCCCATGGTGGCAACTCCGTAATAAGTAAGAAGAAGATATTTCCATATTGGCTTTTAGCTCCAGGGATTGTTTGGCTGATTCTCTTCTTTTTGGTCCCGATCTATCAATTAATCAGTACCTCTACGCAAACACAAGGTTATGGAATTGGGAGCTATGTCCAGACATATCGCTTTGCCAATTTTATTGATGCGCTCACTTCGGCACGGGCACAATTGTTTCGCTCTTTTGAATATGCCTTTTTAGCTACGCTTTTCGCTTTAATAATCTCTTACCCGCTCGCATATGCAGTTGCCTTTAAATCTGGACGTTGGAAAAACACACTACTGGTCTTGATCGTGGCTCCATTCTTCTGTTCCTTTTTGCTTCGCACAGTGGCATGGGAGCAGATATTGGGGGAGCAAGGCCTAGTGATAAAAGTTCTTCGTTTTCTCCATATTCTGGGGGCACAAGGGCATCTCACCGCCACCCCTTTTGCAGTGGTTGCGGGATTGACTTATAACTTCTTGCCGTTTATGACTCTTCCGCTCTATGCAAGTTTGGAGCGCATCGATATCCGTATGATGGAAGCATCAGGTGACTTGTATGCAAATGCGATCACGACATTTAGGAGAGTAACTGTTCCGCTCTCGCTCCCTGGTGTAGTAGCCGGGACTCTTCTTACATTTATTCCTGCGGCCGGTGATTACATCAACGCCGAGTTACTTGGTAACCCGGGTACAAAAATGATTGGTAATGTCATTGAGGCCCGTTATCTTGAAATTGTTGACTACCCGGGCGCTGCTGCTCTCTCCTTGATTTTGATGGCCTCCATTTTGATTCTGGTGATGCTCTATGTAAAGCGAGCTGGCACCGAGGAGCTGGTATGAATCGGTATTCGCGCTGGTTTTCACGCAATCTCATCAGAATTTATGCCTTCATCGGCTTTGCCTATTTATTCCTGCCCATCATTTACACGATCGTCTTCTCATTTAATAATTCAACCAAGAGCAATCTAGTTTGGGTAGGTTTTACTTGGAACAACTGGCGCAATCCGTGTGGGGCTCCAGATGTTTGCAACGCACTTGGAAACTCGCTTAAGATCGGAGTGCTTGCTACTTTTCTTGCGACGGTATTGGGGACTTTGATGGCCTTCGCCATGGGTCGCTACGCATTTAAAGGTCGATCAATAGTAAATATTCTGATCTTCCTGCCTATGGCCACACCGGAGATCGTGATGGGCGCGTCGCTACTCACTATGTTTATCTCCTTCGGCTTCAATCCAGGTTTTTGGACAATCGTGATTGCCCACGTGATGTTCTGCATCTCTTTTGTCGTTGTCACCGTCAAGGCTCGCATCGCAAGTCTTGACCCGCGGTTAGAGCAAGCTGCGATGGATCTCTATGCTGATGAGCGCGAAACTTTCCGCCGCGTAACTCTTCCACTTGTCGCTCCTGGGATAGCCGCAGCCGCACTTCTTGCATTTAGTTTGTCCTTTGATGATTTCATTATTACCAATTTCAATTCTGGAGACGTTAATACCTTTCCAAAGTTCGTTTACATATCAGCGCAGCGGGGATTGCCACCTCAGGCCAATGTGATTGGATCCTCCATGTTCTTGATTGCCTTGATCATCGTGCTAACAGGCCAATTTGTCGGCCGTAAGCGCGCAGGGGTGCGCTAAAGTCTGATACATGACCAACTTAGGGAATATGTACGGACCTTCCTTTACCTTCTTAGGGGTCGATCGCTGTGATCTTGAGGTCCCAGCAACATATGCGAACGTAGATGTTGTGATTGTGGGAGCACCAATTGACGCGGGAACTTCTCATCGCTCGGGGGCAAAGTTCGGTCCGCAGGCAATTCGGGGTACTGATTACTTGGACCATGATGGGCAACGTCCGCATCTAGCGCTGCGTGTAGATGGTCTTAAAGATCTTAAGGTGGTTGATGCTGGCGATCTATTGATGTCAGGACATGATTTGGTTGGCTCGTTGCAATTGCTTGAGGAGGCAACTGAGAAGATTTCTCGCTCAGGAGCAATCCCGGTAGTGCTGGGTGGAGATCATTCAGTTACTTCAGCAGATGTAGCTGGAGTCGCAAACCACCGCGGCAACGGCAAGATCTCCATGATTCACTTTGATGCCCATGCAGATACGGCTAAGACTCAGTTCGGTGCACTGGTCGGTCACGGAACACCAATGCGACAATTGATCACTCGAGGATCTGTACGTGGAGATCGCTTCCTTCAAGTCGGATTGCGGGGATATTGGCCCGATGATGCCACTCTGACCTGGATGCGCGATCAAGGTATGCGCTCTTATGAGATGACAGAAATCCATAGCAGGGGACTCGATGCTGTTCTCGATGAAAGTTTTAGCACGTT